>JAWXCI010000040.1:0-35864 GCA_034408895.1 Flavobacteriales bacterium
CAGGTGTCTGTGCTTTTTCGCACAGCATGTTTCAGCACATTAAACAGTATTGAGTAATGGGTAAGGGGCCTGAGAATAGGCCATTCTTCCTGCAGTCCAAGGTAACGTATATGCAGTCTTGGGTGATAGAGACCGCTCAACACCAGTTCATCTCCGGGGTGCAGGGTTTTTACAAAATCGAGCGTTAGGTTCATTTCACTAAAATTGCACGGCAAATATGTAGCAGCGAGAGCAATTTTGCGTTCCCTGTTCATCTGCAATGAAAGAAAATCTTGAAGTCTTAGAAGGAAAGAGAAGGAAGTCATAATCACTCACGCAGTCTTGTTTGGTCTTTTTACATTGTCATCTCTCAAAGAATGTTATTCTGTTACAACATCCTGCAATATGTGAGGCGCTTTAAGAAGGCGGGAAAACACGCAGGGCTGTCGCCTGAGGAAGTGCAGGCTGCATTGGAAGACATGCTTAAGCGCACGGGCTTTGCGGGTTTTGATCCGGAAAGTGAAACATTCAGATCGGCCAATGCCGCTGATTCAGACAACGCTTCCAAAGGCAACGGAGTGTCAAATGGTTTTGATCACAATGCGCATGTGGCGCTCTACAGGGAAGATGGCGCGATAAGGCACGATTCCATGTTGTGGGGCCTCATACCAGGGCACATTACCAATGCGGAAGCAGCCAAAGAAATAGCAGGCAAAACATTGAATGCCCGCGCTGAAACCATTTTCGAAAAACCATCTTTCAAGTATTCCGTTTTAAACAAGCGATGCCTGTTGCCGCTCAATGGTTTTTTTGAGCATCATCACAAAGGAGGCAAGACCATACCTCATTACATCACGAAGAAAGATGCTGAGTTTTACTTTCTGGCCAGCATCTATGATGAGTGGCACGACCCTCATACCGGCAACCTTATCAAAACCTTCAGTATAGTGACCACCGAGGCCAACGAGATGATGGCAAAAATTCACAATGCAAAAAAAAATGATCCACGCATGCCGTTGGTGCTTTCGGGCGATGACCTGCTGGTATGGCTTGATCCCGATAGCACCAAAGAACAACTGACAGAATTGATGCAAGCTGCCCCCAATGATTGGCTGGAAGCCCACACCGTAAAACCACTGAAAGGAAAAAACTCAGCAACGGATGTGGATGATGCCATCAAGCCATTCCACTACCCAGATGAGGTTGCACAACAGAGCTTGTTCTGAATTTTACTTCCACACCAGCGCCTCTTAAATGGTGATCGGCCCCGTGCCAATACATACGCCCCAGGAACATTTATGAATGATAAAGACCGAAATGGAAAACACAGCAGTTTTGGCTGATTACAGCAGGTCCCCATTTCAACTTATACCTGTATAAAGCGTTTGACATTGGAAGCACTCATCAAGCTATACTTTGGGTGCTCCTCAAAAAACATCCATTTTCGAGAAAAACTGCCTGGAGTTGGGCATGTAAAATAGGTAACTTGCTGTTTATCAGCAAAAATTCTTTTTGTTTGTCAGTACTTCTCTTACGGTTGGCAGACCATCTCTTGCGTTTGTCAGTACTTTACGGTTGGCAGACCATCTCTTACGTTTGTCAGAACTTCTCTTACGTTTGGCAGACCATCTCTTACGGTTGGCAGACCATCTCTTGCGTTTGTCAGTACTTCTCTTACGGTTGGCAGAAGATCTCTTACGTGTGGCAGACCATCTCTTACGTTTGTCAGTATTTCTCTTACGTTTGTCAAGAGAACCGTAAGGGAAATTACATGATCTGAAATGGATCAGGCACCATATAAGAAGGAAAGGTTTCCAAAAAAGGGGGTTGTTTCCCCGGACAGGAAAACTTCATTTATATAGAAAGGAAGGTTGAGTTAAACGCAAAGGGATCGGTTTCAATTCTTCCCTTCGGGTGTTTCTCTCCAGTATGTATTAAGGTGTTTCAACAGAGCATCAATATCCGCAGCACATTCCATTGTGGTGAGCAGTTGCGAATTGGTGCAGGTGGCCAGTTCCGTGGGATTAATCACATAGCGCGTGTTTTCTTCCATCATGGCCATGTCCACTTTTTCTTTCAAATCGGTTTCAGCAGCAAGCAGTCGGGCCTGTAGTTTCAACTCAATACTCATGTCGGCAAGCATTTCCATCAACGCGCTGATGGTCTCATTGTATTGGTAAAGGGGATAAAGTGAGGGCATGGGAGGTGGTTAATGGTTAGGGAATGACAGCCAAAGGCCAGTTGAGAATGGCCGGTTTCCTTTTGTATATTGCCAATTGTTCATTGCTTATTGGTCTTTCGGTTTTTCAAAATTTTCCAGGCGGATGTAATTCGTGTTGGCAGGGTGTTCACCAAAGATGTTTTCCGGGTCGGCAGCAAACTCCGGTGTGGTTTCATAATAATGTTGCAATGTTTTTATATGCGCGAAAATTTTTATATTGAGATCGAGCAGTGCATTGATGTTTGGATCATTTGCTTCGCGAAGTATTTCCATCGGTACGAATTTCCGTGTGCCTTCTACTGTAGTCTCGTTATGGTAAGGCGAGCGGTTAAGTTCATAAAGTTTCGTGGCCATGGCATAGAGATCGAAAGTGCGCTCGTCCATCAGTTCGCCAATGTTGTGCAGCACCTGGTTGAAGGCAGCCCGCGGATGGGCATACATCAGTTTTACTTTACCGTCACTCATGGGCAGCAAAGGTGCACAAAGCAGCCTATCAATACTGATTCCGATGGCGATGTAGATTATTTTTCAATCACGCGGGAGTTCTCGAGCACTTTGAAAACAACGCCATTCAACCACACCATCCGGTAGACCGGCTCCAGCGGTCTATTTTGCCAGGCAACAACATCCGGGGCAATGCGATCGGTGATGCGCGATAGGGTGGGAGAGGAGATGTCAACGTTGTAAACCTCGCGGATTTGTTCTTCGATTTCACTCACCGGCATTCCCATTGCCTAAAGGGAAATGATTATGCTCTGGATGCCCTCCAAAATGCCCCTGCGTTTGGGAAGGAGCATGGGCGAGATTGTGGAATCACGGTCGCGCGGCACACTGATTTCCGATACACCAAAACTGGACTTGATCTTCCTGCCGGTGTGTCCGTTGCGCACATTCGCACCATCGGAAGGTTGGCGTTTTTCGCAGCCCAGATAGGCGTCCATTTCTCCTTCCAGCAGTTGTTCAACGCCCCGTTTCTGGAGTGGGTGCAGCAACAGGTTGAATTCTTCTCCGCTTTTGAATGGCTTCAAAAATGCTCTGGTAAACACGTCTTCTTTTTTCATGATGGTGTGTGATAAGCTTCCCGTAAAGTTGTTCCGAAATTTTTTCTGACCGCTGTATAGGTGGGTCAAAAGAAATTTCCGAACAACTTTGTTGCTTACACACTTTAGAGGACAACCCAGAATATTATCCTAATGTGTATAAATTCTTTTTGTTACCCGAAGGCATCGACCCTCTAAACCTCCAAATCCTGCACCTTTGCCCGCAACGCAACTCACTATGGAAATCCATCATATCCATCCCAAACAACAACTTGAAGCAACAGAAGCGCTCGACATCATCCGGTTGAGTAAACAACTTGAACTTTCTGTGGAAGCCCTATCCTCCATTAAAGCCTGCCGTGAGTTTCTTGATGAGTCACTGGCGAAAAACAACAATCCTGTTTATGGAATCAATACCGGCTTCGGGGCGCTGTGCGATAAGGCGATTGGTGATGATGATCTTGAAACGTTGCAGCGAAACCTCTTGCTCTCCCATGCCTGCGGTGCCGGTGATGAAATTCCGCACGAGTTGGTTAAACTGATGTTGCTCCTTAAAATTCATGCACTCAGTCTTGGCCACAGTGGGGTAGGGGTTGTCACGGTTCAAAGGCTGGTTGATTTCTTCAACCTCGACATGCTGCCGGTGGTTTACGAGTTGGGTTCGCTGGGTGCCAGTGGCGACCTGGCTCCTCTTGCGCACCTGGCGCTTCCGCTCATTGGCCGGGGTGAAGTTTATTTCAAAGGAAAAAAAATGCGGGCAGCTGATGCGTTGAAAGATGCCGGCCTTGCACCATTGAAACTAAAAAGTAAGGAAGGTCTTGCACTCATCAACGGCACACAATTCATGAATGCTTATGCCGTGTGGTGTTGCACCCTTGGTGTCGAGCTGCTGGATAAATCTTTATTGGTTTCGGCCATGTCGCTCGATGCTTTTGACGGTCGCATCGAACCTTTTTCTGAACGCATAGCCCGCATACGCCCGCAGCAAAATGTGTCGCGTGTATCGGAGCAAATCCGCAGGGCACTGGAGGGTAGTGAAATTATCAAACAAGAAAAAAAGCATGTGCAGGACCCGTATAGTTTCCGGTGCATTCCGCAGGTGATGGGCGCGGTGTATCACACACTGGATCATGCGCTGCATGTGGTGAATACTGAAATAAACAGCGTGACGGACAATCCCATCATCTTCCCGGAAACGGGTGAGGTGATAAGCGGTGGAAATTTTCATGGAGAACCACTTGCCCTTGCGCTCGACTTCCTGGCCATTGCCCTTGCCGAAGCAGGCAGCATAAGCGAACGCAGGACTTACAAACTCATTAGCGGCCAGCGGGGATTGCCACACTTCCTCGTAAAAAACGCAGGACTGAACAGTGGTTTCATGATTCCGCAATACACCGCTGCCAGCATGGTGAGCCAGAACAAACAATTGTGCACCCCCGCCAGTGTGGATACTATTGACAGCAGCAACGGGCAGGAAGACCACGTGAGCATGGGGGCCAATGCGGCCACCAAATGCCTGCGTGTGCTGCACAATCTCCAGCGCATCATTGGCATAGAACTTTTTACGGCTGCACAGGCATTGGATTTCCGCAAGCCTTTGAAGAGTTCACCCGCCATTGAAAAACTTCATGCACAACTGCGCGCGCAGGTGCCCTTTATAGAGAATGATGTGTATATGCGGGAGGGAATGGAGAAGGCGGGGGAATTGGTAACGGGCATCCCGAAAGGTATCTTGAGTTGATAGGCAACTTGTTCAGCATGGCTTTTTATCATCCCAAAACAAAACCCCGCGTTCATCACGCGGGGTTTATTATCCTAAATTATATAGTTAAAGACCGTATTTACTCCTTCAACCATCGCTGGCTGAACCTTTGTCCATTGTCCAATTGCACACTCAACACATACACACCCCTGCTGAGGTGGGAGACATCCAGTTGGGTGGTTTTTTGTGCTGGTGTTTTTTGTGTGTGTACTAATCTTCCCACAGCATCGCGCACCGTGACAGTTGCTGCAAGGGCTTTGGGCAGGGAGATGTGGAGTTGGTGGCTGGCGGGGTTGGGGTAGATGTAAAGCTGGGAGATCGAACTATCATCCACATTATCGAAACATTCGCCCGGTGTCCATGAAGTGACACCGTAAAAGTTGTAGGCCACACAATCGTTGGTGTAGGTCACGGTATCGCATCCACACACCGGATCGTAATCGGTGGTGCAGAAAACGTTGAGGTTAATGAAGCCGGGTTCAATACAATCGAGCATGGCGGAGTCGCACTGGAGTTCGCATTGGCCGAAGGTTTCATAGAAGTATGCGGAATAATCCACACCGTTAAATCCCGTGGTGCTGCATCCGCTCAATGGTGTACAGCCTGTTTCCGTCATGGCCCATCCCAGCACCATTTCACAATCACCAAAATCTACCTGGTTGGGAATTATCTGGCAGTTCAACGATGAATCGCAAGGCCAGGGCGAATACGTGGTGACACCTCCATAATAATAAGCCTCACAATTGTTGCCGTATTCAATACCATCACATCCGCAAACAGGATCGTAGAAATCGGGGCAGGGTTGGTTCAGGTTGATTTGCGATGGGTTGATGCAGCCACCGCCCCCCTTGCACTCACCGGGAGTCCATGTGGTGACACCACCGTAAAAGAATGCTACACAATCGTTGGAGTAGGTGACACCATTGCAACCGCAAACGGGATTCCACAATGCAATGCAAAGCACAGTCTCGTCAATCTGTTCCGGATTGTAGCAGTCGATGGGAGGCAGGCATGCATACTCGCAGTCTTCAATCGTTCCATAAGAGTAAGGTGCATAATCAATCCCGTCAGAAGATACCCATGAACAACCACTCACGTATTGGCATACACCGTAAACCATTACCACACCCAGCACCATATCGCACGGTCCGAAATCAGCACCACCTGCATCAAGGCAGGAATCAGGAGGAGCACATTCGCCCGTTGTCCATGCGGTGACACCACCGTAGTTGTATGCATAACACTCGTTGGAATAGGTCACTCCGTCACATCCGCAAACGGGATCCCATTGTTGCGTGCAGATAACGTTGTTGTCAATTTGTTCGGGATCTACACAGCCTGCCGGAACCACACACTCATACTCGCAGTCTTCTATGGTTCCAAAGGAATAAGGCGAATAATCAATGTTGTCCGATCCCACCCATGAACAACCACTTACATACTGGCATTGTCCGTTCACCAGCAGAATGCCAAGCACCATGTCGCAAGGCCCGAAATCCACACCTCCGGCATCCACGCATGTATCGGGAAGGGCACATGCTCCGTCAGAGTAGGTGGTGACACCGCCCCAGTAAATTGCTTCACAACTGTTGCCATAGGTAACCCCGTTGCATCCGCACACCGGATCATAAAAAAGAGGGCAGGGCTGTTCAAGGTTAATTTGTGAGATGTCCACACATTGTGCTGTTGCGAAGGTGGAGGCGAAGAGTGTAAAAAATAGTAGTGTGTTTTTCATTGAGTAAGAAGTTTTGATTGCGCAAGATAGATACCAAACTAAGGCAAAACGTTGCCTGTCTTGTTTGTGAAAAACACAACCAACCTCAAGCGGTGGACCTCACTCCGAAAGCCATTTTATATAAGCGGCAATTTCAGAGTGTGTAACTGAAAGTAAATTCGTCCAATAAATTCTCTTCCGATTCCTTCTCCTTTTGGAGAGGGCGGGGTGAGGCAAAAATTCATAATTATGAAACAAATACTTCTGTTCACATTCACATTGCTTCTTGCTGCAGGAATCACTTTCGCGCAAGACACAAAAACATCAGACACAAAAACACCTGACAAGAAAAAGGGGAAAAAGGGAAGCGCGTCTTCTGACAAAAAAGACGAAGACAAGTTTGGCGACATCACCAAAAAATGCACAAAGAGCGATGGTCTCTTCACACTTTGGCGCGACACGGTGAGTGGCAAAACATACCTCGAAGTAAAAGCCGCGCAACTGGACAAGGATTACATCTACTTCAATCATATTGCCGATGCACCGGTAGAGGCAGGATACTTCCGCGGCTCCTATGGCGACAGCAAAGTGATTCGTTTCCACCGTTCTTATGAACGCATCGAAGTCCTTCAGGATAACACCAGTTTCTATTACGATCCTGAGTCTGCATTGGCGCGGGCAGCGGATGCCAACATCAACGACCCGCTGCTGGCCAGCGAAAAAATTGAAGCCACATCGAAAGACAAAACTTCTTACCTGCTGGATGGTGATGCAATTTTCCTCAGCGAGAAATTCCAGATGATAAAATTCCCTTCGCCACCCGGTGCACCTCCGGGAGCACTCGGCAGCATCAGCAAGGATAAAACCCGCGTGGAAGAGATAAACAATTATCCGCAGAACACAGAACTCACTGTGGCTTATGTATTCGAAAATGGAAGCCCTGGTTTCAACTTTTTCACCGAAGCAATTGTTGACGCAAGGAATATCACTATCAAGTACCAACACTCATTGCTCGAAATGCCGAGGAACAATTTCAAAGCGCGGTTGGATGATCCTCGCTTGGGTTACTTCACCACTCAGGTTACGGACATGACCAGTTTTTCACCCACTCCTTACCGTGACGTGATCCACCGCTGGAATCTCGAAAAGAAAGATCCCGCAGCAGCAATTTCGGAACCTGTTGAACCCATTACCTTCTGGATTGAAAACACTACACCGGTGGAACTGCGCCCCATTATTAAAGAAGCATGTGAGCGCTGGAACGAGGCATTTGAAGTAGCTGGTTTCCGCAATGCAATGGTGTGCAAAGAGCAACCCGATGACGCGGCATGGGATGCTGGTGATATCCGCTACAACGTATTGCGCTGGACATCTTCTCCGCTTCCTCCCTTTGGTGGTTACGGCCCTTCCTTCGTTAATCCGCGCACCGGGCAAATTCTTGGTGCCGATATCATGCTTGAATTTGTGGCCATCGTCAATCGGGTGAATGCTGAAAAAATATTCAAGACTACTGGCTTCCTCACCGATGAAAAACTGGATGCCATGAAACAGATGCACAGCCGCAACCCGTTCTTCTGTATGGCCAGTGATATGACGAATCACGATTTGATTTTCGGAACCGCAGCTTCATCGGCTTTGGGAATGGATAAAGCGGCAGAGAAAGAAATAGTGCGTCAACTTCTTTACAGACTAGTGCTGCATGAAGTAGGGCACACCCTTGGCCTCACCCATAACATGCGTGCAAGCACCATGCAGAGTGTGGAAGCCGTAAAAGACAAGGAGAAAATTGCCAAAGAAGGTTTGGCAAACAGCGTGATGGAATATCCGGCCTTCAATTATCAACTCGACCCTAAACAACAATCACTTTACTGCGATGGTAAACCGGGGCCTTATGATTTGTGGGTGATAGAATATGGTTATAGCCCCGCTATGGATGATCCTATTTCGGAAGAATACCGCCTGAAACAAATTACGGATCGCTCAGTAGATCCAAGGCTTGCTTATGGCAACGATGCCGATGATATGCGCAGCAGTGGAAATGGAATTGATCCTGATGTAAACATCTACGATCTTACCGATGATCCTGTTCGATATGCATCGGAACGTTGCGATTTGGTGAACACCATACTGCCGAAACTCAAAGACAAATTCTCGAAAAACAACCAGAGTTATCAGGAATTACTACAGGCCTATTTCATTACCACTGGCGAATACGGTGGGCAAATTCGCGTAATGACCCGGCAGATTGGCGGTGTGCATTACGACCGAAGTTTTCCCGGGCAGGGCAGTACCCAAAAACCATTGGATCCAGTAAGCGAAGAAGATCAAAAGGCAGCTATGAGCGCACTGTCGAAATACGCATTTGCGCCCAATGCGTTTGACGCCACATCCAATGCCTACAATTATTTGCTGGAACAACGGAGAGGATTCAGTCACTTCGGCAATAATCAGGATCCCGATATCCATGCCCGTGTGCTTATGCTTCAGAGCGAATGCCTTAATCATTTGCTCCACCGCAATGTGTTGCAGCGCATTATTGACAGCAAACTTTATGGTAACGATTACTCGCTGGACGAAGTGATGATGGATTTGACAAATTCGATTTTCTCCTCCGATGCAAAAACCAGTGTGAACACTTTCCGCCAGAATCTGCAAGTGGAATACACCGCACGTCTTGGGCGCATCCTTGATCCTAAAAACAACTACGATCATGTAAGCATCGGTATGGCCATGAGCGAACTGAAACGTATTGACCAGATGATGGCAGGCGGAACATCGCCAGATGCGTTGACCAAGGCACATCGCGACCATGTTCGTTCTAATATTAAGAATTTCCTGGAACCGAAATAGAAAACAGGATCATTGCTCATAGTCCATAAACCATAGCGTTCAACAGCCGCGCTATGGTCCATGGACTGGATTACTTTCACACCCCGTAAAAAATAAAACCAACAAAAAATAAGTCCAATGAAAAAAATTTATACAAAACTTTTTGCTTTTCTTTTACTGATGTCTCCGTTTGCGGGATTTGCTCAACCCTCCAACGACAATACCTGCGATGCTACTTTACTTGTGGTGGATGATCCTGCCTTGCTTGGTAGCAACGTTTTTGCAACCGCTCAAGTGTATGAAGCAGCGCCACCCGATGGACCATGTGAGTTTGCATGGTGCGATGGCCTGGAACCTGAATTTACTGTGTGGTACCAATTTGTTGCGCCATCGAATGGCGCTGTGGTAATTAGCACCTGTTTCGAAGCAACCGATATGGATACGCAGATAGCTCTGTGGACAGCGGGCGACTGTGATGATTTTTCTACCTACGATTTCGTTGCCGCAAATGATGATGCAATCGGTGGCTGTGATACCGGAGATCAATTTGCCTCCATCCTTTCAATTGATGGACTGAACGCTGGTGATACTTACTACATCCAGTTCGATGGCTTTGATGGTGCGCAGGATATATTTGAAATTGAAGTGACCACTGGCATTCCCACTTCTCTCGTCAACATTGTTCACAACAGTGCCGATCTTGCTCTTGCTGTTGTTGACCTCTGGATAGAAGGCGAACTTGTAGAAGATGATATGGAGTTCCGCACATGCACCGGATATTTGGAATTAATGGCCAACACAAATCTGTTCGTGGCTATTTGTGATGCCGGAAGTGTGGACGACAGTTCCCCTCTTTATTCCACTTCCTTCACGTTGGATGCAGCAAAAGATTATGTAGCCATTCTGAATGGCATTTACAGTGATTCGGGCTATTCGCCTGAACTGCCTTTAGGTTTTGCACTGTATGACGATGCGCACCTGGCAGGCCCCGGCTTTGGAATGTGGGATATTCTTTTCCACAATGGCGTTACCGATTCACAGGCGTTTGATGTTGAATTGTTAGACGATGGAAGCACTATCGCTGAAAACATTTTCTACAATGATTTCAACAGTGCAGGCTATGTCGAATTGCCAGCAGGTAACTACTCCATTGATCTCACCGATGAAAACGGAAACACAATGGGCAACGACTATTGTCTGCAACTGGGAGCATTTGGTTCGCCTGCGCTTACCGTGATCACATCCGGATTTATGGATCCATCACAGAACAGCAACGGCCCCGCCTTCGGTCTCTTCTATGTCAACCATTTTAATGGAACGGTTGAACCGGCAATTGAAGGTGCTTGCCCTATTCCAATCAATGATTTTCCATGTGATGCCATCGAAATAATTGTGGATGCAGCACCAACAACCCACGATAATTCATTTGCTACGGCTGATGAAGGCGAAGTAAATCCACCGAATCTGCCGTTAGATGATCCTGAAGCAGATTGCATTAACCTTTGGTGTGATGGTACACCCGTTGACAATACTCTTTGGTTCAAGTTTGTTGCGCCTTCCACCGGATCGGTAGCAATCACTACATGTTTCGCCACTTCTTTCGACAATCAGGTTGCAGTATGGACTGCCACTTCATGTTCGGACTATTCCACTTTCGGTTTCCATCAGTGCAACGATGATGCAGATGGGGGCTGCGGTGATGGAGATGTTTACGCTTCGGCTTTTTTTGTTTACTCCCTCACATCAGGCAACACGTATTGGGTTCAGGTAGATGGCTGGGGTGGAGGAACTGGAGCATTCGACATTGAAATTTTTACCAACGTAGGTGTGGAAGAAAACAGCGCCATCAATTTTAATGCATTTCCAAACCCAGCCAAAGACCTGCTTAACATCACCTGCGAGGAATACAATGCAACTGCAACGCTTCGTGATGTGATTGGTCGCGAGGTGAAGACTTTTGCTGTGAATGGAAATACTGCGGTGGATGTAAACGAAATTTCTTCCGGGATTTACACATTGACTCTATCCGCAAATGGTGTTAGCACATCCACACGGATTGTGATTGAATAAGAAATAAATTGTCCAACGAAAAACCCCCCAGCGATTTTCACTGGGGGGTTTTTATTTTCCAATTGAGTTTGAAACTTATTTCCTGTCCTGTTCAAATTTCTCCATCTCCTTGTCAAAAGTTTCCTTAAACTTTTCATAGTTGAAGTCGGCCTTCAGTTTTTCGTCTTTCGAAAGACCAGCTTTGTATGCATCAGCCAATTTCTGTCCGGAAAGTTCGATGGCCACATAACTAACGAAAGTTAAGTCTTCGCGCTGAGTAAGCTTCTCACATATTTCTACTGAACCACGAAGCTCCTGGTCAACTAGTGTGCGTGCCATCTCCTGAAAAGTTTCAGTGATTTCTTCTTTGTTGTTGAACTCGGTGGAGTTCACGTAGTTATCGCCCACCACTTTCATAGTAGTGTTGATGGACTTCGAAAGCTCGCTCATTGCATTAGAACGGGCTTTCTTCTTTGCTGCTTCGCGGTCGCTGCTTTCACCTGTTGCAGTTGCACGAAATGCGTCTTTGTCGGACATGTACTGTTCGCCTGTGCAATACTCGTTGATGAGGATTTCGCCCTTAGGCTTTGCGGTTTCAGCCATTTTCTTTTTCTTTTTGCATGAAGCGGTAAAAAGAACAGCAAAGGCCAAAAACAGGATGGTTGTAGATTTTCTAATGTTCATTGTGTTGGGGTTTTTATTGTTATTGTTTGTTTTTTTATTGTTGATATTGGATGTGTTACGAATTTTCAGCAATCGTGCCAAACTCTGTAGCCTTCGCCAGGCAACGGTTTCAGAACAGCGACTCCAACATGGCCTTCACTATTTCATTCTCCATTTTCTCTTTGCATTTCTTGTAAGCTTCCACACCAGCGGCATCAGCATTCAGTTGAAGCCCCTTGATATTATTCTCCGATCGCTGGAACATAATTTCATTAGTAACATTCTTTTTTACTTCAAAATTGTAGTCGAGAAGCGCCACATGAAATCCTTGTGAAGTGCCGCCTTGGGTGGTATTCGATGTGATTTTAATTACATAGTTAGCATCCGTTTTGGTGGTGGCAATACGATAAGCTTCTGCTGCCAGTTTCGATTGTACCGAATTGGCAAGTACGATGGATGCACCGTCTTTGCCGAAATAATTTTCATCCGACTCGATAAAGAAAGATGGAGTGATGAGATCAACTTCTACATCGCGCCTGTCTGTTTTCATGTTCTTTACAAATGTGGAAGTAATGGTGCGGTCAAGGTCAGCCGGAAGAAGCGGTTCGAGGTCCATTCGCAGGCTCACTTTTTTGTCTTTTACGCTGGCCGGAATGTCCGATACCGGTACTTTAATTCTACCTTGTTCATCCGTTACCAGTGGTTTTGGTTTCGTGTATCGGTCGGTTTCGTAGTGGTAGAGCACGGTGATACCACGAACAGGTTTGCTATTGTACATCACCGCTGCATCCAACACCTGCTGGTAATTGTTTTCTGCCGACAACACCACGTTGGGTTGCTCTACAGTGACAACCATGCCCGTGGTGATGCGTTGCAACGAGGAATAAATTTCATTGTCGAGATAAATTCTACTGCTGTCGGTTTCATATTCATTAACCTCGTTCCAGTATTCCTTCATAGCAAACAATCCATGAAAGTAAAGATCGAAAGCCGATGGAATGTTTGCACGCTTTTCCGCCTCCTGCCCTTTCATCCAATAATCGTAAGCCGAGTTCATAGCCTGATTTTTCTTCTCCAGTTTTTGTTGTTGGTACAAGGCTTTGTTCAGGCGATAGAACACCCAGAATTCTGTTCCATTTTCCCATTGGCCGGCAGTTTCATAGTCGCTTATTTTTTCATCAGTAGTGGTGGCAATGGTGGAAATAAATTCTTCCGAAAAATTCTTGTTTACTTCTAATGAGTTGAGAAATGTGGTTCCCTGCACGGTCACGCTTATGCCTTGTGCCAGGTCGTTCAATGCATTCTTGCGCGCCACATCAGCATAGTCCAGCGGCTGCGAAGTTTTAGAGGCAGCGCCAATTCCTATGTAATGCGAACCAACCACGGGGCGGTTGTTCACCCACTCAGGTTTCGGATTCTCAGGGTTCTCTTTGCTTTCCAACAGGTCTTTCCCGTTTTTACAAGAGAAGGACATGGTGATGATGACCACCATCAGTGATGAAAATAAAGTCAGGTATTTTTTTCTTTGGGTTTTCATAATTTCAAAATCAGGCCAGCCTATCTAACAGATTCACTATTGAATCACGCTTTGAAATATCGAGCCGATTTCACTGGACATTTTAAGTGACACCTGATTGAACAAGTCGTTGGAAAGTTCACCTGGGGCTTTCAGGGTTTGCCTGCCCTGGAGTAAACCCTGCAACGAATTTTTTTCGCGTTCAGCCAGGTTGGGGCCCGTTTGCCCTGCGGGAACCAATGATTTTCCATCGCCATCGTATTTGGCATACAGAACTTCATCCATTAACGATTTTTCAATGATTTCCGTTTTCATTATTTCACCGGTTTTCAGAGAAATCAGTTTGTACTGGAAAGTCACCGCGCAGGAATTAGTGTTGTAATATTCGGTGTACTTCACCGGTTTGTATTTCGTTTCGAAATACTCCTGTCCTGTTTCCTGGTTCACTTTTTTTACGCGGTACGATTCGTAGGCATCGCGTGTGCTGGTTTTTATTCGGCCGTTGTTCTGGTCGAAACTCAAAACGGTTCCGGTAAGTATGGCTTGAGCACCCACCAGGTTTCCTACTTCTACAGCGGTGGATTCATTTATTACTCCTGAAAGTTGCAGTTTTTGTTCCTGCAAAATTGCTTGCATGTTTTCGCGGTCCACCACTTTTAGGAATGGGTCCTTGATAGCGGTAACCGCTTCAAGGGTATAGGCATTCATCTTGGCATCCATTCCTTGCTGGCCGGTGGCATTTTCGAAAGGAAGAAGTGCCACAGTGAAAGTGCCTTTCTTCAACGATTCATCTTTCATGGCTTTAGCATCCTTGTAATCCAGCTTTCGCTGTATCACCTTTTCAAAATTGGTGTATGCCTTTCTGTAATATCCTACTGCAAAAGATTTTTTTCCTTCACTGTACAGCGGTTCGAGGTATGCAATGTCGCCCAGGTCTTTCGCGTCTTTGTAATCCGGGTCGAGCTTGCGAATTTCAGAAAACCGGGATTCTGCTTCTGTGAATTTTTGTTCTTCCAAAAGACTAGTTCCCTCATCATACAACTGCATGAGGTAAGTGCCTTTGGCGGATTCGTAATCTGTAGCATAGAAATCTGCCAGCAAAAGATCAACACCTACGCCTTTTATTTTATCGCGGTAGTCGCGAGCTTTATGAAATGAGTACACGGCCTCCTTTGAGGTACCAAAGTTTTTCGACTTAGAAAAATCGTTCAGCATTTCGTTCAAAACGAGTTGGCCGGTTTTCTTCATTCCAAGTTGTGCGTCAATGTTGTCGCGCTTGCGCTGCAGTGCATTGTAATAGTTCTCCGATGCCTCGCGCACCAGGCCTGCTGCTTCCTGCTTCTGTCCCAATTTGGTGAAATGCTTTGAGCCGGTACAGGCTGCAAGCAACAGGAAGGATAGAATTATAGAAAGGTTTTTCATATACGAAGTGTGTAAAGTTGTTTCGAATAGCGATGCGTTTTTTGTTGTTGCTGTGAGGTAAGTGGCTTTCGGCAATGCCGGAAGCACTGTTCTTGTTTTTACTTTGAGTTGATGTATTCATTCAGCTCTTCAGTGCTGGAAGAAAAACCGAACACATCATTCACGATATAATAATTGCTCTGGTCGAAGCAATAATCGTAGGCGTACTTGGCGTAAGCAAGTTTTGTTTCCTCGAATCCGAAGAGTTCGCAGATTTCCTTGATTTGTGCTGCTTTGAGGCAATTGGCCTTTGTAATGGTTTTTGCCTGTGACAGTTTGGTCTCATCAAATCCCTTGCTGCCTATGGAGTTTTTTGCAGAATCGAAATTGGCCTGCGACATTGCACTTGCACAACGGCTATCAACTATCACAACTTCTTCCCTCGGCTTCGCAATAGCTGTGTTAGAGGTGTTGTTCGATGTAGTTGTTTTCGTTGTGGTAGTTGTAGTAGTTGAATGACTTTCCTGCACATCCGTTCCCATTTCCATTGCATCACCTTCCACCTTCACATCCACCCCCATGTTTACACCACCCAGGTTCATGTTCATGGAAACTTTGTCGGTGGTAGTTGTGTTGGGATCCGTTTTAGTAGTCGTGGTAGTTTTTTCGGTAACGGTCACGGAATTGTTCACTCCTGTTTCGTTGGTGGCTACTTGTGTTGATGAATTCGAGCCTTCAGTTTTTTCAACCGGGGCGTCATCTGCTTCAGCATAATTCTTCACATCTGAATCCACGGGTTGTGTTGTGGTGGCAGCAGAACCTGTAAGTGGTGTAGCAGATTGCCAGCGGCAAACAAACTCCCCTTTCTTATTCACTTTAATCATGTAGGAATTGTCCATTCCGGCCTGAAGGCCAAAAGTGTTGTCGGAAAAATCCTTGAGTGCTGCGTCAGCGAAGTCCACCCGCAACTGGTAGAACTCAGAGATGAGACTGGTCATCTTAACGTTTGACTTCGGTGTATCGTTTTGTTGTTCACCATTCAGGTAGATGGTGAACTTCTCGCCATTCTCTGAGAAAATGGTGGCGCTTGAAGTTTGTGAAAATGCCGCTGCTGAGAACAAGAGCGAGCATACAACGGTGTAGATTTTTTTCATATTGTGTCGGTTGATTTGTTATTGTGCCTCGAGCATGGTTTTGCAGTTGGCGGGGTTAAAATTACTTGTGTGTGTTCTGCGCGTTGGCGAAGGTTGTGCCAAAATTATGAGCCACTTTATCAGCCCTTTGCCAGCGCGGGTTTTTGAAAGGCGGTGCGAAAATATCTTTGGCCGCAGGTTTTAAAGAATCTCTAATCCGATTTGTTACCTGAAAAATTTTTGGCTTGACGAAATCAATCATGAAAAATATTCTCATCCTGGGCGCAGGCCGTTCCAGTTCATCACTCATTCGCTACCTGCTTCAACATGCTGCAAATGAAGGTTGGGTGGTGAGAGTGGGCGATATGGATTTAAAATTCGCCCAGAAAAAAATTTCGGGACATGAACGCGGTGAGGCGTTTCAATTCGATGCTTCCGATGACATACAGCGCAGAAAAGAAATTGCTGAGGCCGACCTGGTGATTTCAATGCTTCCGGCAACGCTGCATCTCGAAGTTGTAAAAGATGCTATTTCTGCAGGCAGAAATGTCATCACCCCTTCCTATGTGGCTGATGAGATGTGGCCACTGGACAATGAGGCGAAACAAAAAGGTGTTCTTATCCTTAACGAAATGGGTGTTGACCCCGGCATTGATCACATGAGTGCGATGGACATCATTCATTCTATCGAAAAGAAGGGCGGTGAATTGCAAAGCTTCGAATCGTTTACAGGTGGGTTGATAGCACCGGAATCCGACAACAATCCGTGGAACTACAAAGTGACATGGAATCCACGAAACGTGGTGCTGGCCGGTGCAGGAGGAACAGCGCGGTTTCTTCACAACGGGAAACTGAAATTCATTCCCTACCACAAATTATTTGAACACACCACGGAAATTGAAGTGCCGGGTTACGGCAAGTTCGATGGATACGCAAATCGCGATTCATTAAAGTACCGCAGCATCTATGGGCTTGAAAACATTCCGACATTGTACAGGGGAACACTTCGCAAGTCGGGGTTTGCCGTGCATGGAATTTCCTGGTGCAACTTGGATTGACGGATGATTCGTTCACTATCGAAAATTCGGAAAACAAGACATGGGCTGAACTCAGTTCTGCATTCCTGCCGAACTCAACCGGAAATAATGTTGAATCAACTTTCAAAAAGTACCTTCGACCCGATGACCAATCGCTTGAGAAAATAAAGTGGCTGGGAATTTTTGATGAAAAGAAACTTGGTCTTGCCGATGCCACACCGGCCACGGCTCTTCAAAAACTCATCGAAGAAAAGTGGAAACTTGATGAAGGAGACAAAGACATGATTGTTATGTGGCATCGCTTCGTTTATTTATATGAAGGGAAAAAACATGAACAGCAATCTTCGCTGGTTGTATTAGGGGAAGATGTCGTGCACACCGCAATGGCCAATACTGTTGGACTACCCATTGCCGTTGCAGCCAAAATGATGTTGCGCGGTGAGATGAAACTCACCGGAATAACATTGCCAACCCTGCCGGAGATTTACAACCCGGTTTTGGGAGAACTGAAACAAATGGGAATTTCATTCAGTGAACAACACCGCGTACTCAATTGAAATCGCTATTTATCACACTGGTAACCTTGGGTGCACTAAGCACTGTCAGTGCGCAGGTAAAGGAATGTCCCTACATACCTGAGGAATATTCATGGGAAACACCGGAGGACTATGCGCGTGACAGCGCACTTGTGCGCAGATGCCTGGAATGGCTTTGCGAGGCCGACCTGAGAGAAGAATTTCAGAGCCGAAGTAATGCGAATGCCTTCGTAATGATTTGGCTAAGCAATTCTCCGTGGATACAACTCGACATCAACTCCGATGCGCTTGCTTTTATGCCACGCAATCCCGATTTGTTTTTTGTTTTTACTCACGGAATGGCTTTGCACAAGATGACACATCCCACAGAAACTGGTAAAATCAAACTGCATGCAGAAGGTTTGAAGGTTGTTGCCTCACTTGTGAAAGAAAATGACGCGCTGAGGAAAGAGGATTACCTGAAACCCATTTTGAAAGCATCGCGAAGTGAAAAGAAATTAAAGAAATATGTGACAGCACTTCTCGATTGAGCATAGCTGCCGGCTAAAATTCATGAAACAATTCGACATACCGCAGCACTACCGTTCACAAGTGATAGGTCGCGTGAAGGAGAAACGCAAACTCACCGACCCGCGCAAAAAAGACTTCTCTCCAACGGTTCTTGATTTCGGTCCTGTACAATTTCTTCTTCCCCGACATTTTGGATTCTGCTATGGTGTGGAAAATGCCATCGAGATTTCATGGAAAGCCATAGCAGAAAATCCCGGAAAAAGAATTTTTCTTCTCAGCCAGATGATTCATAACCCTGCGGTGAATGACGACCTTCAGGCAAACGGCATCCGATTCATAATGGACACGGAAGGCCATCAATTCATTCCCTGGGATGAAGTGAAAAGTGATGACGTGGTGATAGTTCCTGCATTTGGGACGACAATTGAAACCGAAAAACTTCTTGAAGCAAAGGGCGTGGAGATTAAGAAATACAACACCACCTGTCCTTTCGTGGAGAAGGTATGGAAAAGGTCAAGCGAAATCGGGAAGGGAGGATTCACCATCATCATTCATGGCAAATACAAGCACGAAGAGACACGCGCAACATTTTCACATAGCTATCAAAATGCTCCAAGCATCATCATCCGCGATATGAAAGAAGCGGAACAGCTTGCCCGTTTTGTAAAAAAGGAATTACCTGCACAAGAATTCTTTCAAGTATTTGAAGGAAGATATTCTGTGGGTTTCAACCCGCTGGTGGACCTGGACCGTATGGGAGTGGTGAACCAGACCACCATGCTTGCCACCGAAACACAAGCCATTTCTGATTTCTTCAAACAAGTGATGACGTCACTTCACGGCGACGAGTCCTCAAAACATTTTGCAGATACGCGAGACACCTTGTGCTACGCTACCAACGACAACCAGGATGCAACACTCGCAGTGCTCCAGCATGACGCAGACTTTGCGCTTGTGGTTGGAGGCTATAACAGTTCTAACACGTCTCAACTTGTTACTATTCTTGAACAAAAGATGTCGGTGTATTTCATAAAGGACGCATCTGAAATTATTTCATCAGAATCCATTCAACATTTTAACTATCCGAAACAGGAACTTGAAAAAACTGAAAGTTGGCTGCCATCACGGAACACTGTTCGTATTGTTCTTACCAGTGGAGCATCCTGTCCTGATACGGTAGTGGATCAAGTGCTGAATCGTGTACTGGAATTGTTTCCTCAATCCAAAAGCATTGAGGAAGTGTTGTTGAATCTCCATTGAGGGCAAGTCTAAATTTGGCGCGATACTTCCAACCCATTCATGCCTGATATCATTCAACTCTTACCGGAAAGTGTAGCCAACCAGATAGCAGCCGGTGAGGTGGTGCAGCGCCCCGCTTCAGTGGTGAAAGAACTGCTTGAGAATTCAATCGATGCGGGAGCCACACATATTAAACTGATGGTAAAAGATGCGGGCAAGACACTCATCCATATTTCCGACAACGGAACCGGCATGAGTGAAACCGATGCGCGGATGTCATTTGAAAGGCACGCCACTTCCAAAATAAAAAAGACAGAAGACCTTTTTCATATCGTCACCAAAGGATTTCGTGGTGAAGCATTGGCAAGCATTGCAGCAGTGGCGCAGGTGGAAATGCGCACAAGACAACTCGGGGCTCAACTTGGAACTTTGCTGGTGAATGATGGTTCGAAAGTGAAAACGCACGAGGCGTGTAACTGCCCTGAAGGCACAAACATCCTCGTTAAAAATCTTTTCTTCAACGTCCCTGCACGCAGGTATTTCTTAAAAAGTGATGGCATTGAGTTCCGCCACATTGTAGATGAATTTGAACGTGTGGCACTCACTCATCCTGATATTGAATTCACTTTTACGAATAATGGTTCTGAGGTTTTTAATCTCCCGAAATCGAATTTGCGCCAGCGCATCGTTCACACCTTCGGGGTGAAGTACAACGAGAAACTTGTACCGGTGGACGAGAGCACGGCTATTGTGAACGTGTCGGGATTTATTGGAAAGCCCGATGCCGCGAAGAAGACCCGTGGTGAACAATTTTTCTTCGCGAACAACCGCTACATCCGCAATTCATATCTACATCATGCAGTGATGAGTGCGTTTGAGCAACTGCTACCGCAAGGGCATTTCCCTATGTACTTCATCTACCTCACCATTGATCCATCGCAGATTGACATCAACATTCATCCGACAAAAACGGAAATTAAATTCCAGGATGAACGATCCATTTATGCCATACTTCACGCATCGGTGAAAAGGGCGCTCGGAAAATTTTCGATTTCGCCTTCCATCGACTTCGATCAGGAAATTTCCATACCTGTTATACCACTTCCAGCAAATGCAGAGGTGCATCCACCAGCAATAAGCATCAATCATTCATTTAATCCTTTCGGAACCAAAGTGGAAAGAGAAAAAGTGATGGAAGGATGGTTCGACCGCAAGTCGGCTCAAACAGAAGGATGGAAAGAACTGATGAAAGTGACCCGCAATGAAGAAGTGCAAGTGGCTGCACCTGAAGTGGAAACCATACCAATGCCGGAACTGGAATTGGAAGTGGAACACGGCCAACCCGTTTTCCAACTGCATCGCGCTTACATAGCCACACAAGTTCGATCGGGATTGTTGCTCATCGACCAGCAGCGCGCACATAAGCGCATCCTATATGAAAAATATTTTTCACAGTATGAAACCGGCAACAGAAATTCACAACAACTTCTTTTTCCTGAAACCATCACACTGGGGGCTTCCGATTTTTCGTTGATGAAAGAACTTGTCCACGAAATCCGCATCCTTGGTTTTGATGTGGAGGAATTTGGCGGAACCTCGTTCCAGATAATAGGTGTGCCTTCGGATGCTCCGCATCAAAATGCGGCTAAACTGTTTGAAGATTTTCTCGAACAATTCAAGAACGATTCGGCCATGTTGAAATTTTCGCCTCGCGAAAGACTTGCCTGGGCCATAGCATCGAGCACCTGCATTAAACACGGCCAGGTGTTATCTGCCAAGGAAATGCGCGACCTTGTTGACAGGCTTTTTGGCTGTCTTATGCCCTACTACGCAGAAAGCGGAAAGCCTACGCTGTTTATTTTCGGCCTGGAACAAATTGAAGAACAACTGGGTTAGAATATGTTTAACCAGATCACTCCTGTCGTCAAGAATCTCATCATCATCAACGCCCTGTTTTTTGGGTTCAGTTGGGTGATGCCCGATTTGTTTTACGGAAATTTTGCGGGCTTCTACATCTTCTCTGAATACTTCCGGCCATGGCAGATTGTCACGCACATGTTTATGCACGGTTACAAAAACCTGTTGCATATTTTCTTTAATATGTATGCGCTGTACCTGTTCGGAAGTGCATTGGAACGCGCGTGGGGAGCCAGGCGTTTCCTCACTTATTACATGGTGTGTGGGTTGGGGGCTTTCTTCCTCCACGAATTTGTTTTTTACCTGGAATGGCAATCCCTATTGGATGCATCACCAGCTGAAGATGTCTCAAAGTTTCTTTCGCAGAGTTATGTGGTAGGTGCATCGGGAGCAGTGTTCGGCATATTGCTTGGGTTTGGGTTGTTGTTTCCCAATGCAGAACTGATGCTTTTATTTCCACCCATTCCCATTAAGGCAAAATGGTTCGTAATAATTTATGGAGCAATAGAAATTATGATGGCCATTCAGAATTCGCCCACCGATCAGGTAGCCCATTATGCACATCTTGGTGGTATGCTCTTCGGCTATATTCTTCTCAAAATCTGGCAGCGAAAAAGCAATTCGTTTTAGAGAATTATGGCAAGCATCAGGGAAGATTTGAAGAATGAATTCAGGCGGGGCAACCTGCCACTCAGGCTGGTGCTTATCAATACAGCAGTACTGATCTTCATCAACCTGCTGCAATTGACCATCGGTGAATCCTCCACTATTTTTTACTTTGGTGCTTCAACCGATTTTGTTTACACCATCACTCATCCATGGACCATCATCACGCACATGTTCACTCACAAGGACTTCTGGCATTGGTTCGGAAATATGGTGGTCCTCTATTTCGCGGGATTGATGTTTCTCCAATTCCTTGGGGCGAAGAAGTTTTTGTCCACTTACCTGGTGGGTGGGCTGGCCGGGCTAGTACTATGCATCATCGGTGGTCTTATTTCAGAAGATCTTTCCGGGCGGATGTTGATTGGCGCATCTGCTGCCATCATGGCTTGCTTTGTTGCAGTGGCTTCCTATGCACCCAACTTTGAAGTGAACCTCTTTGGCGTTTTTCGAGTGCAATTGAAATATATAGCTGCTGTGTATGTGATTCTCGACTTTGTGAGTATTGGCGAAAGCCTGAACAGCGGTGGCCATGTGGCACATCTTGGTGGTGCCCTTTACGGTTTTATGTATGCCCGCCTGTTGAAAGATGGGCGCAACATCCAGTCGTGGATGGATTCGTTGGTAGGAATGATTTTTTTTGGAGAACGAAGATCAAAACTCAGAGTGGTACACACTAAACGAGGTGGCAAATCGGACGAAGAATTTAATATTGAAAAGAAGGCTAACCAAAGACGTGTTGATGTAATTCTCGATAAAATTTCGCGTGGAGGCTATGAAAGTCTTAGCAAAGAAGAGAAGGAATTTTTGTTCAAATTCAGCCAGAAGTAGCCTCATCACTTTTATGCTGACACGTTCGTTTGCGGTGAATTCTTCATGTCTCAACACTCAAATAATTTGGACTAATGAGCAATGAGCCGAAAGAAAAACTAAAGCGAAAATCAAGAACCAACTGGCTGGTTTTGCTGGTGAATGTGGCCGTGATTATAGGGCTATTTTTGAGTTATCTCGCGGCACACATTCCACCAAAATCCTTCGGCTACTTTTCCCTTTCGGGTCTGGTCTATCCTCATTTGCTGGCGCTTAATCTTGGTTTCATTTTGTACTGGTTGTTCAAAAAAAGGAAGCATGCGCTTTACTCCATTGCTGCAATTCTAATTGGCTTCACGCACCTCACCGACTTCTACGTTGTCCGGTTTTCGACACCCAAAAAACAAAATGAAACACACGAATTGAAAGTGCTCACCTACAACGTGAGGCTGTTCAATATCTATCAATGGAACAAGGATCCGAAAATCCGCGAAAACATTTTTAATCAACTGAAAGAAATAAATGCGGATGTGATTTGTTTTCAGGAATTTTTTCAAAGCGAGCGCCCCGATTTTTACGAAACTCGCGATACGCTCATCCAATTTCTTTCTACCAAATTTTATCACGAGCGATACACCCACGCAACGAACGGACGCGACTTTTTTGGTGTAGCCATCTTTTCAAAATACCCGATTGTGAATAAGGGAATGATTCCGTTTGAATCAGACGTGAACAACTTCTGCATCTATACGGACATCAAAGTAAAGGATGACACGGTTCGTGTTTATGATGCTCACCTCGCATCCATTCGACTGCAATATGAAGACTATGATCTGCTTGACCAGAATGCCAACAACGAAGATGTGGAACAAGGAAGCAAACGCATAGCAGGCAGGCTGTACAAAGGATACCAGCGCAGGCAACCCCAAGTAGAAAAAATTATCAAAGACATAAAATCATGTCCGCATCCAGCGGTGCTGTGCGGTGATTTCAATGACACACCCGTGAGTTATTGTTATGAATCTTTTACGGATGTGCTGAACGATTCATTCAAAGAAGCAGGACAAGGAGTGGGCAATACATACGTAGGTTTCGAAAACTTTATGGTGAATGTCCTGCCCTGTTTCCGGATTGACTACATCATGCACAGTGATAGTCTTCGTTCAATCAACTATAAAACTCACAAGGAAGAATTTTCAGACCATCATGCAGTGAGTGCAACGATGGTGTGGTAGGAATTAACGAGAGGAAAATCCCTTCATCAACACCTCCAAAATCTCCATCGCTGCTTTAGAAATTTTTGTTCCCGGTCCAAAAATTCCAACACAACCTTCATTGTAAAGAAAATCATAGTCCTGCTCGGGAATCACACCACCTGCGACCACAAGAATATCATCGCGATCCAGTTTTTTCAATTCCGCAATGAGCTGTGGGATCAGTGTTTTGTGTCCCGCTGCAAGTGAGGATGCGCCAACAATGTGTACGTCATTTTCGATAGCTTGTTTGGCCACCTCGGCAGGCGTTTGAAATAGCGGCCCGATGTCCACATCAAAACCAATATCAGCAAACGAAGTGGCAATCACCTTTGCTCCGCGGTCGTGACCGTCCTGTCCCATTTTGGCAATGAGGATGCGAGGCCTGCGTCCGGCAAGTAAGGCAAATTCGTTACTCGTTGCACGCGCTTGTTCAAAATCTTTATCCATGCCTGTTTCACTTGAATAAACTCCGCTAACGCTCCTGATGCTTGCGGTGTATCGTCCAAAAACTTTTTCCATTGCAAAAGAAATCTCTCCGAGGCTTGCGCGGTTTCGTGCAGCTTCAATTGCGAGTGCAAGCAAGTTTCCTTTGCCAGTTTCTGCACAAACTGAAATTGCGTTGAGCGATAATTGTGTGATTTCTTCGTTTCGTTCAGCACGAAGTTTTTTCAATCGTTCAATCTGCGAATTGCGGACAGAAGTATTGTCCACATTGCGATATTCTACTTCCGTTTCTTCTTCTAATTGATAGATGTTCACACCAATGATTTTGTCTTTGCCGTTATCAATCCTTGCTTGCTTTCTGGCAGCAGCTTCTTCAATCCGCAATTTCGGCAAGCCGGCTTCAATGGCTTTTGTCATCCCTCCAAGTTCTTCCACTTCCTGGATAAGTGTCCATGCTTTTTCAGCCATTTCGTTGGTGAGCTTTTCCACGTAGTGCGAACCAGCCCACGGGTCAATGGCGCCACAGATATCCGTTTCATGTTGAAGATAAAGTTGCGTGTTGCGTGCAATCCGGGCAGAAAAATCGGTGGGCAGGGCAATGGCTTCATCCAGCGCATTGGTGTGCAGGGATTGAGTTCCGCCAAAAGCTGCGGCCATTGCTTCAATGCATGTTCTTGCCACATTGTTGAAGGGATCTTGTTTGGTAAGACTCCATCCGCTGGTTTGGCAATGCGCACGCAATGCCATGCTCTTCTGATTTTTTGGATTGAATTGTTTGATGAGTTTCGCCCATAACATCCGCGCTGCGCGCATCTTTGCAATTTCTGCAAAATGATTCATGCCAATGCCCCAGAAAAATGAAAGTCTTGGGGCGAATTCATCAATGCCAAGTCCTGCATTCAAACCTGTACGCACGTACTCCAACCCATCGGCAAGTGTGTAAGCCAGTTCGAGTTCAAGTGTTGCACCAGCCTCCTGCATGTGGTAGCCGGAAATGGAAATGGGATTGAACTTCGGCATGTGTGGCGCGGTGTATTTGAAAATATCGCCCACGATGCGCATGCTGGATGCAGGCGGATAGATGTAAGTATTGCGCACCATAAACTCCTTGAGGATGTCGTTTTGGATTGTTCCCTGGAGTTGTTCCGGTTTCACTCCTTGTTCCTCGGCTGCAACAATGTAGAACGCAAGAATTGGAATCACCGCACCATTCATAGTCATACTCACACTCATTTGATCAAGCGGAATTTGATCAAAAAGAATTTTCATGTCGAGAACAGAGTCAATCGCCACACCAGCTTTCCCAACATCACCTTCCACTCGCGGATGATCGCTGTCGTAACCACGATGGGTTGCGAGGTCGAATGCAACACTTAATCCTTTTTGACCACCTGCCAAATTCTTCCTGTAAAATTCATTTGATTCTTCTGCATTGCTGAAGCCCGCATACTGCCTGATGGTCCACGGACGAATGGTGTACATGGTGGCATAAGGCCCGCGGAGAAAGGGTGGTGATCCGGGAATGAAGTCTTCCTCATTGTCATCCAATGACTTTTCAAATTTTATTTCGGGGAATTTTTTCCGGGTCATTTGGCAAATGATTGTTCCTTGATAAATTTCTTCTCCATTGAACTACTCAAGCGCAGATTATCAAGTCCACCTGCGACAACCTGTTGTTCATCGCGATACATATTTACGCCAACCACAATGCGTTTGCCTTGTTCCAATTCAACTTCACGTTTCATTTTATGAGCTTCTACCAAATCCGGAATCAAGTCAGGACATTTTTCAATTCCTCCTTTCTCTTCTATTTGCAAAAACAACTTCCACGCTTCTTCAACAAGATTAAAGGTGAGATGGCTTATGTAATGCGATCCTTCTGCGGCACTACTTGCATCATTAAAAAAAGATTCCTCATTTAGCAAGTGGTGGATGTTTCGCGCAAGACGTAGTGATGTGTCGTCTGCCTCACGGAGGCTTGAATCATATCCAAGAATGCAGACACTATCCACGTCACCAAGAATTGCACTCATGGCTTGTGTTGTGGCGCGCAAAAGATTGTTGTGCAAATCCAAAGTAGTTTGAAGATACCCGGAAGTATTTGCATGGATGATGCAATGTTTTGTGCAGTTAAAGTCCGGTTTGTATTGCTCCACAACTTTCCACCACAGAAAACGGAATGCACGGTACTTCGCAATTTCAACAAAATAGCTTCCACCAGTTGCAAACTCAACCATCAACATGGCAGAGGCATCGTCTATTGTAAATCCATTGGCACATAAAGTATGTAGAACTTCATTGCCGTAAGACAGAGCGAAAGCAAGTTCATGAACGGCAGTGCCACCGTCTTCGTGAATGTATTGTGCACGAACTACAAATGGTTTCAGGAGAGAAAAATGTTCCTTTGACAGTTGAGCGAGTTCCAAAAAATTCGATGCCGACTTAGCAACCCGTTCCGCGCTGTAACCAAGAGAACCAATTAATGCCTTTGGTTGAATATTATTTTCCCTGCAATATCGGACCAGGTACTCAACCAGTTTCAACTCATTAGAAACTCCACCGAAATGGATGGCTATAAATTCAATATGAATAGCTTTTATGAGAGCAAGAAAATCTTCATAGTTGTTGATGGGCGTAAATGCACCAATCGAATCTGCCCCACCTTCAAGCGATTTTAGAATCTGTTTGTTTGCCGTTGGAATATCAAGCTCATAAATGTCATGGTGGATACGGCAATCCCCTGTGGTTCGCTTTGGTTTCACTATGGTTTCAGGGGTGTGATTGAAATAGGGCGGCACATCAAAACCATTTTCATTCTTCCAGATCAAAGATTCAAACGGTTTTTCGCCCAGTTCTTTTTGCGAAAGTTTTTTCCAATCTTCGTAAGTGGATTTTGGAAATTCAGAGAAGTTAAGTTTGCTCATAGGAGTCAATTGTAGGAGTTGAAATTATCTGAAATTCAATTGCAACCTTGATCTGGAAATTGCCTTTTAGTCTATCTGCGTTTGCCGGAAGTCCTTCCCTGCTTCTTGAGCAATACACGTTTCTTTTCATGAAATGCTCCCTGGTAATTAGGGTTTTCGATGTGCTTTTGACGATCAATTTCACGCATTTGTTCCTGGTGTTCGAAGTACGTAGTTTCATCTACAAACACTTCAACCGGCAACGGTTTTTTCTCAATAAACTGCCGGATGAGCTTTTCAATGTTCTTCACATGGTACCGTTCCGAAGCATCGGCAAAGCTGATGGCAATTCCTGTCTTGAATGCCCTGCCTGTCCTTCCTATCCTATGCACATAATCGTCATAGTTAGAGGGTACATTGAAGTTGATAACGTGAGAAACTTCGAACACATCAATCCCGCGTGAACTCACATCCGTGCTCACCAGCACACGCACACTGCCCGCCTTGAAATCATCAATGGCATTGATACGTGCATTCTGTCCCTTGTTGGAATGAAGAAGCCTTATTTCACCTATCATTTTTTTCTCCAGAAATTTTGCAATACTTGTGGCATCCACTTTTGTGCGGGTGAAGACCAGAACGCGCTGGAGTGATTCGCTTTTCAGCAAATGATAGAGGAGATTCAGTTTTGTTTTCCTGTTAGGAACTTCAAAGAGGTATTGCTCAACGGTGGATGCAGGAGTGGCCTGAGGGGTGATTTCAATGCGCTGCGGAAAGAGCAGAAAATTATCGGCAATGCGTTGCACTTTATCATGAAATGTTGCCGAGAAAAGAAGTAGTTGCTTTTTCTGTGGCATCTTTTCCTGGACTTCCCGCAGTTGGGGCCAAAAGCCCATGTCCATCATCCGGTCGCATTCGTCCAGCACGATATGTTTTATTTTTTTTGTTGGAATGGCACCACGCGAATAGATTTCGAGGAACCTGCCTGGCGTGGCGACAATGAAGTCCACACCTTGTTCACACTTTTGCACCTGTGCCTTCGGCCCAATGCCTCCATAAAGTGCGACCCATCGAAGGTCAGTGAATTGGGCAAGTTGCGACAATGTTTTTTCCACCTGTATCACCAGTTCTTTTGTGGGAACAAGAATGAGGCAGCGTGGTTCGTTGCCCTGGGCAAATTTTAGAAGCTGTAAAAGAGGAAGAAGGTAGGCAGCAGTTTTTCCAGTACCTGTTTGCGCGATTCCGATCAAATCCTGTCCGGCTAGAATCACGGGAATCGCGCGTTGCTGAATTTCTGTGGGTGTTGTAAAACCAGCTTCTTCAATTGCGTTGAGGAACTGACGTGTGAGTTTGAGTGAGGCGAAAGACATCGTGCGCAAATCTCATACAATCAGATTTGGCATTGAGCATCACTGAACGAGTTCGAATTTTTTTTCCACCACCTGGAATTCCACCCTGCGGTTTTGTGCCCGACCTTCGTCAGTGGTGTTGTCAGCGACAGGTTTCGACTTCCCAAAATATTTTATCTGGAGTCGCGAAATTTCAATGCCCCTTTTTTCAAGGTAAGCAATCACGGTTTGTGCCCTTCGTTTGGATAGATCAATGTTGTATTCATCGCTTCCCATCACATCAGTGTGCCCAGCAATTTCAATATGCATGTACCTGTTTTTTGCAAGCAGTTTGTAAATCTGCTGGAGTTCTTGCCGCGCGGTGTCTGTCAATACATCCATGTCATAACCAAACAACACCGCATCCAGTCTCACTTGTTCGTATTCTTCCAGTTCAAGGGGCGGGTCATGAACAGCTGCGGCAAGTACTGGAAGAGTACAAGAACAATCTTCTCGCGTTTTCACGGGGCGCACCACAATGTCATCGAGATATACGTAGGCCCACTGACTCACTTCGGTAGCACCCATGTCCTTGGTGCGCTTCAGTATTTTCAGTTCAGAATCTTTCAGGAAGTTACCAATGGTGATGTATTGCTCACCTCCCTGTGCTTCATAAATATCAGAGAGCAGCAGCCATCCATCAGCCTGATCAAGCATGTTGAGTTTCGGGTTGTTTATAGCAGGTAAGGCAATAATCATATCGTTGCGGGGGTGGGCGATTTTTTCCTTTGTGATGCACAGTCCAATGCCATCAGTCACGTACATTGAAAAGTCGGCAGCGCTCATGTTTATCTCAATGCACACCAACTCGCCTGCATTTAATGGGCGCTCTAATTTCGATTGCATGTACTCACGGTAGTTGCGCTTGCCGGGTGAAAAGCAAACCACGCCAACGTAAGCTTCGCCATCTTTTGCTGTCTCTACCCCAAACATGTTTTTCGGCACACCCACTTTATCGCTGCAGGCGTGGAAATAATCCGGTGTCCCCTCTGTCGGTTGTGTCCAGTGTTCTACCTGTTTCATCTGTTGCTGGTTAAAATTGGAGGGACAATAAACCTTCTTCTCAAAACTTCCGTTGACGACCAGATTTTGCCCCCGTGCTGCAACAGCAAAGGCAATCCCCGCAATCGAAAAAATTATTGACAAGGAAAAACGCTTTTTACTCATTTCAATTTATCTGTGTGAGTGCAAGAACGAAGGATATTCATTTTTATTGATTACAAAAAAGGCCTTCTTGTCAAAGGCCTGTTGTTGAGATTTGATTGTTGAAAGTTCAAGGTTGAAACTTGGAACCGCCAATTGACCGGCTCTAATTCGCAACGTTCAACTTTAAATATCTGCTATTTCACTGCGAAAGTCACACGCCTGTTTTGCGCCTTGCTCATGGGTGTGGGCATAGTGCTGGCAGGTTCGATGTTATCTTTTGTCGAGGTATTAACCCGTGTTGCTTGTATTCCTTGTTCCACAAACCAATCTTTCAATTTGTCCGCACGTTTCAATGCCAGGTTTCCATATCGCGCGTTGATTTTAGCCTCGCTCATTTCATCATTATCACTGTGGCCGGTAATGTCAAGACTTAGATTGGGATTTGCTTTCAATACTCCCAGAACACGGTTGAGGTCTTCTTCAAACATGCTTTCCATGTCGCTGGACAGAAAGCCAAACCAAATGTTGGTAGCACTTACCACTGCTGCCGGCTTCATGTCCGGTGTAATGTTTAGGGAACGACTGTAGATAAGATCGGCCTCCCGGTCTTCGGCCTTGCCACAGAAACATTGGCTTTGAGCTTCAATTGGAGTTATCTCGATATTATCAATGTAATAGTAGGCGAGCAGTTGCTGCACACCAGTGCTGCCAGCCGGGCGCTTTGGTTTTTCGATAGTAAGTTTTTCATCCAGTCCATAACAACCCACAACAATGTATTCTTCCAGACCTGTGGCGGCATAGGTCATACAAATGGTTTCCCAGCCGTCCATGGTCTTGAGCACAGTATTGTTTCGCTGTTTGATTTGAGGTTCGAGTGCGATGATGCCACTGTTGGGCTGATCGATCTTGCGATCACTCAGCAATACTCCCACATTGTTCACTGCAAATTTTGAATTTTCACCAAGGCTTACCTGCACACGCACACAGTAAAGCTGATCCTTTTTGAGTTGCTGGTTCAACTCGGCCTCCAGGTAAGTGCGTGTCCGTTTGGGGTCCTTCGAATAAGCAACGATGCCGGCATAGCACATACCTGAGTGTGCGGTCTGGTTTCCCATTTCATTAGTGGGAATGGCGGCCTTGAGGCTTTTCACTCCTTCACCAAACACATCGCAGGGTGACTGAGTGGCAGCAAACCAGCCGGTACTCAATTCCTGTAGCTGGCCATAATTTTTCAGGGTTTTTGTGGCCGTGTTTTCAAAACCTCCATTGTTCACCACGTTGTCCGATGTTTCTTCCGGGGGTGTTTCCTTGGCGGCAGTGGTGGTGGTTCTGCTTTTACTCTGCGCAAAAGCAATGGTTGATAAGAATAGCAGTGTAAAAAGTGTAATGCAGATTTTACTCATAGATCTATTTTTTTTAAATTGTATTTCGTGACACTTCGTGTTCATTGTTGTTTGTGATTATATGATTGTACGGTTTGAATAAAACATTTCAATTTTTCTACATCGGTGTCGGGATACACTCCGTGACCCAGATTGGCGATGTGCAGGTGAGGTCCAAAGGCTTCAAGCATTTTCCCTGTGTGCTTTTCTATTGTTGGGAAATCTCCGTAAAGAACGGCAGGATCAAGATTTCCTTGTAAGGTTTTTTTGCTCCCGCAAATTTTTCTTGCTTCATGAATATCCGTTTGCCAGTCGAGTCCGATGGTGTTGCAATTGAGTTCGCTCAATTCTCTTAGTGAGAAGCTTGCGCCCTTCGCAAATATCGTAACCGGCACTCCGGTGATGGCGTCACATATTTTTTGTAAGTATGGCAATGAAAAAGTATTGTACAATTCTTTAGTAAGTATTCCAGCCCAACTGTCGAAGAGTTGAACCATGTCGCATCCCTCAGCAATTTGCCTTTTAAGGTAGATGATGGTTGCCTGAGTGAGCCGCGTTAGCAACGTATGTGCCAACTCCGGATTTTGAAACAACATGGCTCGCGATCGGGTAAATGTTTTTGTACCCTTTCCGTCCACCATGTAACACATCAGTGTCCACGGTGCTCCTGCAAAACCTATAAGAGGAACTCTGTTGTTCAGCTCTTGTTTTATTAAACGAATTGTTTGAAAAACATAGTCAAGATTTTCTTCAACACGATCCGTGCTCAACGCATTGACGTCATCAATACCCTGAATTGTTTTTTCAAACCAGGGCCCCGTTCCCTCTTCCATTTGATAAGGCAAACCCAATGCTTCGGGAATTACAAGGATGTCGGAAAAAAGTATGGCAGCATCCACAAGAAGAATATCAACAGGCTGGATGGTGACCTTGCAGGCGGCTTGCGGATTTTTGAGTAATGCCTTAAAACTTCCTGCCTGTTCGCGTGTTGCGCGATACTCTTTCAATACTCTTCCAGCCTGTCGCATCACCCAGACAGGAGTGCGTTCTGTTTTTTCACCACGTGCTGCACGAAGAATGAGGTCGTTCTTAAATGATTCTGATTTCAAAATTTTCTGCCAATAAAAAAGGGGCGGCAAAACTAAATATGACGCGTTGGTTGAGGTCAGGGAAATGTCACTTTATCCAACGCACAGTGATCAGCTGTAAACATGCAACTAGTTTTGCCGCCTCAAAATTTTCAATCATGCTTCAATCTTATCGTTCTTACTGCGGTTTACTGTTAGTCCTCGCTGCATTTGTGCTCAGTTCGGGATTTCAATGTTCACAATCCAAAGGGCTGACCAAACTTGGCGGAGGAGTTAGAGTTGATGTGAACTACCTCGCAAGTGATTCGCTGGAAGGACGCGGTACTGGAACAGCTGGTGAAAAGGCCGCAGCGCAATACATAGTGACACGACTCGGCACGCTGGGTCTTGAGTCGAAAGGAGAAAACGGTGGGTGGTTCCAGTCTTTCACTTTCAAGCCCCAATCTCCTCCGCAAATTCATCATGTGGGTGACAGTGCGATGCTTGGAATGGGGTTGGTGAAAGAAATTACCGGAACCAATGTGATTGCATTTCTCAATAACAATGCAGAACACACAGTGATCATCGGTGCGCATTATGACCACCTGGGTTATGGTGATGAAAACTCGTTGTGGACAGGAGAAAAGGCAATTCACAACGGTGCCGATGACAATGCAAGTGGTGTGGCTGCCATGCTCGAACTTGCAGAACGATTGCAAACTTCTAATGCAGCAGAATCCAACAACTATTTGTTTATCGCATTCAGTGGGGAAGAAAAAGGCATCATTGGTTCGAAGTATTTCTGCGAGCATCCCACCATTGATTTTTCAAAGGTGAATTACATGCTGAATATGGATATGGTGGGCAGGTACGATGTGGCAAAAGGTCTTGCAATAAATGGTGTGGGTACATCTGCAGAATGGAAACCAGCGCTGGAGAAAATCAACATCAAACAGGTGCAATCGGAAAGTGGTGTGGGGCCAAGTGACCACACATCATTCTATTTGAAAGACATTCCTGTACTCCACTTCTTCACCGGGCAACACGAGGATTACCACAAACCAACTGATGATGCTGCCAAGGTGAATTTCGAAGGAATTCACACAGTAACCGATGTGTTGGAAGACCTCATCAAATCACTCGACAAAAAAGGCAAACTCCCATTCACAAAAACGGTTGACCAATCACCTTCATCTGGCGATTTCAAAGTGACTCTTGGTGTAATACCCGATTACATGTACAACAGTGGTGACGGCATGCGCATTGACGGAACCAAGGATGGACGACCGGGCGCAAAAGCCGGCTTAATGAAAGGCGATATCATCACCAAAATAGGCAACCATGTGGTGACAGATGTCTATGCGTACATGGAAGGTTTGTCAAAATTCTCGAAGGGTGAAATCACAACAGTGGAGGTAAAAAGAAACGGGCAAATCCTCATACTTCCTGTCACCTGGGAATAAGTTGAACTCTTACGGATGCTTCTCCGTAGAACCTCACTCAGTTTTCCATACCGGGGCACTGAAGTGTGGTAAAAAATGCAGGACTTTCAACTATCTCACGACATCTTGCTGGCCATTTCAGGGACTTTGCTTATCCTGTTTTGCGCTGTGGTTCTGTACTATCGCAGCAAGGTTTCTGCCTTGCGAATGAAGGAGCGCGAAAAAGATTTTCTTCACGAAAAACTACTTGAGACAGAACGCAAACATGCCAATGAGCAGTTGGCCATCAACTATTTTGCTGCAAGCATGTTCGGCCGCAATACTGTGGATGATATTCTCTGGGATGTTGCGCGCTACTGTATTTCCCGTCTCGGCTTTGTTGATTGTGTGCTTTATCTCTTCGACAAGGACAAGAACGTATTGATACAGAAAGCTGCTTTCGGGCCGAAAAATCCTCGCGGATTTGAAATTCTTAACCCTATCGAAATTCAATTAGGGAAAGGAATAGTTGGCACCGTTGCTCTTTCCGGCAGAGCCGAAATCATTCCCGACACCAGCAAAGATCCGCGATACATTGCCGATGATGAAGTTCGGTTTTCGGAAATTTCAGTACCTATAAAAAATCGCGATGAAGTGATTGGAGTGATTGATTCCGAACATCCGCAGAAAGGGTTTTTCAACAGCAGTCATTTGCGAATTCTTGAAACCATCGTTTCGCTTTGTGCAAACAAAATTGCCCGTGTAAAGGCCGAAGAAGAAAAGAAAATTTACGCCTCGCGCATTCAGGCGTTCATCCAGAACATGCCCGACTTCGTGGTGCTCTCATCGCCCGATGGCCGCAGGAAATTTGTGAACGACAGCTACCTTGAATTTTACGAAGAGCGCTATGACGAAGTCGTTGGCTCCAGTTTTCTCCATCATGTTCCTGACGGGGAACGCGAGAATTACCTGGCGTCAGTAAAAAGCATCTCAGTTGAAAATCCCACCATATCAAATATCCATTTCGTGACCAGTCGTTCAGGAAAAAAACAATGGATACTATGGAATGAAACAGGAGTGTTTGATGATGATGGAAAACTGGTGGAAATAATTTCTGTGGGAAGAAACATCAATCAGATAAAAGAAGCGCAACTCACCAAGGATGCACACATACGCACTATGGAAGAAATCCTTTTCAAGACATCGCACGAAGTGAGGCAACCTGTCGCAAATATTTTAGGCATTGCTCAAATCATGAACAGTTCCCGTCAATCGCCCGATGAGATGAAAGAACTGGTGGACTACATGAAATCTTCCGCCACTTCGCTGGATGCTTTCACACGGGAACTCACGGAGTTTATCTACACCACGAAGGCGGCATAACCCCATGCCTTAATTCTCCGAGGTCGGTTTCACTTCGCCATTTCCCCATCCTCTTCGGCTTAGTTGTCAGGGGATGAAAACTATCCTGGCCTGAATTCCTAAACATAGCCCACTAAACGCAACCAGTCACAGAGAGAAAAACTAATAATTGACAACCATAATTCCCGATAAATATTTTTATGAACCATCACAAAAGAATTAACATTAAAAATTTGTATCGGCATATAAAAGCCATTCCTTTGTCTCGCCTTACATAAAATCATATCAAAACCAACTACTGGCCATTAACCTTTATTCTTCAACTTACCCACCTCTTTACACATGGGATAACTCCCACCACATATTGCCACCCTTCGTTCGTAACCCCCCGCTGAACCCCATCTTGATTCAATGATTTTCGCAGTTCTGCTTTGCGGCCATGAATACAAAAGTAAAAACCGATTGGTTAGCACACA
>JAWXCI010000041.1:0-19497 GCA_034408895.1 Flavobacteriales bacterium
ACGGAGAGGATGATGACGAGGGAGACGGAGAGGATGATGACAACGATGGAGAAGGGGATGATGACGGAGAAGATGATGACAACGATGGGGAAGAAGACGGTGATGGAGAAGACGATGACAACGATGGCGAAGAAGACGGTAATGGTGAAGGCGATGACAATGATGACGGAGAAGATGATGACGGAGAAGACGATGACAACGATGGCGAAGAAGACGGTGACGGAGAAGAGGATGACAACGATGGCGAGGGAGAAAATGATGGCGATGAAAACGGAGGGGATGATGACGAGGGAGGCGGAGAGGATGATGACAGCGATGGAGAAGGGGATGATGACGGTGAAGGCGATGACAACGATGGCGAAGAAGACGGTGATGGAGAGGACGATGAAAACGATGGCGAGGGAGAAAATGATGGCGATGAAAACGGAGAGGATGATGACAACGATGGAGAAGGGGATGATGATGGTGAAGACGATGACAACGATGGCGAAGAAGACGATGACGGAGAAGACGATGACGGAGAAGAGAATAACAATGATGGCGAGGGAGATGATGAGGGAGAGGACGATGACAACGAAGGAGAAGGGGATGATGACGGAGAAAATGAAGATGAGACCGATGGTATGATTCTTCTCACCGATTGGTATCCGAACCCGACAATAGATTTCGCAATGGCTATTTTCAAATCAACAGAAGATGGAATTGCCACAGTGAAGATTTTCTCAATTGGCGGACAGTTAATGAAGGAACAAAAAATAGCTTACGAAGCGGGAGAAAACGAATTAAAGATTGACGTATCATCTCTTGGCGCGGGCAATTACTTCATGAATGTCAGCACTGGTACTGACAACGTAATGGAACAGATTACCAAAGAATAACTACCCAATTAATGAAAAGAACAGACTTCCTCAAAGCGGCTGGTGCAGCAGGGGTGCTCACCGTGTTGCCGTTTGGAAAAGCGCGAAGCAGCGAACACGCACAACTCAAAGAAATTCTGCAATCGAAAATGGGTAGCGGTGGATGTGTGCTCATTCCATCGGAAACCGCAGGTCCCTATCCGCTCGACCTTAGTGGCGAGCCTGAATTTTTCAGGCAGGATGTTACCGAAGGCCTTCCTGGTATTCCTCTCACGCTTACGCTCACCGTGGTGAACATTAATGACAATTGCGCTGCAATTCCAAACGCGCGAATTGACATCTGGCATACTGATAAAGATGGAGTGTACAGTGGTTTCAACCAGCCGGGTGCCAACACTGTTGGAGAAACTTTTATGCGCGGTATCCAAATCACGGATGCCAATGGACAGGTTCAATTCTTTACCATTTATCCGGGCTGGTATCCAGGCAGAATCACACACATCCATTTCGAAATGTTCGTTAATTCTGTGTCGAGTGCTGTTTCGCAAATGGCGTTTCCCGAAGACACTACTGTTGAAGTTTACGACACAGAACTCTATACTGAACACGGCCAAAACACAACGGTGGATGGCAATGCTGATGATGGTGTTTTTGTGGATATGAACAACACACAATATCAACTACTCACCATCACCGACAACCCGACCGATGGATACCAGGGTTCACTCATCATTGGTCTTGATACGCCAGTTGGTATCATCAACCTTGAACCGGAAACAGGTGGGCAGTTCAAGCTGAACCAGAATTTTCCTAATCCATACACGGAGGAAACCACCATTCCATTTACACTGAAAAATTCTTCCGATGTAAAACTGGAGTTGTGGAATTTGCAGGGAAAGAAAGTTGCAGAAGTTGCACACATCAGTATGGCGCCCGGAGAACAAAGTATTTCGCTCAACATGAAAAGCCTCGGCATTGCTAATTCGAATTATGTCTATCAACTGGAAGTGAAAAACCACCTCGGTACTTTCAGGCAATGTAAAATGATGACTGCACAGAAATAGTTTGGGTATTGACAAATGACATTTCGAAAGGAGACTCCAGGCATTGAGGTCTCCTTTTTGGTTTCAATAGGATGATAAGTTTCAGTTCCAGGATACACTCAGATTCACACCAAAGAAGTATGACAAAAAAATATATTCTGCCCACATTGCTCGTCATTTCATGTTTTGGAGCAACAACTCTTTTTGCACAAGATGAATCGCTGAATGAATCCCACTACCGGATTTATTCTGTCAGCGAAAAGAGGGAAGTAACCATCGAGCACATTATTACTGCAAGCCAGTATGCTGATGTGGTATTCTTTGGGGAAGAACACAACGACTCAGTTGCACACTTTCTTGAATTGAAAATTACCGAAGAAATGTTCGCACAACATGGTGAAAATTTCGCAATCGGAATGGAAATGTTCGACCGCGATGTGCAGCCAGTGATGAACGAATACCTGAAAGGATTCATTCGCGAAAAACACTTTAACAAAGACGCGAGAATATGGAGCAACTACCACGATTACAAACCCATTGTTGAATTTGCAAAAGCCAATTCAATAGACGTGGTATGCAGCAATTCCGCTTCGCGCTACACCAATCTTGCTGGCAGAAAAGGACAGGAAGCATTGATGACATTGCCGAAAGATTCCAAACCCCATTTTGCACCACTTCCTTACGACACGGCAAGTGGCCCCTATTACGATAAGTTGATGGCACTAATGGACCACTCACCTTCTTCGCCCAGTTCCATTGATTCAACAGTAGCAATACCTGTTGCCAACCCGATGATGGGTTTCAACCTCATCATGGGCCAGTCGCTTTGGGATGCAACGATGGCATACTCCATTTCGCAATACCTGAAAAAGAACAAGAAGAAAAAACTACTGCACATCAACGGAAAATTTCACAGCGATGAAGGCTTTGGAATTGTGACCCAACTAAAAAAGTACCGTTCAAAAACCCGTGTGCTCGTTATCTCCACCACTTCTGATGAAAACTTTCCAAACATTGATTGGAGCCTGCATTTGCAGAACGGTGATTATATCATTATCACAGACCCAGAGGTGCCACGGACGTTTGAGGAGTAGTTGCAGTGAACGGGTTAGCGCATAGAAACAACAAAGCCCCACTTTCGCAGGGCTCTGTTCCTTCAGATTATGAAACCAAAAATCTAAACAAGCACAGGCTTGCGGGCCTGCACGTCCTTAAAATTCATTCCGAATACTGGTCCAAAGTACTCCTCGTTGTATGCCAGCCCTAGGTTCAGCAAGTAGAAAACGTTGAACACGCAGCAGAACACGTACTCCAATGTACTGTACTTTCCGAAGCATTGAGCCAGCTCAATATGCAAGCGGAAAATGAAGTAAATGTTGAAGAATGGAATGAGGAAGTACGCAAGGTGCGACACTGGCCTGCCCACAATTTTCAGCACAACCACTATGTTCCATATTGGAATAATGGCCGCATACCACGGCTGGCCGGCCTTGGCGAAAAGCTTTGCCCCACCAATAATGCCTACGAAGAGAAGGAACCCAACCAGTACTATAATACCGGGACTTTGCTCCCACATTGTTTGAATTGAATTCACGAAATCCATGTGATTAAATGTTTTTAGATTGTTTTTTACTCTTAAGCTAGATGCGCATTGAAGACGGTGCTGGATTCAGCGGGTTGCCCGATGGGAGCTTTTTTTTGGCAGATGTATGAACAAGGAATGGTGAATAATTCCAAGTCCAAAACGCTACTTTCCACCATGGGATGGAGGCCAGCAGCAGCTTTTCTGCCTGTCTTTCAGAAGAAATGCGGAGTTGCGTAAGCCTTCACGGCTTTATCGTCAATGGCTTTGGGGCAAAGAATAACGAGCCTTTCCATCACATTGCGGAATTCGCGAATGTTGCCAGTCCAGTTGAGGGATTGCAAGGATTTCAGTGCCCCGTCCGTAATGTCTTTCCGCGGCTGACCGTATTCCTCTGATATCATGTTCAGGAAATAATCGGCCAGTATGGGGATGTCTTCTTTTCTTTCATTGAGGGAAGGAACCCGGATTACAATCACGGACAATCTGTGGTACAGGTCTTCCCTGAAATGCCCGGCTTCAATCTCCTTGCGCAGGTCTTTGTTGGTAGCGGCAAGAATCCTGACATTCACCTTCAGGTCTTTGTCGCCCCCGACCCGACTTATTTTGTTTTCCTGCAACGCTCGCAGCACTTTGGCCTGGGCCGCCAGCGACATGTCGCCTATTTCGTCCAGAAAAAGGGTGCCATTGTCTGCTAGTTCAAATTTTCCCTGCCTTTGTTTTATGGCCGATGTAAAGGCACCTTTTTCATGCCCGAACAATTCGCTTTCGATCAGTTCGGAGGGAATGGCGGCACAGTTTACCTCGATAAATGGACTGGCAGCACGCGAACTTTTTTCGTGAAGTTGCCTTGCTACCAGCTCTTTTCCGGAACCGTTGCTGCCAGTAATGAGCACACGCGCCTCGGTGGGAGCCACCGTGTCAATCATCTTTTTTATTTCCATGATAGCCGCGCTTTCACCCACAATATTGGAGCCTATCGCCTTGCTCACTTTTTTTCGCAGGGTTTTGGTTTCCTCTACCAGTGCCACCTGATTGGATGCATTGCGGATGGAAACCAGGATGCGGTTGAGGTCAAGAGGCTTCTGAATAAAATCGTAGGCACCTTTTTTTATAGCCTCCACGGCAGTGTCCACAGTGCCATGCCCGCTTATCATAATAACCGGTGTGTGGATTTCCCTTTCTTTCAGTTTTTCAAGTACTTCTATGCCATCCATCCGTGGCATTTTAATGTCGCAGAATATGATGTCGAACACATCCTTATCGGCCAACTTAAGTCCGGCAGGGCCATCCGGTGCTTCTACTACTTCGAAGGATTCGTATTCAAGAATTTCGCGAAGGGCGCTGCGAATGGCCGCTTCATCATCAATGACTAAAATTTTGGGCATGGGTGAGTGGTAAAGAATTTTTTTCCGGGCGCGAATGTCGGCAAATCCTCTTGCCTGTGGGAAACTTCAGGAATGAAGCGAATTTGAATTTCCCTTTCGGATATATCAGTCTTTTGAATCGAAGATCACTGCTGGGTAAATTGGAAACTCCATCAGAAAGCAAAATATGTGTTTTCGTTATTGCTCATTGTTCAGAAGGTCTTTGAGTGCTGTTTCTAGAGTAGGAAACTTAAAAGTATAACCTTCAGAAAGAAGTTTTTCAGGAACGACCCAGCGGCTTTTCAAAATGAGTTCGGGTTCTGTTTTAATTATGAACGCACCTATTGCAAGAAGCCATGCTGGAGAAGGTAAACCAATTTTAACTTTCATTACTTGTCTGAAAGTTTTCATTTGCGTTTTGTTGTCAATGGGGTTGGGTGCCGAACAGTTAAAGGCACCTTTCAAGTCCTGTCGTGACTGTAAAAATGAAATGATGCTTGCCAAATCTTCAATGTGTATCCAACTGAACATTTGTTTTCCGTTTCCTTGCATTCCTCCTAAACCAAATCGAACAAGATTAATAAATGGTTTCATTGCTCCTCCGTCTTTCCCTAATACGATTGCTATTCGCAAAGCAACTTGTCGTGTGTTGGGTAATTTAAAGGAGAAAAATGATTTCTCCCAACTGGTCGCCACCTGAACAGAAAAACCATCCCCAATTTCTCCTGTGCTTTCCGTCATTGGTCTGTCTTCTGCATGCCTGTATATCGTTGCAGTACTTGAGTTAATCCAAAGTTCGGGTGGATTGATGCATTTCAACACTGCCTCGCCAAGTGCTTTTGTTGTTTCCGTTCTTGATTTTAAAATTTCTTTTTTGTTCTTTTCATTGTAGCGGCAGTCCACGGATTTGCCTGCAAGGTTTATCAACATCTCCGAATTTTCGAGTGCGTCTATTATTCCCGCTGCATCGTTCCACTGAATGTTTTCCTTCTGTCTGGAAATGATAATTACCTGATAACCTAAATTACAAAATCGCGTTGTCAGGTATTTGCCGACAAATCCAGTTCCTCCTGCTATGACAATTTTTTTATTCACGAATTTCTGCTCTTATTGGTAAAACATCTTTTGTAAAATCGGTCATTGAATTTACAGGAATATATTATGCATCAAATGTTCCTTCGTAGCCAAATAAATTTCCCCGGGTTTTGTTAGTTGCGGCCACTGAAATTTGGAACTTTTGTTTTTTGTCGTTAAACCATTCACAAACGTTTGCTTTGCCTGAAAGCAACATCGGAAATTTGAAACTGAATGCTCCTTCTTAAAATATTTGTTCACCAGAAGGAATTGAACTAACCAGGTGCAGTCGGCCTTGCAGGCATAAACACTGTAATCATTAAGCGCAATAAGGTTATCAATGACTTTAAGTGCAGGCTCCAAATAGCCGCTCAATGGGGTGCTATGGGGGTGGGTGGTCAGCATGTGATAGCTGCAATAATAAAAAGGTTTTTCTTATCGCGCCCCAGATTGCAAGGAATATTTTTTCATCCTTTCTCCTCTTTCGCAGGCATACCGTCTCCAAATATCAAAAGAATAATTGACTCGATGGAAAAACAGTCCATGATTGTCTCGGTTTAATAACACAATCAAAATTATTTTTTGGCTACTTGGCCTCGCAATATTGTTCGCAATTAAGAAACCCTCCGGACACAATGTCCGGAGGGTTCTTTTTCAGCGAGGTAGTTTAGTTAAGGAGCGATTGGACATTTGGTTCCAAATTCTCCAAGGAAAATCAGCAGGTCAGGAGTACTCACTACACCATCACCTGAGAAGTCCGCAGGGATGCCCCATCCTGAAAATTACAGGAAGGGGCATTTCATTTCCATGAATCTACTAAACAAATGAACACACTGTTGATAGCTATCCGCCCGAGATGGAAGCGCTTCGGGCCCATCTTGTAGAGGCCACCGCACTCTTCCATGGTGAGGTTGATGACCCACAGTATAAGAGCTGTTTTCAGGGTGTTGAGTTCGGTCTTACGGCTGCAAGTTCCAGGGCATTCATGCTGCCGATGAGGTTTGAATAAGGCCTGGTGTATTTGGATTTATGTTCAAAAAATTGCCTACTCTGTTACGTGGGATTTTCGGCTTCCTCCCGTTTGTGATTTTTTAGTCCGCAGTGCAGGCGCCATAAATTGCTCCGGCAATAGCTCCCACGGCAGCTCCAAGGCCTGCTCCAAAGGGATTGCCACCACTGATCTGAAAACCGATAAGGCCTCCTGCAAGACCTCCGGCCATTGCACCAAGAGCCGCATTCTGCCTTTGACTGAGTTGGGCCTTTGCACCATTCTTTTGATCAGCCGCATCATTGCCATCCTGATCAAAATTTACTGCATTTACAATGCAGAGGGCAGTGCTGCTGTAAGCTTTAACGAAGAGCATGCCTTCGTACAGTTTCTGTTTTTGCAGTTGAGCCTGTGCAGCATTTATTTTCTTATCCACGAACTTGAAAACGATGGTGACTATTTCAAGCAGTTTTTTCTGGTCAGCAGCGGTGATTGCCTCTGCTTTAGCCAGCCGCGAAATGCCCTCCCTGCACATGATCAGCGGTGACTTGCGGCTTTTTACCATTTTCTGAATTTCAGCAGCCACATGCTTGCTGATGTCGGCAGAAGCCATAGCCACGTTTAGGGCCTGTGCTTTTGAATTTTCTAAAGTGTACATTTTGTTTTTGATTTTTATTGATGATTATTCTTTGATAGAGCAATTATTTGCGACTGCTCTTCTTAACAGCGGCCTTGATTGGCAATGTGTAGTTCTCACCAATGAGCAGGTAATCGCACGATGCCCAAAAGGTGTCGCCCGATGTGTTGTCATCATTGAACTTGAACTTGCAATGCAGTTCTGCCGTGTCGGTTCCATCGGTGTGTATCACACTCAGTTTTACCTGGATGTTTTTTACGTGGTTGTCATCGCTGCCATAGTCCGCTTCGAAGCCGCGCATCACAGCATATAGTTGTTTGGCCTTTTTGCCTAGCGCAATAGTTCCGATGTGTTCGCCACCCGCACCGGGGTAAAGTTTTTTTGGAATTGATCCTTTTTTTAAGAACATGGTTTTTTGAGATTTATAAATGAATTGCCTACTCTGTTGTATTGGATTTTCGGCTTCCTCCATTTTTTCTCTTGTCGGAATGTTTACCTGGGCTTTTTTCCTTTCCGAAAAATGATGATTACGATGATGATGATGATGACCACGATCACTACAATCACAATGATCACAACGGGTGATAGGGCTTGTGCCACCTGCGCACCATCCACCGCAACGACATCGCACGGTTCCGCAACACCGTCCGATATGCGGCAGGTGCAGTTTTCGCCAATAACAATGTCACCACAATCGCAGCCTGTTGGTTTTTTACATATCTGCCCGTCCACCAGTGATGTGTTAGGAACCTGGGAATTGTCAGCCTGGGCATGGGTGGTGATCTGAACAGCCAGAAGCATGAGCATAAGGATGAAGAGTTGTCTCGCTTTTTTCATAAATAATTTTGTTTTTTTAATTGTTTGAGTTTGTAATTATTTGAACGGCACAAACATTCAAATTCCCGCAAGCCGCGATCAAGCGTGAAAACACGTCAATTCACCTACGTGAAATCACGTGGGTGCCACCACGTGAAATCACATAAAGTGAATGTGAAAACACCTGTACGAATCATTCATGAATAAAACGGGATACACCGCTGGACGGGCATTTCAGCAGTTTCTGCAGGGCACATTGAAGCACAAGGAGGAAATGCAGGCGTTGATTTCAGCCATGAGCATTGCATAGCTTGCCCGCATTATAAACAATCAAACAATTAAAAAAACAAAATCATAATGAACAACAACAAACTTTTTCTGGGGTTGCTGCTTGGATTAGTGGCCGGTGGACTGGGTACCTATTTCGTTACAGGCACGGCACATGTTGAGCGGGATTCGGCCATTCAAAAGGCTCTGGACGATATCAGGACAGATATCAATGAAATGAAGGAAGGAGAACCACTTGAATTTCTCACAATGGAATCGGCACCCGTTACTCAAAACTATGCTGACAACCTTATACGTAACTATTGTGCAGGCAACACAAGATTGAAAACACATGATCAAACCACATTAAAAGGTTGGTTCATAGAAAAAAGTTTTATAGAACAATTGTTTATTCAGTATGCCGACCAGAACCCGACCGGGCTTACGCTTTACCTGGGAAAACATAATGAAGCCGACAACAGGTCGCACACGTTATTGTGGATGGCATGCAAGGATGTACCCGATGGAAGTGGCGGAACCACCACGGAATTACTGCTGGATCGGCCCAATTCCATTTACCAGTATGTGAAGCCCTGTCCACCTAATTGTCCGCGCATTGATCTTGCTACATCGTGTAACTAACAAGCTGAAGTTTCAGCGCTCATCATGTTTGCCGATGTACTCATATACCTGCTTGCACTAACTGCCTCCACAGGCGGAGGCTGGTATTTGTGGAGGAGAGTGAGCATGGCTTCACAAATTCTTATTGTGTTGCTTTCACTCACCCTCCTTTCCGAATTCCTGACTCACATATCGGGAATGCCCGCAGCACCACGCATGGTGATGTACATTATTTATACACCACTTTCATTCAGCATGTATGTGTGGATTTACCACTTGCTGCTCCGCGGAAACTTCAACCAGCGCCTCACCACATTTTTTTTTCTCGTGGTATTGATTGCCGGAATTGGGGCCCCACTTTTTGTCACAAGCTTTGTACAATTTCCTTCGTTGGGCATCTCCATTTGCTCGCTTGTGGTGGTGGTATGTTCACTGCTCCTTTTTGCGCAAATGCTTCAGTCACCGGAAGATGTGGCACTCACACAGCAACCGGTGTTCTGGCTCAACACGGCACTGCTCATTTACTGGACTGTATTCTTTTTCCGCCATGCCTTGTATGATGTGATGGTGACCGACAGTCCTGAACAAACCACCCTGCTGGACGATATACACCTGTGGCTCTCGGTGTTCTACTATGCTACTTTGGGCTACTCAATTAAACTTGATGCAGGACGTAGATCTCCAGCCGCAAAACACCTTCAATAGCGAAATACAAACTGCCATGTTCATAGGAGCATTGCTGTTTGCAGTGGTAGCTGCATTCGTCATCTTCTTCATCTTTCGGTACCGGCAAAAACAAGTGGAACACACGCGCGAGAAAGAACAACTGCAACAGCAAATGGAAAGTGAAATGCTTCGCTCACAGATTGAAATAAGCGAGCAGGTGGTGCAACGAATCTCACAAGAACTTCACGACAATATTGCTCAAACACTCACCATCGCAAAATTCTATTTGAGCAATGGCGATGCGACAACACAACAAACACGAATGCAGTCCAGCAAGGAACTGGTGGCCCGAGCTATCCATGAATTGCGCGATCTCAGCCAGTCACTCAATGGCAACTATGTATTGGAACTGGGACTTGAAGAAGCAGTGAAACGCGAGCTTGCCCTCTTCCCCTTTGCAGAAAAATCTCTTGAAATTTTGTTGCCTGAAAATTTGAATGATCAACAACAAATAATCCTATTCCGCTGCTTGCAGGAATCACTCAACAACATTCTTAAACACGCAAATGCAAAAAAAACAGAAGTGAAATTGAAACAGGAAGGCGAAAAAATTCTACTCAGCATTTCTGATGATGGTATTGGATTCAGCAACCACACATCCACAAACGGCCTCGGACTCACCAGCATGAAACAGCGGGTACAACTCCTGCGCGGAACTTTTGAAATGAAACAGGAAGCAGGAACTACTATTCGAATCACGCTTCCGGTTGAACCATAACCAACTCACCGAAATTCCAAATGATAAAGCTCGCTCTTGCCGATGACCATACGCTGTTGCGTAAGGTACTTGCCGACTGGCTGAAGGAAAATGATTTCACGATAGTGGCCGAAGCTGAGAATGGAAAGGATCTGATAGAAAAGATTCAATCAAAAACCGTTGACGTGGTCCTCATGGACATTGCCATGCCTGAAATGAACGGTGAGGAAACCACCGCGTGGCTGCGGCAAAACATGCCCGAAGTGCGCGTACTCGCCCTGAGCATGTTCAATGACGAGCGGCATGTGATACGAATGATCCGTGCAGGCGCACGAGGCTATGTGCTGAAAGATTCGGAGCCAAGAGTGTTGCGCAGAGCTATTCTCGATGTAGCTGAAAAAGGTTACCACTACAGTGACCTTGTTACTGGCTCACTCATCCACTCTGCACAAGTTGATGAACAATCCAAAGAATCGGGAGAAGATGTTTCACTTACTGATCGTGAACTGGAATTCCTTCGCCTTGCATGTACGGAAATGACCTACAAGGAAATTGCTGACAAGATGATTGTGGCCACACGCTCAATTGACAACTACCGCGATGCCTTGTTCGAAAAACTCAATGTGAAGTCGAGGGTGGGTTTGGTGATTTATGCCATACGCACCAAAGTGATGGTAATTCAATAAGGCTTTCTGGCTCTTTTGAAAAATGCCCCATCCTGAAAATTACGGGAAGGGGCATTTCATTTCTATGAATCTACTAAACAAATGAACACACTCAGGAAATCCAATTGGCAAAGTGTTGATCATTCATTCCATCAACAGCAAAACTGTCTTTCGTGAAATGAACAATGTGGTCAATGCGTTGTGCTAATGCCGAGTACGTAAGCGCAACAAGAAGTGCAAGAATTGAAAGTTGTTTCATGATTGTTTGATAGTGGGGCGTTTGTTTTTACGATATGAGTTGAGCATGCGCAACTGTGTGCGGATATCTTCCATACTCTTTTCTTCAAGGTCGAGGTGTACGGTATTGCCATCACACACCACATCCTGCATGGCGAATCGCACTGTGCTTCCGCTGCGATCAAAAGCACAAACCACAGCCTTTCTGTTTTGGGGAATATTCTTAAAAATTGTCCTGCCCATTTCCGTTGTAAAAGGCATAATGCTCAGATCTTCAGGAAAAACCAGATAGGCATCAATGCGTCCTGTATTTTCGAACCTGACCGGAACATTCACCAGCATATTTATCGGAGTTCCGAGATACCGGTCGCAGTTTATCCACCCGAAAGAGGGTGTGCGGAACACCAACGAATCCGATTTATAGAAATCCCGGAGCGAAACCATTTTAAAACCGAATCGGTCATCTTCAATTTTTTTTCTGCGTTCCAATTCCTCTTCTGTGAATTTGATTCCATACGCTTCAACTCCTATTGATGGTTGTGGTGCTTTCAGTTCGTGACCCATCCAAGGGTTGTAGTTGGCCGGCCATCCCTTGTTGATGTCAATGCGGATGCTGTCTTGCCAGTCCAGTCTTTCGTAGGTAGTGTTCATCAATTCTACCTGCATAACAGAACCAAGGAAAATTCCCATGCTATCTTGGCTTGAAATATTGGCAAACTGTATTTCCACTGGATTTCCAGGTGATGGAATAAGTTCCTTGTTAGTGCCGCTTGAAAAACATTTTATCTCAATTGTTCCACCCGATTCGAGCAACATTTCGTTAGCCGTAGTGGAAAGTTTGTTGAGCAGGAAATCATCAAGGTCATAAAACTCGCGGAGTTCGTAACGCACATCACCGGAGTACACCGTTCCACCTTTAGTCATCAGCCCATTTGGTTTCACTTTGATGCGTGTGCCTTCTTTGCCTTTGAATTCAGTGACCTGTTTTGTTTCACTGAAAAAAATTTGCGGCACACCATGAGCAGCGTTGTGCGAAAATTTTTCTTCATCAAGATTTAGCACCACCACTTCCACTCTTCGGTTCAGTGCCTTTTCCTCTTCAGTTATGTTGTCGTTCAACGGCCAGGTTTCACCAAACGATTTGGAATCGGAAACTGTAAAGCCGTGTTCCTTAAGAATAGTGGCAACTGCTTCATTCCTGTTCATGCCCAGATCATCATTGTAACGCAGCCCGGCATCGCTGTCGGTATGGCCGCGCAAGAGAATGGGCACCGTCTTGAACCTTTCATTTTTCTCACACCACGAAACAAGCAGGGATCGGTTTTCATCATCCATCGTGAATATGTCATCCGCAAAATGCAAAGTGACATCCACGTACTGGGCACGAAAGACGGAAACACAAATAAGGACAGCAGCAACTAAAAATGCAATTTTGGTTTTCATGATTTTTTTACAGATTTGGTTTGAGCGGTTGAAACGAATCTATGCTGCGGATTATTGCGGGGGAGTATTCAACAACCAATCTTTTTTGGAATAAAATGCAGGCCTGTAGCATATTCAGTTCAACGGAACTGATGGACGAAATGTCTTTTTCGAATTGCGCAACATGATCAATCACCTGTGCGGTGAACGTTTGTGAGAACACAATAAGAAGGGAAGTAAAAAAGCGTTGGTGGATATTCATGTGGATTGTTTTGATTTGAAAGTGAGATGTTGCCTTTCGAAAAATTCCACAAACGGATATTAAAAAAAATGCGCAGGCCTTCTTCAAGACTTGCGCATTAAACGCTGCAATGCGAGTGCTAAAATTATTTCGTCATCATGTGTTCGCCAAGAAATTCTTCCATAGCGCGGTAGAATTTGAAACGGTTTTCTTCGTTGTGAAATCCGTGGCCTTCTTCCGGTTCAACAAGATACTTGTGCGGGATGCCGTTCTTTTTCAATGCCTCAACAATCTGATCGCTTTCGGCAATGTTTACACGTGGGTCTTTCGCGCCCTGTGCAATAAGCACTGGCACTTTTATTTTATCAGCATGCATTACCGGGGAGGCAGCGGTAAGAAGTTCCTTGTCTCTTTCCGGATGTCCCACCATTTCGTACAGCATTTCAAGATACTGTACCCAGTAAGGTGGAATGGTTTCCATGAATGTGAAGAGGTTTGAAACGCCCACATAATCAACTCCGCAGGCATACAGGTCGGGGGTGAAAGTGAGGCCGGCCAACGTGGCGTAGCCACCATAGCTTCCACCATAGATAGCAATGCGGGAAGGATCAGCGATACCTTTTTCTGTGAGAAACGCCACACCATCACTTATATCATCCTGCATCTTTTTGCCCCACTGCTTAAAACTGGATTCCCAGAAATTTCTTCCATAACCGACACTGCCTCGAAAGTTCATCTGCAATACTGCGTAACCCCGATTAGCGAGAAACTGAACCTCCGGGTTGAATCCCCAATTGTCGCGCGCCCACGGTCCGCCATGCGGATTGACTACCACCGGAAGATTTTCAGCAGGCACTCCTTTCGGTAGTGTGAGGTAGCCATGAATTGTAAGTCCGTCACGCGAGGTGTAAGTGATGGGCTCCATGTCGCACATTTCCTTTTCATCAATCCAGGGAGAAACACTTTCAATCAGTGTGAGCTTTTTTGCCGCGACATTGTACAGATAGTATGCACCCAGCGATTTGTCGCTGTAGGTGCGAACGATGAACATGTCTTCATTTTTATTGGCGCTTGTTATAGCTGCTTCAAGATTTCCTCCCAGTTGTGCAAGTATGTTTTTGTAATTCGCTTCTGCGGTGGTATCAAGAAATTTTCTTTCTGTTTTATCAGCAGTGTACGTGATACTGGTGAGCACTTTTCTCTTGCGTGAATAGTTGAGGTTGTACACATCCACTTCATTGTGTTCGAAAAGTACTTCTGCTTCTTTCCTGCTTCCAATATTGTACAACACGATTGAATTTTTGTCGCGTCCAATGTTCGAAGTGCAGTACAGGTCAGCATTGTCAAAAGTGAAAAAGAGCGGAGAAAGGTTTTCGCGGAAATTGGTAGTGATGAGCACTTGCCACTCGCTTTCCTCCGTATCGCGATAGAGCACACTTGTATTCACACCATCTGATGTGGTGGCAATTCGCAGTTTGCCGGCATGATCACACATCCACGAACTGATGTTTCCTGGATTCTCGGCAAGCATGGTCATTTCACCGGTATTCACATTAAGCCTGTATGGATCGAATACCCTCGCATCCCGTTTATTCAACCCAATCATGATGTGTGCTTCATCATTTTCCAGATCATCAATCAGCTCGGTTCGCACACCTTCTATTACGGTGAGTTCCTTTTGGTTTGTTCCATCGAGGTCCACTCCGTGCAAAGCGAAATTCTCGTCACCTCCGTTGTCTTTCAAATAGAGAATGCGGTTGTTATTCGCCCACAGGTATCCGGCAATGTCGCGATCTTTCACCTGGGTTATTTGCAATGCATCGCCACCGGCAGTGGGTTGAACGAAAATGTTCATCCTGTTTTCCCACGGTGCCATATAACTGAAGTATTTGCCATCGGGCGAAATCTGGTAAGATGATTTTACCGGATTGCGGAAAAAATCTTCAAGTGGAATTCTTTTGACTGGCATAGACGAATGTACCATTTGTGAAAGTGAATTGAGTTGAACTGAAATTGCAATTGACAGCAGTAGAATAGTGTTTGTTTTAGTCATAGTTGTATTTATTATTCGTATTCGTGAGACTTCGTGTTCATGATCTTCCCGTTTTGATTTTATGAGGCAAATTTGCGTGAATAACAAGGTTCAGGCACAATAACAATTGGATAAACGGAAAATGCACCTGACCAACTGTCCTGCTTGCAGTTCTCCGAATTCGCAATGCTTGGCACGGGTTTCCCCTTTTTTTTTCAAAACGTGTATTATTCCTGTCAAACCAAATTCTAACTCACCATGACCGAATAAAAAACCCGCCCACCCCTATGCTCAACCGACACTTAAATACATAGAGCCTGTTTTCACTTTCGCCATGTTTTCAAAATAACCTTTTAGTATTAACCAATCTACCAAAATCATGAGTGCTTCAAAAATTTTACGATGTACCCTACGTGCAGCAGTTTTCTGTTGTGCGCTCTTTTCTTACTTGTGTTCACATGCACAGTTTGAATCCACCTACTTCACAAACCAGGACAAGGATCATTATTCCATCCTGGAAAGCGTAAGCAATCCCGCCAACACGGTGATTGCAGAAACCATTCAGGGAGCTACACTCGACATTCACGTAATGGAAGTGGACGCTGCCGGCAATGTGGTGAATGAAACCACTTACGACAGCGGTCTGGGCGAACAAGCATTCCATATTGCACATTCGCTCAATGGCGGATATGTAATAAGTGGTGTGCAATTGTTCAACGGCTTCGATCGCGGGCTGGTGATTGAACTGAATGCAGCGCTCGGCCTGGTAAACCAGGCGAGGTTTCACAGCATCGCGTCTCGTCACTCGCCTGCATTTCACATCATTCCCACCATAGCTGATCCGACCCCGGGTTATCTAGTAGTTGGAACCATTGCATTGGGTTGGAATAACACTGATTCAAAAACAATTTATGCGTTGAAGCTCGATCCGGGTTTGAACAAATTGTGGGAGCGTCACCTCAATTCTGCTGCACCTGCCGGTCCCCAGGATTGGGACATGGCAACACATGTTGTTGAAATTCCAGGTCAGGGATATTTTATAGGAGGAAGTGCAACCGCCACTCCGGGAACAGGCAACGCTTTTTGCGACCAAACAGTAATGGCCGCGAAAATCACCTACGCCAATGTGGTGTCGTGGAAAAAATCAATGGACGACAATGGCCCCGGAACTGTAGGCCACCTCAGCATTGGTGCCGATGCATTCTACAACGCTGCTACCAACGAGATCTACCAACTTGCAAATTTCTCCATCAACCATCACTTCGGTGTGGTGGTGTGGAACTATGCTACGGGTGCAATGAATGTGGCGAAAACATTCAAGGTGTTTTCCAACCTCGGATACATCAACCTCGATGGCTTCAGGATTTTTGAAGCACAAGACCCGAACAACTACATCGTGGCCGGATACCTGCGAGACGGAACATACTTCGACCCGCAGACACAGGCGCTTGTTGCCGATGGAACATTCCCGTTCGCAACGGAAATTGAAAAAGCGGCTCCCAATATTTTATGGGATGAATTGTATCCTGTTCCAGCAAGTGGTTACTCCGCTTCCTCCTCACCTTACGATGCATTCTTCGCAGGGCAGCAACCGCTCAACCTCCACCCAAAAATGGCATTGAAACAAAGCGGTGGAAACGGTTACACACTGGTGGCGCCTCACAGTGGAAATGTGGCAACACAGTTTGAAACAGAAATTCTTCAACTCGATTTAGCTGGACTGAACCCGTGCCTCAGTACCCCAATTGAACTAGACCCGATTACACTCACACCAACCGAATATCCGCTTGGATTCACTTCGCTGGTTTTGAACAAACAGATTCCAGCGCTCACGCAAATTGGAGTGGGCACAACACCTGATCCATGCGCTGTTCCGCAACCCTGTGACGTGGACGCGAATTTTATTATCACAGACATAGGTGATTGTTGTTACACCTTCCAAGATCTGACTCCCGATGGTGCAATTGCCGGAGCAACAAACTGCAATGCGTGGACAATACAAGATGCATTCGGCAACATCGTAGTAAACGGTTTTGGCGATGTATTCACTTTCTGTTTTACAGTTTCAGGAACGTATGTCATTTGCAACACCGATTGTTGTTTCAACAGTGATGGAACGATTACTACTGAAACTATTTGCAAAACACTTGAAGTAAGTTGCTGCGACATCGATCCCAGCTTCGTGAGCACCAACGATGGATGCATCTACACATTCTCATTAACGAATAGTGGAAGCACACCACTCGACCAAATCTGTTTTACATGGCTCGATGGTACAGTGCATGTTGGAACTGATGTGATTGTTGTTGACCTCACGGGCTACTGCGGAATTTATGGTGGATGTGTTCCTGTTTATTGCTGTAACAACCCAACCTCGGTTGTCACATTTTGTTTCGACCAATACATCTGTTGCGATGATTGCGACCCGGATGCGAGTTTCAATTACACGCAAGCTGATTGTTGTGTCACTATCACTCCCAACTCACCAACACCATGTTTGATTTCTGCAACAGGAACTGCAACGGTGGATGTGAATGGCGATGGCGTGATTGATTTGATAGATACGCAAATTATTGTTGCCAACGGTTGTTGTAATGTGAGCTGGGGCGATGGCACTTCAACCAACGGAGTGTTCACGCATTGCTACAACACAAGCGGATACTATTCCATTTGCTACACTGCATGTTGCATTGGAAGTGATGGACAACTTTACACAGAGACTTATTGTGAAACCATTTATGTGGATTGCTGCTGTCTGCCATTTGCATTGGGTGCAAATGTGGAGGGTTGTACTGCGTGTGTTTTTCCAATTTGGGAATGTCCGAATCCAACCAACAACATCACCTATGACTATGGTGATGGAACTGTTGGAACGGACCCCTGTCACACATACACTGCCAGTGGCGTGTACACCATATGCATGACTGCATGTTGTGTGAATGCCGATGGAACGGTTACTAATTGTATCACCCTCTGTCAAACTGTTACAGTGGATTGTGGTTGCGACCCGGTGGATATCGAATGGAACATTCTCTACAATGAAAATTGTGAGATTGGTGCATGCATCAATCCAGGCCCGGACCCAAACCAATACTGCGCATTATGGAATTGGGGCGATGGAACCAGCGGATGGTACCCGATTGACATCTGCCCTGTGCATACTTATTTATGTCCGGGTGGCGTTTATGATATATGCGTGACTGTTTACTGCTGTGATGTGGCAACACTTACACCGACCAGTGCAACAGGCATCACTGTTTGTCAAACTGTAACTGTTGATTGTTGCCAGTTGCCTTCCTATGCCTTCATCTCTGCTGACGTTGTTGACTGCACTGCCTACTTCGCAATTGGAAGTACAGATGATTACTGCGGTGACATTTGTGTGAGTTGGGATTATGGTGACGGAACCACTTCAACTGGAGGTTGGAGCAGTTCGCATACCTATTCAACATCGGGTTATTACACCGTTTGTGCAACACTCTATTGCTGCAACAATCCTGATGTGGTGATGACTGTGTGCATAGAAATTTATGTGAATTGCGGTTGTTGTTACCCGATTGATTTTGCATACAATGTTGATGGCTGCACTGTTTGCGTCAGTCCAATTTTTGATATTGATTGTGTAAATCCTTCACTTGTATTTTTCGACTATGGTGATGGCAGCGGACTTACATCTGCAACTTGTCATACCTACACTTCAAGCGGAACATATCTCGTTTGCATGTATGCGGAGTGTCCCGGCATTCCACCAGCTGGAATTCTTTGTTATGAGGTATCAGTGAATTGCGGTGGCTGTTGTCCCGGTGCCGATTTCTCATGGGGCTACACTTCGAATTGTTACGAAGTGAATTTCTTCGGACCGAATTGCGACTTCATCAACGGCACAGTGTTCTGGTCGTTTGGTGATGGCGGAACTGCTCTTGGTTACAATCCATCTCATACTTATGCCGGCCCCGGCTGGTACACCGTGTGCATGCACATCTGTTGTGTGAATGAAAACGGAACTGTAGAAAATATCGAGGTGTGTGATGATGTGTATGTACCACCATGCGGTTGTGTACCCGATGCAGATTTCTGGTGGGAAAATTCTTACACTTCCGATGGTCAATGTTGTTTGACATTCCATGACCTCACACCTGATGGCAACCCTTACGGATGCGAATCATGGGTGTTTGGTTTGATACAATCACAACTTGCCGGTGATGATGTCACCTTCTGTTTCCCA
>JAWXCI010000042.1:0-38807 GCA_034408895.1 Flavobacteriales bacterium
AGAAGTGCCTGGCATTGGAGAAAAAACCCTGAAATGGTTCGGGGTGATCAGGCCTACAGATTTGGATAATTTCTAGCGAGAAGACGGAGGACAGGTGACAGATGACGATGACCGAAGACAGAAGACAATCACCTGCCTTCGGTCATCGTCATCGGTCATCCGTCATCAGCACATCTTATTTTTACCCCCCATGAACTTAAAGCAGAGAACGCTTGCAGGACCTGTCACCCTCAGTGGTGTGGGTCTTCATACCGGTGCGAACGTCCATCTTACCATTCAACCTGCGCCTGACAATCACGGCTATAAATTCCAGCGCATGGATGTAGCCGGACACCCGGTTATTCGTGCTGATGTGGATCTAGTGATGGACACCCAGAGAGGAACAACTCTTAAGGAGAATGGTGCAATGGTTCACACTACCGAACATGTGCTTGCCGCATTGTACGGCTGTAAAGTGGACAATGCATTGTTGCAGCTTGATGGTCCGGAAGTGCCTATAATGGATGGCAGTGCATGGCCATTTGTTGAAGCCATTGAAAGCGTGGGCTATGAGGAACAGAATGCGGAAAGAATTTACCTTGTCCTTACTGAAAACCTCACTTATGAAGCGCCCGACAAGAAAATTGAGATGCTTGCAGTGCCTACTGAAGGTGGCGAGTTTCGTGTAACAGTAATGGTGGATTACAACTCTCCGCTATTGGGTACGCAACACGCGCACATGTACCAGCTCAATGATTTTGTAAACGAAATTTCAAAGTGCAGGACGTTTGTTTTTCTGCGCGAACTGGAAGCGCTCGCAAAAGCGGGATTGATAAAAGGTGGTTCACTTGAAAACGCAATTGTTCTTGTTGAGCGTGCCTATTCGCAGGAAGAGATAAAAGCAATTCTCAAAATGCTCGGCAAAGAAGAGTTGGAAGTGAAAGTGGAGGGACTAGGTGTTTTGAACACAGTAAAACTCCAGTTCGACAACGAGCCTGCACGTCACAAATTGCTGGATATTGTGGGCGATCTTGCCTTGGTCGGAAGATTTATTCGTGGTCACATTTTGGCAGCTTGCCCTGGCCACTACGGCAACGTGGAGTTCGCAAAAATTCTGAAGAACCTCATTAAGGAAGAGAAGGAAAGTCCGCCAAGAATTGACATCAATCAAAAACCTCTTTTCGACATCAACGACATCACTCGAATGCTGCCCCATCGTTATCCGTTTTTAATGGTGGACAAAATTCTTTCCATGGACAAAGAAGGAATAACAGGGGTGAAGAATGTGACAATGAACGAACCTTATTTCCAGGGACATTTTCCAGGAAATCCGGTGATGCCAGGAGTGATGCAGGTGGAAGCCATGGCACAGGTGGGTGGAATTTTTGCCCTTTCGCAAGTTCCCGATCCGGAAAATTATTCCACTTACTTCATGAAAATTGACGGAGTAAAATTCAAGCAAAAAGTTTTACCGGGCGACACTATCATCTTTAGGTTGAAACTTGAATCTCCTATTCGCAGAGGCCTGGTAAATATGCGCGGTGTTGCCTACGTAAATGGAAAAGTAGCCTGCGAAGCTGTGATGCTTGCACAAGTGGTGCGCGATCGTGTGTCAAAAGAAACCCGGCAAACCGAAATTGTATGAGCACTCTCCGCCAAATTGATCCCAAAGCCCGCATAGCAGAAAAAGTAGAGATTGGTCCGTTCACCACTATTTATGGAAATGTGGAAATAGGGGAAGGAACCTGGATTGGTCCAAACGTAACGATTATGGATGGCGCCCGCATAGGTCGCAACTGCAAAATTTTTCCGGGTGCCGTTATCAGTGCTATTCCGCAGGATTTAAAATTTGAGGGTGAAGAAACTACCACTGAAATAGGTGACAACACCACCATCCGCGAATGCTGCACTTTGAACCGTGGAACGAAAGATCGTTTGAAAACTAAAGTGGGACAAAATTGTTTGCTGATGGCCTATGTTCACCTTGCTCACGATGTGTCAGTAGGCGACAACTGCATCCTGGCAAATAGTGCAAACATTGCAGGACATGTGGTGATAGAAGATTGGGTGGTGGTGGAAGGCGTGGTGGCCATGCAACAATTCATTCGGGTGGGGCAGCATTCTTTCGTTGGTGGCGGCTCAATGGTACGCAAAAATGTTCCGCCTTACGTAAAAGCCGCGCGCGAACCATTAAGCTATGCAGGTGTAAACACAGTAGGATTGCGAAGAAGAGGATTTGCCAACGAAACCATTGCTCACATTGAAGATGTGTATCGCATGATTTACATTCACAATTCCAACACGAGCAGGGCACTACACGCAGCGGAACTTGAACTGCCCAACACTGAAGAGAAAGAAATTATTCTTGACTTCATACGCAAGAGTGATAAGGGAATAATTCGTGGACCATTGGGGGCCGATTGAAATTGCAAGCCGTGAACAGTTCCATTCAGAATATCGGTAAACGTTTCAACCGGGAATGGATTTTTCGCAACGTGAATCTTGAATTCGCTATCGAAGATTCTGTCGCCATTCTGGGCGGCAATGGTTCGGGAAAATCCACACTTCTTCAAATTATTTCTGGTTATCTCACACCATCGGAAGGAATTGTGTTATGGCGATTGGATGGAAATGAAATTGCAGTTGAAAATATTCACAGGCATGTTTCTATCTGTGCACCTTATATGCAGGTTTACGAGGATCTTACACTGAAAGAAAATGTGGAGTTCTTCTGCAAGTTCAAAAAAATCCGCGGTGCATTGAGTGCTGAATTATTTGCTTCACGAATAGAACTTGAAAAACAATTGGACAAACCGCTGAAAAATTTTTCGAGCGGGATGAGGCAGAGAGTAAAACTTGGCCTCGCTATTCTTGCTCAATCCGACTTGCTTCTTCTTGACGAACCCACTTCGCATCTTGATTCCGATGCTGTAAAGTGGTTTCAGAAACTGCTGGAAGAAAACGCAGGGGATAGGATTGTTTTCATTGCATCCAATTCCAACATTAATGAAATGGGAAGTTGCAATTCGCGAATTGAGATTCAAAATTTCAAGACATGATAGGTTTTATGTCTATAGTCTCTAACGCTTAAATACCGGCACCGTGCTACACGGTTCGCCAAACATGATGCTCTTCGCAACGGGCTGCAGTTTGTTCACCAGCTCTACATAAGCAGACACAGGAACCGGCTTGTCGGCACATCCTTTTATCACAAGCCGCTTATCGCGAAAGTCTTCTATATTGATTTTCGATATAAGTTCGGTGAAAAGCGTTTGTTCCAATGTTTCAACATTACCGAACACAACGCGTTTCGCAATGCCTTCGAGTTTTGAAGCAACAAGCATATAAGCCCAATGCGGAATGATGGCATCCACAGAACAAGTGACTGCAACGAATTTGTTTGAGTAAACACTCCAGTCGTTTGTCTTTAACCACTCACGAAAATCCTTTTCTCGCAAGGCAAGTCCTTGCCAAAGCTGGTTTTTGATGTCAAGCAAAACACGCTCACCTTCGGGATACATTTCCTCCATATCCAACGAAATGAGTCCGCTTGATGCTACCTTATTTAAAATTTCTGACATGGCTCAAAGGTATTTTAAATGAATTGACCACTTCCAATTTCCTCCAGAATTCAAGTCTAGCCTTGTTCTAAAATTCACAATTATGTTACACTTGATTCAACATCATTTCACAAAGCAATCAGCAGCTATGATCATTCGTTTGTCGGTTGTCTTTGCTTGTTTACTTGCAGTTTCCCCCACGGCACTATCACAAAACAGCAATGACGTTTTGCTGAAGGAAAGCTGGATGGACGCAATGCTTTTGCGCGATACGATTGCGCGGGGCGATACCGTCAAAACAAAAAAGTATCAGCCAAAAATTTCAGGCGTCATCACCTGCCACTACCTGAACGAGATCAATACCAATGGCGATTCCATTCGCGACCCGGATGGCTTCAGGATATTCAGGGCAAGATTAAATGCCAAGGGCAAAATCAATCCATTCATTTCTTACGAACTAATGATTGACCCTCGGTCGCCCGAACATGGAGGATTGCTCCGCGATGCGTTTATTGAAATTCAATTCCTCTCCAACCAAAAGTTGCGCATAGGAAAACAGAAAACGCAATTCGGTTGGGAAAACAGGAAATCCGTTACCGAGCTTTACACCGTGAACAGAGCCGAATACTCTGACTTTGTTGCACGGGGAGAGAACTTGCGCGACATTGGCATCGGCCTCATTGGGCAAGTGCCTTTGAATAAAAGTCTCAGGATAGAAAATGCTTTCACCTTCACTAACGGCACGCGCCATGATGTTACAGGTCCTTATGACTTCAATACGAAAAAAGCATTGTGGGGTCGTGTAGGACTGCGCTACCTGAAGGATGATTTAGAAATGAGGATAGGAGGTTCATTCGGGTATGGGGGTCTTCGTTACCTGGGTGATACAATCGAAACTCCAACCGATGATGTTTATGCTGATTTCAATCGAATGGGTGCCGATGTGCAGATGGATCACCGTTATTTTTTTATGGCTGCCGAGTATGGCATGGGAACCGATATGGCGGGTGATACGTTATACGGAGAGCCTGTGGGATACAGCGCACAACTTGCTATAAAAGCAGCACGGAATGCGGGGCCTTTGGTTCGATATGATGCTGGCGATGATGAATACAAAAGACTCACCATCGGTTTGTTTTATGGATTGCCCAAAGACAATCTGCAGGTACTGATCAATTACGAATTCAGAAAACAAATTATGGATATACCTGAAGGTCATGATGACCGACTCTACATTCAACTTCAAGTTTCGTTTTAGTTATTTGCCCCTTCAACATGCAGCCAATTTAGATTTACTATTATGAAAGTACTGCTTATAGAAGATGAAAAAATGCTGGGAGACTCCATAATGCTTTTCCTGAAACAGGAAGGATATGTGTGCGAGTGGGTAAATAATTTCAACGCAGGTGACGAAAAAATTTCGATGTATTCGTATGACTGTGCATTGGTGGACATAGGCCTTCCCGGTGGCAGCGGACTGGACCTTGTGCAGTCACTGAAACGGCTGCAACCCAAAGCGGGAATTATTATCATTTCAGCAAAAAATTCGTTGGATGACAAAGTAAGTGGATTGGATTTGGGCGCTGATGATTATCTCACGAAACCCTTTCACCTGAGCGAACTCAACTCACGCATCAAATCACTTTTGCGTAGAAGAAATTTTGAAGGAAGCCATGAAATTGTGGTGGGCGATATGAAAATTATTCCCGAGAGTTTCGAGGTGCAAGTGAATGGCAGGCATGTCATGCTCACAAAAAAAGAATATGGGTTGTTATTGTATTTCGTTTCCAATAAAAACCGTGTGCTAACTAAAGAAGCCATTGCCGAACACCTTTGGGGCGATGAAGCCGATGCGATGGACTCCTTCGATTTTGTCTATTCACACATTAAGAATCTGCGAAAGAAAATTATCAGTGCCGGTGGCCAAGATTTTATCGAATCCGTTTATGGTATGGGCTATAAATTCGTGAATGCATGAAACTGCTCACCCGCACCGGCATCTGGTACCTTGCACTTTCTCTTGCCTTGTTTGTGCTGGCTGGCTTTGTGTTTTTTCATGTCGTGCGGGCTGATATTGAAGAGGATTTTACTGAAAACCTCTATCTCGAAAAGGATCATGTTATTCAATTTGCAGAAGATTCACTGAAACTACCCCAAGTTCATTATGCCATTGGCGACCAGCTTGAGTTCAAGCATATCGGATATGATTTTGAAGAAGTGTTGAGCGACACTCTTCTTTACAATGCTGGAGAAGAAGAAAACCAATTATTCCGGAGACTCACATTTCCCCTTCGTTTGGGCAATGAAAAATATGCTGTAACCATTCTAAAAGCGTTGTATGAAACGGACGACCTGGCCGATAGCATTGTTTTTGCATTTGCCATTATAGCGCTTTGCACATTGCTAATGTTGTTCGTGCTCAACTGGTGGTTGTCCAAAAGGTTGTGGCAACCATTTTATTCCACACTGCAAAAACTTTCGCAGTTCGAGTTGCACAAAAATGAACATCATGACTTGCCATCGTCCAGCATCATCGAGTTCAACACACTCAATTCCGAGATCAACAAACTGACGGAAAAGGTATCACGCGATTATAGAAGTCTCAAAGAATTTTCGGAGAACGCATCCCACGAAATTCAAACTCCGCTTGCCATTGTTCGAGCAAAACTGGAATTGCTCATCAACCAGAACAACCTTTCGGAAGCGCAGCTGAAATTGGTTTCTGAATCATACGAAGCCATCAACCGATTGTCGAAACTCAATCAATCTCTACTTGTGCTTTCCAAAATTGACAACCGCCAGTTTTATGCGGACGATCGGATTGACTTCACACAGGTGGTAAGGGAAAAACTGGAGGATTTTTCAGAATTGATGCAGTTTCGCGGAATTCAGTTGAAAACTGATCTGAATCCTGTACAACTGAACATTCATCCTTACATGGCCGAGATACTCCTGTCCAACCTGATAGGTAATGCCATTAAACACAACCGGGAAAATGGGTGCGTGAGTGTACAACTTTCATCAAAAGAATTGGTGATTTCCAACATTGGTGATCCCTCCCACATTTCATCGGATGACATGTTCAGGCGCTTTGTAAAATCCGGTGCATCTGGCGATGGTTGTGGTCTGGGGCTGGCCATTGTGAAATCCATCTGCGATGCATGTCATATAGAAATTATTCATGACTACAGCGATGACACACATTCTTTTCGTCTGCAATTCTGAAACTCCAAATTTCCTACAACATCACATCATTGATTTGTCTCTTAAACTTAAAATAAGATACAATGAAAAAATCAACAATTCTTTTTACGGCATTTTCACTTCTTGCTTTATTCTCTTGCGACAAAGAAGAGGATGACAACCCACCTGTAGTAGAACCCACATTGCAATGTGTGGTAGATGAAAATTATCAGCCGATGATGGACCCGTCCAATTTTGTAACCGTTGTGACTGTTCCCAACACGTATTTCCCGCTTATTGCTGGAAGAACTCTTGTGCTTGAGGGTGTAAATAACGAAGGCTTGCAAGAACGTATTGAATGGGTGACTACAGGCGCAACAAAAATCATCATGGGCGTCACTTGTTTTGTAGTGAACGACAAAGTTTGGCTCGAAGGAGATTTGCGCGAGGATACTGATGACTGGTACGCGCAAGACCTAGCAGGAAACGTGTGGTACTTCGGTGAAGATGTGAAAGACTATGAAAACGGTGTGCTGACAAGTACGGCAGGCTCCTGGGAAGTAGGTGTTGACGGGGCATTGCCGGGAGTGAGAATGCCAGTCAATCCATTCCCCGGAAACATTTACCGGCAGGAATATTATGCGTGCGAAGCTGAGGACATGGCGCAGGATTTATCTTCTACTGCCACCATCATCACACCACTTGACACATACACCGCTTGTGCGCAGGTGGAAGAGTGGACTCCGCTGGAATTTGATGCGCCCCACGAACACAAATACTACGCACCCGGTGTGGGTTATGTACGCATCGAAAAACTTGGAACATCGGCATACATGGAATTGGTAGAAATTATCGAATAGTTTGTTCGCTACAAAGCCTAGATGGGTAAAAGAAGGTTCGTCCCCATGAACACTAGAAGGGACTTGAATCGGTGAGAATTTTTTGGTTATGAAACGAGGCGTTTGAAAAAACGCCTCGTTTTTTTTAGCCGTTGTTTTCCGGAGCTGTTTACCTTTCAAACCGATTAGGTATGATGTCAATTCCAAATCTTATTTATGAAATACAACTTCATTTTTTTCGCTTTGTTGTTTGGATTTTCGAGTACCCTGCAAGCGCAGGAAATTCAATACACTATGCCAGAAGAATCTGCATTGCACGAAGGCACCTGGTTGCAATGGCCACACAATCATCTTTACGGTCCGTGGTATCGGGATGACTTGAAAGAGACGTGGCTTCAAATGACCGAGGCACTTATTCAGGGAGAAAATCTTCACATCATTGCCTACGATGAAATTGAACTCGATTACATCACCGGCTTACTTGCTGATGAAGAGATTTCAACCACCAACATTGACTTTTACATCCATGAAACCAACGATTGCTGGATTCGCGATAACGGCCCCATTTTCGTTTTTGATGAGAGCGATCAACTGACAATTCTGAACTGGGGATTCAATGGCTGGGGTGGCGAATATCCTTACAACTTGTGCGATTTAATTCCCGCTGCAATTGCTTCAGAAATTGCTGTTCCACTAGTTGACTTGAGTGCAATGATTCTTGAAGGAGGCGCAGTGGAGGTGGATGGCAACGGAACTTTTATGGCAACAAAAAGTTCTATCATCAACGATGATCGTAATCCGGCATTGACACAAACCGACATTGAAAATTACCTCACTACTTATCTCGGCATTACCAATTTCTTGTGGCTCGAAGGAGTGGAAGGTCTCGATATTACTGACATGCACATTGATGGGTTCGCCAAGTTTCATGAAGGAAATACCATCATAACTATGGACAGCACTTCACTCGCCTATTGGGATGTGCCAGCCAGTGACATCACTACATTATTCAATGCAACAAATGCTGACGGTGTCAATTTTGAATTTGTTTTTCTTCCACTTACGCAAAACGATGTGGTGACAACCTGGGGCGACAATGTGCAGTTCAAAGGTTCTTACGTCAACTATTATATAGGCAATACGGTGGTGCTTGTTCCCACTTATGATGATCCGAACGATGAGGTCGCAATAGCAATGATTCAGGAAATATTTCCAACACGAACAGCAGTGGGTGTGGATTGCAGAAATCTTTTTTGGGGCGGTGGCATGGTGCATTGTGTCACCCAACAACAACCGTTCAGCGAAAGTTTTAATGCGATACTTGAATCAACGGATGAAGGATTTATGCTCATGCAGAATTTTCCGAATCCGTGCAGTCATACAACGAAGATCGCTTTTCATCTTTCCAAAACTTCGGACATCACCATTGATGTTGTTGATGCAATGGGCCAAGGTGTAGATTCACAATCAAGAAAAAATGTAACCGCAGGTGAACATGCCATTGAATTTGACTGTAGCAGATGGTCCTGCGGTGTTTACGCTTATTCGATTTCGGTTGGCAGTGGCAGGAGAATTCAAAAACAGATGACTGTTGTGAGATAACGAAACCCTCGTCAGCCTCAAGTTTGCAAAGCCGAAAGTGAATTCCTCAGATTTATCAGGCCGATTTAGAAATGCGGTTTTTTTCTCCCCCACCATTTCCATACAAGCCTCCACCATTGCAGCAGTATCATAATGACACTCTGCATACAGTTCATCCTGCGAACCGTGTTCAACCAGTTTGTCGGGAATGCCGAGGCGTTTTACTTGAGATGTGTAACCATGGTCCATCATAAACTCAATTACAGCGCTTCCCATTCCGCCCATCAAACATCCATCCTCCACTGTTATCACAAATTTGAATTTCCCAAATACTTCATGTAGCAACAATTCATCAAGTGGTTTAACAAAACGCATATCGTAGAGTGCGGCTGAAATATTTTTTTCTTCCAGTTGTTCGCATGCTTTCAATGCATAGTTACCCATCGGGCCGATGGATAGAATTGCTACATCATCACCAATACGCACTTTTCTTCCGGTGCCTATTTTAATTAGTTGGAAAGGCGTTTTCCAATCTGTCATCACACCATTTCCTCTTGGATATCTAATGCTAAACGGACCATAATTTTCGTGTTGTGCCGTGTACATCAGGTTGCGCAACTCACTTTCATTCATGGGAGAAGACACAATCATGTTCGGAATACAACGCATATAGGCAAGGTCGTAGGCACCGTGATGTGTAGGCCCATCAGCACCCACCACACCGCCACGATCAAGACAAAAGATTACCTGTAGTTTCTGAATGGCCACATCGTGTATCACCTGATCGTAGGCGCGTTGCATAAAAGATGAATAGATGTTGCAAAATGGAATCAAACCCTGGGTGGCCATTCCCGCGCTGAAAGTCACTGCGTGTTGTTCCGCAATTCCCACATCGAAAGCTCTTGCTGGCATTGCTTCCATCATAAACTTCAGTGAACAACCCGAAGGCATTGCCGGTGTAACCCCCACAATCTTTTCATTCTTCTCAGCGAGTTCAATGATGGTGTGACCAAATACATCCTGGTATAGCGGGGGTTGTGGAGATTTAGGAATCACTTTTACTATCTCGCCCGTTTCCTTATTGAAAATTCCCGGTGCATGCCACTTTGTTGCGCTACCTTTTTCTGCAGGTTCATAACCCTTGCCCTTCATGGTTACACAGTGAAGAATTTTCGGACCTGGAATGTCTTTCAGGTCGCGAAGCACTTTTACCATGTAGTCTACATCATGCCCATCAATAGGACCGAAGTATCGCCATTTTAGTGATTCGAAGTAGTTGCTCTCCTTCACTAAAGAGCCTTTGAGTGAATCAGAAAGTTTATGCACGATGGCTTGAGCGCTTGCACCGAATTTGGAAAGTTTGCCAAGAAGATTCCACACTTCATCCTTCACTTTATTATAAGTATGAGAAGTGGTAATGTCGGTAAGGTATTCTTTGAGCGCACCCACGTTGGGGTCTATGCTCATGCAGTTGTCGTTGAGTATCACAAGGATATTCGCATCCGCTATGCCACCATGATTCAATGCTTCGAATGCAAGCCCGGCAGTCATTGCACCGTCACCAATCACTGCCACAATCTGGCGTTCTTTCTCCTTTTTCAGTTTGGTGGCAACCGCCATTCCGACTGCAGCACTTATTGAAGTGGATGAATGTCCAACACCGAATGTGTCATATTCACTTTCGCTGCGTTTGGGAAATCCACTGATGCCTTGATACTTGCGGTTGGTGTGAAAAATGTTTTTTCTGCCGGTGAGAATTTTATGTCCGTAGGCTTGATGACCCACATCCCACACCAATTGATCGTAAGGAGTGTTGAATACATAATGCAATGCAACTGTCATTTCCACCACGCCCAGGCTCGCCCCGAAGTGCCCGCCCTTTTCCGAAACGATATCAATAATGTATTGACGGAGTTCTTTGCAGAGTTCCGGAAGTTGTGCCTCCCTGACTTTCGATCGAAGGTCAGCCGGAGTTTCTATCTGGGCCAGCAAGGGGCCGGGGGTGAATTGGTTCATGGATTTACCACTGAGTCAATTTGGAAGACGATGTGAAGTGCACAAAGTTCGTAAGGACAAACAGCAACGCAATATGCTGAAAGAAATTTTGTGAATTGGAACCTTTTGAAAACATCAGGCATTGACCACTGCAAGAATGCTTTCAAAAATTTCGCGACCATCGGTGTTGTCCAACTCTAAATCGGATGCGCGTTCTGGATGAGGCATCATGCCGAAAACATTCTTTTCCTTGTTGCATATACCCGCTATGTTTTCTACCGAACCGTTCGGATTGCTTTCTTCTGTCACTTTGCCTTCTGCATTACAATAGCGGAACATCACCTGGTCGTTGTCGTCCATTTCCATAAGCACTTCATCGGGGGCGAAGAAATTTCCTTCACCATGGGCAATGGGAATTTTGTACGCTTTTTTGAAATCGAGATGGGCGGAGGGCAATGCAAGTTTTGATTCCGGTTTCAGGTAAACGTTTTGCAGATAAATTTTCTCGTGGTGTTGTGCAGCAATGCTCCGGGTAGAAGTTTTGCTTCGCATAAAATCTGGAAGCCGTTGCAGATACCCATCAGGTATCCTCCGCGGTTGGCGTGTGCTGTCACTTCGTTCATGATGGGCGAGAAGCGGGCAATTGCGCCACTGCGCAAATAATCGCCATAAGAGAATCCACCGGGTAGGAAGATGAAATCACAGCCCTGGAGATCGTGGTCCTTGTGCCAGAGCTTCACCACTTCCTGTTGAAGAAGATTTTTAAGGGCATACACCAGGTCTTCATCACAATTGCTGCCGGGGAACACTACAACTCCGAATTTCATAAGGGAAAAATGTTTGAGGCAAATTTAGAATGGATTGATGAAGAGAGAACCCCATGCTGCCGGCAAGTCCGATGTATTCACAACACCATCAACATCCAGATGCCTCACCTGATGAGTTTTTAGGGGTGTCCTTTAGTTTTACGCCCACTCATAGACAAACAAAATGAAAATTGCAGTTGTAGGTGCCACAGGTCTTGTGGGCACAAAAATGATGGAAGTTCTTGCCGAGAGAAATTTCCCGGTTTCGGAATTAATACCGGTAGCTTCGGAAAGAAGCGCGGGTAAAAAAGTTGCCTTTGGGGGAAAGGAGTGGACTGTGGTTACCATGCAGCAAGCCATTGACATGCGCCCTCACATTGCCCTGTTTAGTGCAGGTGGAAGCGCCAGCCTGGAGTGGGCACCAAAGTTTGCCGAGGCAGGAATCACGGTAATTGACAACTCCTCCGCATGGCGGATGGACCCCACTAAAAAACTGGTGGTGCCGGAGGTGAACGGTGATGAGCTTACCGGACATGATAAAATAATTGCCAACCCCAATTGCTCTACTATACAAATGGTGATGGTGCTGAAACCACTGCACGACCGGTATAAAGTAAAGCGCGTGGTGGTGAGTACTTACCAGAGCGTGACAGGCACCGGCAAAAAAGCTGTGGATCAGTTGATGAACGAGCGCATTGGTGTGGAAAGTGACATGGCTTATAGATATACCATTGACATGAATGCGTTGCCGCAAATTGATGTGTTTATGGATAACGGCTACACAAAAGAAGAAATGAAGATGGTACACGAAACTAAGAAAATAATGAGGGACGATTCCATTAAAGTTTCTGCCACCTGCGTGCGCATTCCTGTAATGGGCGGCCACAGCGAATCATGCAATATCGAATTTGAACAACATCCCCATTTGGATGAAGTGCGCAACATTCTTTCAAGCTTTCCCGGTGTGGTGGTGATGGACAATCCGCAAAACTTCGAGTATCCTATGCCACTTATACATGCACACAACCGCGATGAGGTTTTTATCGGTCGTATCCGTTATGATGAAACCCAGCCCAACACTATAAACTGCTGGATAGTGAGCGACAACCTGCGCAAAGGGGCAGCCACCAATGCAGTGCAAATTGCAGAGGTCCTGGTGAAGAAAGGGTTTGTGGGAACCAAGATGGTTGCTGAGGTGAGAGGGGGTGATGGAAACAATAAAGCGGGTTAGAATCGGGCAGGGGGAGTTCACAGCACAACTGTTCGTTTACTACTCAAAGCCCTTATTTTAAAAATTTGTCGTGTATCTTTTTGTTGGCTGTAATGCTGCTCTTCCCACGAAGTCGTGCAGGTCGGGTTACGCTACAACTTTCTTTCGTGGCGATGTCCTGGTCCTGCGAATTTGTTGTTTAGCTCTCAATAATTTTTGAGCTTTAATAAATTCACTGATTCGTTTTTCTTCGTCTTTTGTCAACGAACCTTGTCCGCCAATAAAGTCCACATCTAATTCTGTTGCTTTATTTTTCATTCAAGTCCTATTTGTTTCTGTTTTTTACTCACCCTTATTAGTTATTAAATGCGTTCGTGAGCACTTCGTGGTTCACTGTCGCTACAAAAATATTGTCTAAAAACTGTTGATTAGATGCACAAATGTTTTCGGGCTTGCAGTGTCCCAAAATAGCATCACAGCTAAAGCAAGACTGTGAAAATACTTAATGCTGACCTCATGAGATTAGGCTATATGAATTTTGATGAGGTAAGGAATCCGAATAAAAGCCTTGTCATTTCAAGTTTTTACACAGCATAATGCATAAGGGATAAATGAAGCTTTTAAAAGAAGGGTTTGCAGCAGGTTGGGGGAGTTCACGCAAAACTGTTGATACCAAGCACAACTGTTCGTTTACCAAACCAAGGCCCTTCTATTATAAATTTGCTTTATATTTTTTTTAGACGCATACTCTTGCTCGCTATCAAACTGTGCGCTCCGATGTTAGCACAAAATTAAAAAATAAAGTTCCGATGGATTAAAATTAGTTTTTAAGATGGCGTGAAGTATGTTTTTCAGAACAAGAAATTCAGCTGGTTTGGCAAGAAATACTTTTGCACCCTTTGCTATTGTTCGTTCCTTGTCTATCGGATGATTGGATGTTGAAAAAATAACTCCAGGAATTTCTTTATACTCATTTTTCTTTTCAATTCGGCTAAACACGCTGTTGGGAACATGACATTGAATTGTCTATTTATGTTATTGGAGCTATAAAAGGCTTTTGGGCGTCTGAATCACCATCTACCAATAGAATGTTCGGTGATTTCATAATTTTGTTTAGTTACTGAAAGGCAAATAAATGTGAAAAGTTGCTCCTTTGTCGGGTTCACTTTCTGCAATTATAATTCCGCTGTGGTTCCGCATTATTTTTTTGCAGGTGGCAAGTCCGATTCCTGTGCCGCTGTATTCGTCTTTTCCATGAAGGCGCTGGAAGAGATCAAAGATTTTTGTTGCATACTGCGGTTCAAATCCGATTCCGTTATCGGTAATGCTTATTTTCCAAAACTTGTCTGCCTTTGAATCAACTTTTGCCTTCAATTCTGATACTGAAACTTTAACAGCATTAATTTTAATAACAGGATTTACATTTTTTTTTCTGTATTTAATTGAATTTGAAATAATGTTGGTAATTAGTTGTTGAAATTGCAATGGAATAATATTTACTATCGGTAGTGCTGATGACTCAATAACTGCATTGTTTTGTTCTATCAGTTCCTGCAAATCTTCTTTTGTCTCCTCAATTACATTGGTCAGGTTGGTAGGAATAAATATTTTTTCGTTTGTGTCAGTGATTGAATAACTAAGCAATGCCTCAATTAGGTTTTGCATTCTTGCTGCTGAGCTGGTGATGCGTGTAAAATAATCTATGCTTTTTTCGGAAAAGTTATGTTTTTCCTGTAGGAGTATGCGGCCTGCAAATACCTGAATTTTGCGAAGCGGTTCTTGTAAATCGTGAGAGGCAGAATAAGAGAAAGATTCAAGCTCTAAATTTGAACGCTCTAATTCTTTGTTTTTATCTTCTAATATTTTTTCTTGCTTTTTCTTCTCGGTAAGGTCGGTTACAATTATTCCGATAGTTGGCAAACGAGGATAAAGAGTTGTGAGGGAAACATAAACAGGAATAATTTTGGTTGCTGCAATTAAATTGATTTCTCCTTTACTCTGTTGGTCAAGAGCATTTGTGAAAAGAGAATTAAATGTTGCGATTGATTGGGGATGAATAAAATCATGCAATAAAGTACCAATTACTTTTTTATACGATAAGCCAAGCAATTCATGAAAATATTTATTGCTGTAAACTATCAGTCCTTCCTCGGTAACATTGATTGCGCCTTCGTTGAATTTTTCTACTAAAACCCGATAGGCATAATCCCCGCTTTGAAGTGTAAAAACTTCTGTCTTGCTTTCACTTCTTAGTGCGAAAGCATCAACCTCTCCTTCTCTAATTGCGTTTATAAGTTGCTCTGCTTCGGCAAGGCGATTCTCAAGGTCTTTAATTCTTTTTAGGTTATTTGCTTTGGGTTGAGTTTTCATTATCTTCTTTAAATGTTATGCTCAATCCTTTAATTACTTTTGCTGTATCGGCAAAAGTTCCTATCAAAACTTTTCGTGGCAGCGGTAAATTTTTAATAAGTGAGGGGCTGAAAACAATTTGCTGCTCTGATGCAATCTCAGGGTTTTTATACAAGTCAATTATCTCCAACTCAAAAGCATCGTGCAAATGTTCATTGCATAATTTTTTAATGTTTTGAATGGCTTCCATTGATTTAAAAGACATGCCCGAAACATACAGTTGCAATACAATTCTCTCTTCAACTATTAATTTGAGTTTGTCTTTAATGCTCATTTCAAATTATTTTTTAATAGGTAAAGCGCGAATATTTAATCCAACAAGTACGCGTTCCTCATGGGAGAGGTCGCCAATGATTTTGCGAATGGGCACCGGCACTTTTCTTACTAATGTGGGAATGGCAAATATCTGATCGCCTTCGGCAAGCTGCGGATTTTTGAGCAGGTCAATTACTTCCAATGAATATTTTCCATCAAGATGTTGTTTGCAATATTTTGTAATATTTTTTAGTGCAAGAATGGATTTTGGCGTTTGCCCCGCTACATATAATCTCAGCTCCAAATTTCTTTCTTTTGCCATACTATTGCTTTATTTATCTGCGTGAACTTTTATTTACTTCTTTATCTGCTTTGCTTGCATTGAGTATTTCAATTCCCTTATCTGTAATTATAAAATCATTTACTTCATTGGAGTGACCCATTCCACGGGACTTTACTACAAGCAAACCGCGCCTCCTGCCATTGTTCAATTCTTCATTGCTCATTTTTATCCATGTATCAGCAAGAGAAGATATGGCTTCTTCCGTAACGTCATTCATTTCGTTCCTGCTTCCAATATTAAGTGAAGTGAACAGCGCACTAATTCCATTTCCTTTCAACATGTCCATCAACCGAACAAGCATGGCGCGCACTTCGCTTGATGAACCCACGCTTACTAAGCTGCTGATGGGGTCAACAATAACGATGCGCGGTTTAAATTCCTTTATCAGTTTATGCAATAATAAAAGGTGCATTTCAAGACCCTGCAAGGATGGGCGCGAAGAATGAATGTGAAGCAGTTTTGATTTTACATACTGCCCGAGATTTATATCCAGCGATTTCATGTTGCGGATAAGTTGTGCAGGAGATTCTTCAAACGAAAAATAGAGTACGCGCTCCCTGCGCCTGCAACTGCTCAAAGCAAAATAAGATGCAAGAATTGTTTTTGCCGTTCCTGCCGAACCTGTAATAAGGGTGCTGCTTCCCCTGAAAATTCCTTTTCCTTTAAATAATTTATCTAAGGCAGGTAGTCCTGTGGAAACTATATCTGTTGAAACACTGTGTTCTAATTTGAGTGAAGTAATGGGCAATACTGAAATTCCATCTTCATCAATCAGGAAAGGATATTCATTGGAGCCGTGCGTGGAGCCGCGATATTTTACAATGCGTAACCTGCGCGTGGCAATCTGGTCAATAACGCGGAAGTCGAGAAGTATAACGCAATCGGAAACATATTCTTCCAATCCCTGCCGTGTTAATAATTTTTCTCCGCGTTCGCCTGTGATAATTGCGGTTACACCTTTTTCTTTCAACCACTGAAATAACCTGCGCAACTCCGCTCTCAATAATCCTGTGTCGGTAAGCCCTCCGAATAAAGATTCTATAGTGTCGAGCACTACACGCTTTGCACCAATGCTGTCAATGGCATAATTGAGTCGAACAAACAATCCTTCTAAATCGTACTCGCCTGTTTCTTCTATCTCCGACCGTTCAATGCGAACATGGTCAATACGCAATTTTTTTTGTGCAATCAATTTGTCCAAATCAAATCCAAGTGACTTTACATTTTGTGAAAGGTCTATAACGCTTTCTTCAAAACTCATAAACACCCCCGGTTCGTTATCTTCCATAATTCCTTTTACAAGAAACTGCATGGCAAGCAAAGTTTTTCCACAACCTGCGGTTCCGCAAATAAGCGTAGGTCTGCCTGTGGGAAAACCTCCCCCTGTTATTTCGTCAAGCCCATCAATGCCTGTTCGTGTTTTTGGAAAAATATTCTTTTTGTTAGATTTCATTAGGGACAAAAGTAAGTATTAGTTTTATGGAGTATGATAATGCAGAATACAATTTATTTGCAGATGCGGGTAGGGCAAAATAAAATGTGAAGCAACGAAGGGTTGGGCTGTGCGGTTGGGTTGCTTCTCTTTTTATTTTACAGAAGCGATAGCCAAACGGCTTTGCCACGTTTCGAAGCGATAAAGTTTGACGTTAGCAGATGATTTATCGGAGCGAAAGAGTTGCAACCAACATTTGAATATCCGCACCTCCATGCCCAAAAAAGTTCTGTAATCCAACACATTTCGGTAAGTTTTCGGGACTTTTGATGTGCCCATAGGAAAAATTACAGCACCTCATAGTTTGTGAAGCTGTTCTAAAATCCTTTATGCAATACTACGAATTCAACATAGCATGGCATTTCCTAAACCAAAGTTCAATCGAATCTAACTAGCCCACCAGTAATAGCATTGCTCGAAGAAGGCAGTGAAGCTGTAATTCATCTTCTGAACAAATGCAGATAAAGGAAAGGAGCCACCAATGCAGTGCAAATTGCAGAGGTGCTGGTGAAAAAAGGGTTTGTGGGAACCAAGATGGTTGCTGAGGTGAGGGGGTGATGTCTCGGTGATTTCTGTGAACTGGCAGGAGCAGATGATTCATCTCCTGCTTTCTTAAAATATTTTTCAAATACAATATCAATTCACGATACAGCGCTTATACATTTACCACCGCTTACCAAAACCCGATGAAACGCCTGTTTGTTTCAATGGAACGCGAAACACAAGGTTAATTCCAGGAACATCAAAGCGATCCTTGTGAGGAATAATACCTAATTCATCCTCCGGTGATTCGAATCTCACTTTACCCCGCATGTGCAGGAATGTTAGCCCTGCTTCTATAGCCAGATTGCGAGTAAATTGATGCCTGTCAGATTTGAACGATATTCCATAATTCACATTAAGGCGCAGGAAGCTGACATCGTACCTGACATTCGGGGCAAATGCAAGTTCGTAGGATTTCCGGGGAGCAACTTGAAAATGAAAAGCTAAGTACCCGAATGTTTTCTGAAACAAATTGTAACGTGCGTTGTCTTCACTGAATTGAAGTTTGTAACATAAGCCAGCAACAATGCGCGGAGTGAAATCATTTGTGTAATACTCATGATTAAGATGAGTTGCAGGGCCAAATTCAAGCCCGGTCAAAATTCCAATCTGATGTTCGCTTTGATGAGTTTCCTGAGCATCTCCAAGGATGCAAATCAGCATGAAGATAGATATGCCGATAATGTTGATGCGCTTCACTTCCATTAATTCACAATTGAGCCGGAAGGTATTGGTTTAAGGCTGGCGGAAGAGGAGGATCAATAGGCAAGCAACAAATTGCGAATGAAGATTTACAAAGTACAAGCACCCGCAATTCGTAAATCGTCACTGGTAATTCCTCTGTAACCCATCTTCCCTCATCTTCGCCCCGTCCAAACAAAGTCCATAGCTTATGGTCCATAGCCACACCCCCCGCATCAGCCGTTGCTCATTGCCTTTTGTGAAGCGTAGCGTAATCCCGATTTTTATTGGGCTACTGTGCTTTTTGCCCTTTGCGCTTTGCTCGCAATCGGACGTGCGCGGCCGCACCATTGACAGCCTCACCAAAGAACCCCTCGCCTTTGTTGCAGTAATGATCAGCGGATCACAACAAGGAACTTATTCAGATATTGACGGGTATTTCGAATTGTCCATTCTCAATTATCAATTGTCTATTATCAATTTAGAATTCCACTACCTGGGCTATCAAACTCTTGTGTTCGAATATCCCGGTGAAGAAAACTGGGTAGTGCAAATGGTGCAAAGCAGCGAGACACTTCCCGAAGTGGTGATACGCCCTGGTGAAAATCCTGCTGAACGCATTATCCGCCTGGCTATAGAAAACAAGACCCGCAACAATCCGGAAAGCGAGCACAGTTTTACTTACGACAGCTACAACAAACTTATACTTACCGCAGCACTGGACAGTGCCCTGTTTGTGGACGAGGCCAAGTACAACAGCCTTGACAGCAACCAGCAACGCAATGTGGATTTCTTCAGAACATCGCACATAGGGCTGATGGAAAGCATAAGCCAGCGCAAGTACATGCCACCGGGTCGGTCAGAGGAAACAGTGATAGCCACACGGGTAAGCGGATTGCAGGATCCCACTTTTGCATTGCTGGGCACCCAGTTGCAATCGTTTTCTTTTTATGGCGAAACAGTGGACATACTGGGGGTTGCTTATCTCTCGCCCCTTGCCAACGGCAGCATTTCAAAATATTTGTTCATAATTGAAGACACCACCTTTGCCGGTACTGATACGGTTTTCGCCATAAGCTACCGCCCGCGCAAGGGCAAAAACTTCGAGGGCATGAAGGGGCAGCTTTTTATCAACACCAACGGATATGCACTGCAAAATGTGCTGGCCGAACCCTCAGAAGTAACCGGCACCTCCGTGGTTATTCAACAGCAATACGAAAAGATAAATGATGTGCAATGGTTCCCTGTACAACTCAATTCATTCATCACTTTTCTTACTGCGCAAGTCAATGGATTCGGGCTGGTGGGCATCTTCAGGTCGTACCTCAAAAACATAGAACTGGATGTGGACATGAAGGCGCGTGAGTTTACACCAGTCACCCTGCAATTAAAACGACTGGCCGCCAAACAACCCGATTCGCTCTGGAATAAATACCGCGACCGGCCATTGGACGACAAAGAACTTCGCACCTATCATATAGTTGATAGTGTAGGCAAAGCCGAAAACTTTGATCTAAATCTTAAATTGCTTTCAGCCGTGCTCAATGGCCAAATTCCCTGGGGCGTTGTCAACTTCGATATACTCCGCCTGATGAATGTAAACGGATGGGAAGGTTTACGCCTCGGACTGGGAGCCCACACCAGCGATCAGCTTTCACCTTATTGGAATGTAGGAGGATATTATGCTTATGGTTTTAGAGACAAAGGCCATAAATACGGCACCGACCTTAAGGTGCACATCAACCGCAAAAGGAATGCATGGCTGCGGCTGTTGTATGAATATGATGTGTCAGAAACGGGAGGCAATCAATTAGAAAAATCGAGTTTGGTACTCAATCCTACCAATTACTACGGATTATTTATCAACCGCATGGATAAATACGAGAAGATGAGTTTGGAAATAAACACCCGCGCATTACGCAACATTACTACTACCTTTTTCGGCTATACGCGCATCACTCATACTTTCGATAATTACCGGTTTTCAACCACAAGTGCCGAAGGTGTGGAACTTTTTTCCAATCAATTCAACACCACCGAAACGGGTGTTACCGTTCGTTATGCACCGGGCGAGAAACTTGCGCGTGCAGGCATGAAAGAAGTAAGGCTTGGAGGGCGCTTCCCTATCCTGTGGTTACGCTACACCAAAGGCCTCGATAATGTATTGAACGGAGAACTCGACTTTAACCGCATAGATGCTTTGATAGAAAAGACCTTCAAAATAAAGAACACAGGCGACCTTACCCTGCGCGCTTATGGCGGCATGGTAGAGGAGAATGTTCCCCTCTCGTGGCAATACAACGCCCGCGGCACATGGTCAGTGTTTGCTATTGCTACACCGTTTGCCTTCGAGACCATGCGCACCAGCGAGTTTCAGCATTCGCATTTTGCAGCATTGCACGTGCGCCACAGTTTCCGCGATTTGTTGATTAAGACCGAGAAATTCCGCCCCATTATTTCCGCAGTTCACAGCATGATGGTGGGCGAAATGAAGAACGAACAGAGCCACAACATGGAAATTAATGCAGCCACCAAAGGCTATTTTGAATCGGGAATGCAAGTGGATCGCCTGACCAAATTATTTATCACTCACATCGGAATAGGAGTGTTTTATCGCTACGGTCCCTACCACCTTGAAAACACATTGGACAACTTTGCATTCAAGTTTAGTATTTCATTACCATTGTGAAGAAAGAGTTGCGATCTGTTGGTACTGATGATTGATGTTCTAATCAGTAATCACCAATGAACCATGAACGATTAATCAAAAATGATAATAATTGGACAATGCTTAGTGAGCGAAGAGATCTTCGAAGAACAATTTGTTTGTGATCTTGCAGCTTGCAAGGGCGCTTGTTGTGTAGAAGGCGAAAGCGGTGCCCCGGTAGAGATGGATGAATTGCCGCTGCTAGAAGCATCGCTGGAAGCGGCCAACGAATTCATGACTAAAAAAGGCAAAGCGGCCATTGCAGCAAAAGGAAATTATGTACTGGACAACGATGGTGATTTGGTAACCACACTGGTGGGCAATCATGGCGAATGTGCTTATGCCTTTTTCGATGATGGCGGCATTGCGAAGTGTTCTTTTGAAAAAGCTTTTCTGGAAGGAAAGTCAACATGGCGCAAACCAGTTTCATGTCACCTTTACCCAATTCGTCTTGGCAAATCAGGCCAATACATTACCGTAAACTATCACAGATGGCTTCTCTGCGAACCCGCCTGTGCATGTGGCATCAAAATGAAAGTCCCCGTGTACCGCTTCCTGAAAGATGCACTGGTAAGAAGGTTTGGAGTAAGTTGGTACGTTGAGTTGGAACAGGCATCGGGGCTTTGGAGAAATGCACAGCAATAGTGCGTACCCACTTCCACTTTATCTACTTTCATAGGTTAGTAATTCAGCGAATCCGCTTACCTTGCGCTGCATAAGAACCGAAATATTTGCACCATGAAACAAATGATCCACTCCATTGCTTTGGCAATAATCCTATTTGCTTCTTTCAAATCCATTGCACAAGTTCCCCCTGGTGGCATAAGCTATCAGGCCATTGCCAGAACTGCCGGTGGAGATGAACTTGAGGAGGTGGCAATTCTTGTACGCATAGGCATTATCTCCGCCACTGTAAATGGTCCATTGGAATACCAGGAAGTACATACGCTTGTCACCAACCAATTCGGATTATTTACCCTTGTTGTAGGCGAGGGAGCCAATACAGGTGGCAACGTTTCATCACTTTCCGCTATCAATTGGGCCAGTGCTCCTCACTTCATGCGTGTGGAGATTGATCCGCCTGGTTTTTCTGGTTATGAATTAATGGGCACCTCGCAATTGTTGTCGGTGCCCTATGCATTTCATGCAGGCACGGTGGAAAACGTAGTGGAGCAGGATGGCGACACGGACAACGAAACCATAGACAATTTTACACTCACCGGAACACAGTTGAACATCACGGAAGCGGGCGATCAATACGTGGTGGATTTAGCCACCCTTCTTGCCGATGATGCTGATTCCAATCCTGCCAATGAAACCATTACATCCATTGCGCTCAATGGGCAATCGCTTGATATTACCGAAGCTGGAACAACTCATTCCGTATCGCTTGCCTCGCTGGATAATGGCTGGACAGTTGAACCTGGGAAAGTGTACAATAACACTGACAAAATTGGTGTTGGAACTGCGTTTCCCCAGAGCACTCTGCATGTCAGCGGCTCCATGTCGCTTTTTGTAACCACGGTAAGTGGTGGCAGCGTAATCACTGCCAACGCGAATAACAATGTATTCATCTGCAACGTAGACAATGGCTCAAGCACCATCAATCTTCCCGCTGCCAACACTTGCCAGGGAAGAGTTTACACTATCAAGCGTTATGCATCAAACACCGCAAACTATGTCAACGACATATTCGTTTTACCAGCAGGGGGCGACAACATTGACGGCCAGCTGCAATACGTCATGGCTTCGGTTTACGAACAATTTGCCACAGTTATTTCCGATGGAAACGATTGGTGGATTATCAACGCTTATCAGAACGATAATTGATTTGCGGATGACAAAGAAAGCAGCAGTTTATTTAATTGTCTCGCTACTGGTTGCATCCTCTGCTGTTGCTCAATCTGTATTTCTTGAGCGGCAGGTATTGTCTCCTTTCGTTATGGATGTCACCACTTCAACTCATTACTTCAACATGACCGTGGGCCAACCGGAATTCATCACATCTTCATCCGAAAATTATTTTCTCACACAGGGCTTCGGGCAACCCATCTTGCATTTTGAGCCTGAGATTGAATACACCATAACGTTCGATCAATGCACAGGCGAATACCTGGTAGAAGTTACCTCAGTGGGAATATGTGTCAACATGGAAAATGTTGAGCTCTTCTGGAACAATGAATTGGGCACAACCACATTTATCACTATTGCCGATTCAGTGTCGCTATTTGTTTTTGGCTCCGTGAGCTGCAATATGGAAAACACTATCATCTTTTCCGAAGAGGAAGTATCGGAGGTAAATTGTGATACTGAATTCTACCAACTCATCACCCCTAATAATGATGGGGCGAATGATGGATGGATAATCGAAAATGTTTCAACCAACCTTCCGGCAAACGCGGTGAAAATATTTAATCGCTGGGGCATTGTAGTGTGGAGTGGCACGAACTACGATAATGACAATGTGTTGTGGACAGGTCGTTCAAATGAAGGTGCAGAGCTTCCTGATGGAACCTACTTTTACACCTTAGAGACGATAGAGCAGGCCTACAGCGGCTTTGTCGAATTGCAACGGTAGGTTTGTCGATCGCTTCCAATCACATACAATCCAGAACGAAATATCTTGTTCATCCGTTGGTGGTGATGTCAGTTGCACTGTGCATGTTTTCGTCCGTAACAAAGTGCAGCGCACAACAGGAATGGGCTTACAGCCAATACCTTTTCAACCTGTTCGATATCAATTCTGCTTATGCCGGCAATCACAACAACCTGAGTTTCGCATTGCGATATCGCAAACAATGGACAGGATTTGATGGCGCACCTCAAACGCAATCTTTCTCATTCCACACTCCAGTCGTTAATGCATCCTGGGCTTCCGGAGTTAAACTCCAGCACGAAACTATTGGAGCAAGAAAACAAGTGCGCGCCAAAGCAAGTTTTGCACATAAATGGCGGGTGGGTTCAGGCAAACTTTCGGCAGCATTGAGTGGTGGAGTGGTAAGGCAGGAAATGCTGCTGTCCGATCTCAACATTCGTGATGAATACGACCCGATAACCCAGGTTGGAAACTGGACAGGCACAAGCCCTGTTGCTGATGTTGCTGTCATGTACACTTCTGACAAAATGTATTTGGGTGTTGAAAGTTCTGGTGCCAACCGCAGCCGTTTCAACTGGAATGAACAAAGCCACGCGCGGCTATACTATCATGTTTATGCAACGGGCGGCTGGATGAAAAAAGTGGGAGCAAGAAACCTGCTTCAACTCTCTGCTCTTGCAAAATTCTCCGAAGGCAATATCTACCAGGCCGAGGCCGATGTGAGTTTTCTTTTCCAGAACATCCTGTGGCTGGGTGCAGGTTATCGTCCCGGTTATGGCGCAGTGTGCTTTGTAGAGTTAAACGTTTCCGCACAATTCCGAATGGGATACGCTTTCGACTATGCCACCAATTCCCTGAAAAATTACCACCGCGGCTCGCATGAATTTTTCCTCGGATTTAACTTGGGTAGTTCAGCCAATCCCTCCATTCGCTATTTCTGAAAATGAAGAGAAGTTTAGTATTCACACTCATCCATTTCATCACCTGCACCATCGCTGCGCAATTTGATTTTGAATTGATGAATGTTTCAGGAATCAACTCAACCTCTGATGATATCGCCTGCACCTTGTGGAAAGGAAATGTGATTATGATTTCAAACGACCGTCAGGACCTGGTGAGCGATTATCGCTGGGCGGATAATCGTGTATTTTCGATGAAGGTGGCTGAACGCGAAAAAACATTTGCATCATTCTCCTCTGTTTCAAACCTGTTCAGCCTAAACCAAACCAGTGATGAAGGCACTGCCTGCTACAATCCTGGAGACTCTACACTTTACTTCAGCAGCGCCCATTCTTATGGCAAGCCGAAGAGCGAGCACCTCCGCATATATTCCTGCGAATGGAATGGATTCTCCTGGAGCACACCGCAGTCCCTTCCTTTCTGCAAAGGATTTTCAAACTACGCCCATCCCTGGTTCGATCATAAAAACCAGTTGCTTGTTTTCAGTTCAGATCGGGCGGGGGGTAAAGGCGGAATGGATATCTGGTTTACTTACAAAATCGAAACCGGCTGGACAGAACCTGTGTGCCTTGATTTTATGGTGAACACTTCGGATAATGAAATTTTCCCAACCATCTTTAACGATGCTATCTATTATGCTTCGGATGGACTGCAAGGATTTGGAGGCTATGATATTTTTTGTGCACTGGCCAATCAACAATGGAAAGTAAGTGTGCAATTGCCTGCCCCCATCAATTCCGAAAAGGATGATCTCAACATGGTTTTCCTGAATGATGAAAGAGGATTTATTGCATCGAACAGGGAAGGTGGCTTAGGGGGTGATGATGTTTATCTTTTCAATGTGGTGTTTGAAACGGATCCGCACAATTACACTGCACAATTGGTTTGCAGTGGAACTCCGGTTGTCAATTCATCAGTGAGCATTACCAACAGTCTTACAGAAATCATTCTTGAAGGAACAACAGGAGTTGATGGAAAATTTTCCCTTGCCTCACTTGCTCTCAATAAAAAATACAGGATGCGGGTGACAGGTGTCGAACCTGTGCAATACATCAGCACGCGGCTTTTTGTGTATGATGAGGAAGGAAACAAGGTTATGGAATTCCGTATGAATGCTGATGGCTCTTTCGATTTCGAGTTGTTGCCGTTTGACCGGATTGCGGGATTAGCCAAACCCAACATGACCGACCGCAGCATACTACAGATTTCACTGGAAGGACAAGTGTTTCGTGAAAAACCCGGAGACATGGGCAGCAACGAAATGATTACCATTGTGGACACCCGGGGCGAAACTGTGGCCGTGGCCTGGACAAGGGATGCGGGAAAGTTTCGCGTCAAAGATGTCCCACCGGAAATCGCCTACACCTTCCAACTTAGCGGCAACAGCAAAGTGGGAAACATAATTGTGTTCGACAAAGGGAAGGAACTTACACTGCCTGTGTTGAATGAAGAAGTACACTACCAGCGCATGAACGAAAATGAGGCCATCAGCCTGGTGAACGAATTGAATGAGACCATTCATATTGACCCACAGGATGTTTTTGTCATCAACCGCATTTACTATCATTACAACAGTTCAGAATTGAGTGAGCAATCCCGCGAACAATTGAAGCAACTGGTGACCATACTCAAGAAGAATCCAGGAATAGACGTGGAGTTATACTCGCACACGGATGCACAGGGCAGCGAGGATTATAATCTCCAGTTGAGCAAGCATAGAGCATTGATGGTAGCCAATTATTTGAAAGCGTACGGAATTGCTCCATCACGCATAGAAGCTACTGGCATGGGCGAATCACAATTGCTCAATAAATGTCCTGACGATTATTCTTGCAGTGAAGAAGAACGCGCCATCAACCGAAGGACAGAAATACGCTTAGTGAACACTCACTAATCGAGCGATCCGGATTCCTCTTCGTCCTTTGTCCTCACCAGGAAAATGCCAATCGTAAAGATGCAAGCCGCCACCAGAAGCAGCCATTGGTTGCTGTAAATATGAAGTATCCTTAACACATAAAGGATAATGAGCAACGACATACCTGCAAGGTAAAAATACTCGAATGGATATTTTTTTTCCCTCAGAATAAACAGCAGTGTGGTGCGGAAAAGCAGTAGGCCTAATCCAACGGAAATCAACACCGCTCCTTCATAATGGCCACTGAACCACCCCACAACTCCGGCAGCAATCAACGCTATGGCGAGGTAGTTAAGAAATTTCCACCGTGATGTTTCGTTGTCGCTGAGGTCATCATCAGGCAAGTCAAGAATTTCATTGTCCTTGGCACTCATCATAAATCCGAAAATGAAAGAACCCCGCAATGTAAAAGCAACTGCGGGGTTCAACTTCTTGAATGATTATTTCGGTTTGAAATTAATTCGCTGGATCAGGTGTTGAGATAGCGCATCAGTTCATCATATCTCGTACGCATATCCTCTGTGTATTCCGGTTCCTGGTAGCTTGCCGTTATGTTGTAACCGAATCGTTCGAAGCTTTGCAAAATCGGGTTTATGTCTTCCTTGTTGATTTTGAGATGAAGCTCCATTTTGCCGGAACCGGGTGAGGTATTAACGCTAAGTGAAAGAATTCGCGCATCGTTTTCTTCTACAATCCTGGCAATCTGGCTAAGGTGATAATCATTTTCGTTGATTTCAAGAACCACTATAGCGCCCGGATCATTTACGCTCTGGTACTGACTGAGGCTATCCACCAGTTTTTCTAGGGTGATAGCACCCATGTATTTTTTTTCGACATCCACCACAGGGATTATGGTGAGGTGGTGTTCCGAAGCCACTTTCAGGATTTCAAGAATGTGTTCTTCCGGAGGCACGCTTACTTCAACCAATTTCATTGCGTTTTCTTTTTCGCTGGCTATGCGGTCAATGGAGAGCAGTTCAGTTTCAGAAATAACTCCTCTAAACTTCCCGTTTTCCACCACCGGTAGATGTGCGACACGGAATTGGTCCATCAGGTTTAGGGCATTTACCGGATCGTCCTGCGCGGTAAGGGCCGGCAGATCAGGATTTACAAGTGTTTGTGCAGTTATCAATTTGCTTTGAGTTTAAGTTTATTACATCCTTCATCTTTATTCTCCCTACTTCACTGTCTCCGCAATCAAGACGTTGAGTTTTGCTTGCGATGCCTGTGTCTGTAAAAACATGATGCCAAAAATTGAGCTTCCGTGGTATGGTACATCTGAACAGCGTTTAAGTTTTACACATACGATGTTTCTTATCTCTAAAGATTGGGTGTGGATAATTGTCACACTGATATTTGCCCGATAAACACTTTGCGCGATGACAAAACTTTCTGTGAACATCAATAAAATTGCAACACTGCGCAATGCAAGAGGCAGTGGTGTTCCCGATTTGGTGGGAGCTGCTTTAAACATTGAACGATTTGGTGCGGCAGGAATTACAGTGCATCCACGACCCGATGAAAGACACATTACCCGCAATGATGTTTACGAATTGAAGAGAGTGATGACTACCGAACTCAATATCGAAGGATATCCTGACGACCGCTACATGCAAATGGTATTGGATGTTAATCCACATCAGGCCACACTTGTTCCCGACCCTCCTGGTGTGCTCACCAGCAACGCAGGATGGGAGGTAGATAAACATCGCGATTTTTTGCTGGAAGTGATCACCGTTTTGAAAAGAGCTGGCATACGAACCAGTATTTTCATTGAAGCGAATGATGACCTGATTCGCTCCGCAGCACTTACAGGAACCGACCGAATTGAGCTATACACTCAGAGCTATGCAGAGGGGTATTTGGTAAACAAGGAGCAAGCCATTGCACCATTTATTTCTGCTGCAAACGTTGCCAATGAAATGGGGTTGGGCATAAATGCAGGACACGACCTGTCGTTAGTAAACCTCAATTACTTTCACCAAAACATTCCGGGTCTGCTCGAAGTGAGCATTGGTCATGCACTCATAAGCGATGCACTTTACTTTGGGTTGGAAAACACAGTGCGACTTTACAATCATAAGTTGCTATGAAACTTCATTTCAGAAAAGCAGGAAGTGGCAATCCACTTATTATCGTTCACGGTCTCTTTGGGTCAGGTGACAACTGGCAATCACTTGCAAAAAAATTCAGTGAAAATTTTACAGTGTATGCGATTGACTTGCGCAATCATGGCCGTTCGCCTCACGGCACACCAATGAATTTCGATGTGATGGCTGATGACCTTTTAGAACTATGTAAAGAAGAAAAGCTTCATGGTGTTAGTATGATTGGACATTCGCTTGGTGGGAAGGCCATACTTCGCTTTGCACAGTTGAATGGATTGGTAGCAGAAAAACTATTGGTTGCGGATATAGGAGTGAAGAAATATGAACCTCACCACACACACATTTTCGAAGCGCTGCTTGCTGTAAATTTTGAGAGCATCAATTCGCGCAAGGAAGTGGAAGAAATTCTTAGCGCACACATCGCTGAAATTTCGGTCCGGCAATTCCTCCTTAAAAATCTTTACTGGAAAGAATCTGGAAAACTGGCATGGCGTTTCAATCTTGAAGTGCTCCACCAATCCAGCAATGAAATGAATGCTGCACTGCCCAGCAAGCAAATTGTAGCGGAAGCACTTTTTGTGCGCGGTGTAAATTCATTATACATCAACGATGAAGACTGGCCAGCTATCCGGGACATGATTTCACAAGCTTCACTTCAGACTATTGAAGGAGCGGGACATTGGGTACATGCCGATGCACCCGAGGAATTCTTCCGCATAGCCGTGGAGTTTTTCCGATCTGGAAACTGAAGCTTCGCCCTCATGAAAATTTATTTATGCGCACTTGTAACTTCTCCGGAAGCAACAGCGCTCTATGCCCAAATTCAAAAACAAAAAATAACTCACAATGAAAACCCTTGCAATCGCGCTCACAATTATCGCAACTACTCTCTTTTCCGCAACCACACAAGCCGGAGAAACCAAAGACAAAGACGGTTTGAAAAAAACAACCGTACTGAAAAACGCAATTCAGAAACAAATCAACAAATACCTTTTCTTCCCCCTCACTCGCGAAGAAAATGTAGAAGGCACAGCCGAAGTGATGCTGCAGGTTTATCCAGGCGGTCAGTTCAAGGTCGTGTATATGAAAGCGGAAAATGCGCTGGTGCGAAACTTCATCGAGCGTCAAGTGGCTAAGATGAAAGTGGATATGGAAAAGGTAGCCACGTTTGAAGTTTTCCGTTTCCGGTTTGAGTTCAAGAAACAATCCTAGGCAAGTTTTTTTTCTACATAATAAACAAGTTGAATGGCCCCGTAGTGGAAACGCACCGGGGTTTTTCTTTTAGCTACTGCGGCCACGACCGAAGCCACAAATTCTCAACTTGATCATCCTAACTTCATCATCTGACTTCGGGCACGAAGCATCGGTTTCACCATGTTAAACTTTGGTCTCTGGTCTTCCTTCCTTGAGTTTCTTAACACTTCCTCACAATTCATTTCACACTCGTTAAGAATTCGCGGTGCAGCAAAATGATATTGTCAAGCGTCATACGACTACATAAAACAACAAAACCAACAAACATGAAAACACTCGCATTTTTTTTCGCAATGATGGCCGGAGTTACAGCAACCAGCCTGTCCCCGCCCGACCGGACATCCCCACCTGAGGATGTCTCGGCTTCAAGAGCTGAGACCAAGGCAGCGCTGGACAAACTGATTTACAAAAACATTTACTATCCCGTTTTCAGCAAACTTGAAAATGGCAGCACAGCAGATGTAACTTTTAAAGTGGAGGAGAACGGAATGCTGACGATATTGTCCATTCACGCTTCAAATTCTTCAGTTAGGTCTTTTGTAGAAGGGCAACTGGAGAATGTGAAGTTGAAAAAGGAAGATGTGATGGCCGGAGAAATGTTTCGCTATCGGTTAAGGTTTAAAAGACAGGCATAAGGTCCTACACTCGAATTGCCGATGGGGATTTATATGATCAGAATTGAAGGCTGTTCTGCTACTTTCTGATCGGCCTTCATCATTTTTCTGCAAGTCTATTTTCGCTGCCTCAATGGAACAAGGCAGGAAAGACATACGAACGCAATCACTGGAAGAACTCACCATTTTTCTGGAAGCGCAGGGTGAGAAAAAATTCCGTGCACGGCAGGTCATGGAATGGCTCTGGCAAAAAGCAGCAGCCAGTTTTGCAGAGATGACCAATCTTTCGAAGCAACTGCGCGAATTGCTGGAAGAAAATTTCACCCTTCAAAAAATCAAAGTGGCCGATGAGCAGGTGAGCAATGATCGCACAGTGAAAATTGCTTTCGAGGTGGAGCCTGGAAAAGTGGTGGAGGGTGTCTTGATTCCTACCGCTTCGCGGATGACGGCCTGTATATCATCGCAAGTGGGATGCAGCCTTGTTTGTAAATTTTGTGCAACCGGAAGATTGAAGATGATGCGCAACCTCACGTCAGGAGAAATTTATGACCAGGTTGTTTACCTGCGGGCACAAGCCGATGAACGATACAACATTCCTCTTTCCAATATCGTTTACATGGGGATGGGCGAACCGCTGCTCAACTACAAAAACGTGATGACGTCTATCGAAAAAATTACCTCACCTAAAGGGTTGGGCATGTCGCCACAGCGCATAACGGTGAGCACTGCTGGCATTTCCAAAATGATAAAGAAGCTGGGTGATGACGGAGCAAAATTCAATCTTGCGCTTTCACTTCATGCAGCGAACGATGCGAAGAGGAATAAACTAATGGACATTAATGAGAGCAACAACCTGGCATCGTTGGCGGAGGCCCTTCGCTATTTCCACGATAAAACGGCTACACGTATCACCTTTGAATACATCATTTTCCGGGACTTCAACGACTCGCTGAAAGATGCCCGTGAGCTGGCGGAATTTGCGAAAAATGTTCCTGTCAAAATCAACATCATTGAATATAATCCTATTGATGCCGGGGAATTTCAACAGGCATCTCCTGAACGCGTGGACGCCTTTGCACACTTTCTCGAAAGCCTCAACCTAATAGTAAACGTGCGCAGGTCGAGGGGCAAGGACATTGATGCAGCCTGCGGGCAACTGGCCAACAAGAACAAAGCAAGCATGAGTGGGATGCTCTTGAAAGCCTCATAAATAAGCATTGGCTGGTGAATAAGTTTTTTTCAATGAAATGTGAATGGACACTGGGCGCGGATACTTTCGCCCGCACAAATTTTTTAATATCCATATCCAAAAACCAAAACAATGATGAAAAGACTTAATGTATTCTTCGCTGTGCTTGCCGCAGCCGCGCTACTTGTAGCATGCAATCCCGGATGGAACGATGACACCAAAGCATCCACCAGGGACAATTGTAAAATGGCAGCCAGTATTGGCTACGATTCAACGGACGCCAATGCCATTTGCGATTGCTACGTAAACAAGCTGGTTGAAAAATTCCCTGAGGCCAACCAGGCACCTGCTGACGCTGAGGCAGCGATGACGGACTGCCAATCAGGTTATATGACAAGCATGGAAAAACAAATGAAAGCCGATGAGGCTGCAGAGATGATGAGAGCAGATTCAATCCGAAATGCCATGCCCGACACCATGATGAATCCATAAACCTGCAAGTAGTTTGAATTGATCATGAAGCCGCTCCTTCGCAATGAAGGAGCGGCTTTTTCTTTGAATTTGAAAATGGGTTACCAGTTTACTTCTCGAAAGTTTGGAAATTAAAAACACATTCCTGTGCAGGTCACTTTCAAAGTAGAGGCTGTCTCCTTCAGAGGTTAATGAGGAGAATTAAACGCAATACCCTTCACCGATTTGAGCTTCCGCTTTGCACAGATGGCGCTGCCTTCCAACTGGGCTGTTGCGGTTCAAAGTTTCTGTTGTTGCGGTTTCTCTTTTCAGCCGTTGTCCACCGGACTCTGCGAGTTCGCTGCCTTTTCCACTCAATTATTAGTAGGGCTAAAAAATTAATCCCACACAATCAACTGGAGAATTCATTAAAATTATTTTGGTTTATTTGGTAAACTACTTTACATTTGCACCTAAATTCAATTCCGATGGGTTTCGGAATCTAAAAAAACAAAATCAAAATGGAAACTACTGAAAAGAATATGGGGCATGAAGAAAGTCTTCGTCTCATTGAACGCACCATTGCCAGCGCACGAAACAAGTTTGCTGATGATGGATTCCACTTCCTCCTCTGGGGAGTGCTGGTTATCCTTGCCAGTCTTGCATGTTACTGGCTTGCTATGATTAACTATGAAAAGAACTACTTGCCTTGGCTGATCATGCCAGCCATTGGTGCACCATTGGCCATCATCTATGAAATACGTAAAAGCAAAACAGCCAGCGTGAGAACATCGCTCGACACATACTACCATGCGGTGTGGATGGGATTCGGGGTCACGTTGTTCGCGGTAATTTTCTTCAGTGTTCGTCATAACTTGTCACCTATCTCGTTCATTCTTGCTGTAACCGGGCTGGCCACATTTGTTTCAGGGCGCATCTTCAGGTTTGGTCCGCTCACTTGTGGTGGATTTGTTTTCTGGATTGCTGCCTTTATAGCAACCTTCATTGACGAGGGTTCACAGTTGTTGCTCAACGCAGGGGCAACACTTTTGGGATACATCATTCCGGGGACAATGCTTTGGAAAAAGGCAAAAGAAGAACGTCATGTTTCAGCCCCTTGATCCCCTACTCCATTCGGAACTGAGGCTTGCGGTTATGAGTTTACTGGTGAGTGTACAGGAAGCAGAATTCAATTACCTGAAAGAAGAAACAGGCGCAACGTCAGGTAACCTAAGTGTGCAACTCAGCAAGCTTTCCGAGGCAAGGTACATCAGCCTGAAAAAAACTTTCCGCGACAATTATCCGCTTACCACTTGCAAAATCACAACCAAAGGCATCAATGCATTTGACAAATACGTGAAGAATCTTTCTGCTTACCTGAAGAAGTAAACACATTCTTGTTTGCATTCATTTGCTTAGAGCAGCAGAGAACAATAACAGTAAGGGAATTTTAGGCCTACAATTTTTGAATGTGCTGAAACGAATTTTCCTTGTCATATTGCTTCTCGCCTGTGCAGGCTTCATTGCATTTGTGTTCTGGAAATTCAATAAAGAAAAAGTAAAGCGGGGGGATCCATTCGCAGTTGTATTGTCAAGAGCGGAAGTGATCATGGAAATTGATGCGATGCAGGAAGCCGAAAATTTCGAATCACTTGTTGAACATCCTTCTTTTTCTTTTTACATAAACAGCGACAGCTTACTGCTTGCACCACCGATTTATTTCGCATTCCAACTTCATAAAATTGGATTTCCACGGGCACTTCCCGAAGAAATCGAAAACGATCCGGTGGTCTTTTCATGGTTTGGAAATGATGTGTGCATTGCCTACGGAATAGAAGAAGCGCATGCTGCGCAAGCGGTCGCATCTTGTTTTCCAGTTTTGAATTTCACCTCTCGCAATTTTCATGGAACCCAAATAATGGAAGCCGGATTTCAATCCAATGTGCGTTATACTGTTCTGGACGATGTACTCGTGATTTCAAACGCATCTTCCCTTATTGAGGAAACAATTCTCAACTACGAAAAGAAAATTATTCCGCCAGCGTTGTTGCAAAAAGCACGGGAAGTGAGTGCAACGGATGTTCCCTTACACGTCTATTGCAATCTTGACAATGGTGAGTGGTTGCAACTTGATGCACAGTTCACGGAAACAACAACATCACTTTCAGGTTATGCATTGCTGAACGAAAACCCCACACACCGGTTTTCATTACTCGATAAAAAGAATGAAAACAATTCAATAATTGAGTTGCCGATGCAAACATCGGTTTTTGAAATTTTTTCTTACAACTCTTTTGAAGAGGGATGGAAAAAGTCAGAGGACTTTTTTGCAAACACTGACCGATCGAAATTCTGGGGACAGGCATGGAAGGATTTTGGTGATTCATGCCAGTGCGATTTAAATGAAGCCATGCTTTCATGGAGGGGAAATTCCTGGGGGAGTTTTCTAACGGACCAAGATTCCAGCGCCAAACCTGTGTTGTTTTTTTCTGTGAGAGATTCCATTGATGTGTTGAAACTTATGCAGCCGCTCATTCCAGAATACAGCATTGATGATGGACCGATTGCACATTTTCCTTATCAGCAACTGTGGGATAGGAACAACAGTGCTTCGCTGCTCGTCACTCCCAACTACATAATGCAGGAAGAAAATCTGGTACTGGTTGCAGAGGATATTGAGACCCTGATTGGTGTGCTTCGTTCAGGTGAACAACCCTTAACGTTCAATGATTCATATTCGCTCAGGCAACAAGTGTGCGTTGTAAATCCTCTTCCTGATTTGTTTATGAGAATGGTGCATGAAATGGGTTTCAACCAACTCAGCGTTTCACATTTCAAGGAGAACAAATACCGGGTAAACTTCACAGGCGATACTCAGAACATTGATAATTCCACTGCGCATTCTGCTACTGCTGAAGTAGAAGAAGTTGAGTTGAATGACACAGACACCACATTCATTGGCCATTGGGAAGTGAAGAATCACAACACGGGCGAAAAAGAATTCCTGGTGCAGAACTCGCGCTTTGAAATAATGTTATGCGAAAAAAGCGTGAAAGGAAAAAAGTTGTGGAAAGAAAAGTTTCCAGAGGCAATTTTTGGTGAGGTAATTCAGGTGGATGGGTTCAAAAACGGAAAATTGCAGATGATGTTTCTCACATCCAGGGCCATTCATTGCATGGACAGAACTGGAAACGAAGTGCCCGGATATCCAATCATACTGCCCTCCGCAGTCAGTTCATCGCTTGCCGTGTTTGATTATGATAAGAAGAAAAATTATCGCATCATCATCGGTTGTGAGAATCAAAAAATTTACAACTACACCATTGAACCCAAGCCTGCCGAAGGATGGAATCCCCCTGCATTCAATTCGTCTCTTTCTTCCATGCACCACTTGCAGAGTGGAGATGACGATTTCCTTGTTGCACTTCTCGAAGACCGCAGCATTCATGTTTTGAAACGAACAGGCCTGAAGATTTTCACCGTGAAGCAAAAGCTGCCTGAAAATTTCCAAACACTGAAGGTGAAGATGCTACCAGGGAATACCATTTATTCCTCCTCCATCATTTTGCAGGGTGATGGCGAACAAGAAGTGAAGCTCGAGTTGAAAAAGTAAATCAACTTATCCTCGACCAGTCCGTGCTCTTCATTCTTCTTCTTTCCAGTTCTTCTCTTATTGGTTTATTTTCTTCTGAAGAAAGAATGGGATCGGCTTCAAGAATTTCCAGGGCCACTTCTCTTGCTGTTGCAAGCATCTGGTGGTCGCGGGCCAGATCAGCTATTTTTAAATTCACTAACCCGCTTTGTTGTGTGCCCATCATATCACCGGGGCCGCGCAATTGCAAATCCACTTCGGCAATTTCGAAACCATCGTTGGTCCTGCACATGGTTGCAATTCGCTGTTTCGATTCGCTGCTCATTTTTAAACCCGTCATCAGGATGCAATGGCTCTGGTCGGCCCCGCGACCCACGCGCCCGCGCAGTTGATGCAATTGCGAAAGACCAAAACGCTCCGCACTCTCTATCACCATCACACTTGCATTCTGCACATTCACTCCCACTTCTATAACGGTAGTGGCTACCATGATGTGTGTTTCGCCTTTCACAAAACGCTGCATCTCGAAGTTGCGGTCTTCCGGTTTCATTTTTCCGTGCACGATGCTCACACGATAATCTGGCAGCGGAAACCTGCGTACCATACTTTCATAACCATCCATTAAATGTTTGAGATCGAGTTTTTCGCTTTCTTCTATCAGTGGATACACCACATAAATCTGCCGCCCCTTTTTGATTTCATCAGCCATAAACTGGAAAATTTTTAAGCGTGAAGCATCGGTGCGATGAATGGTTTGTATCGGTTTTCTTCCCGGGGGCAATTCATCAATAACACTCACATCAAGATCTCCATAAACAGTCATGGCCAAAGTGCGAGGAATAGGTGTGGCGGTCATCACAAGCACATGTGGAGGCACAGCAGCTTTGCTCCAGAGCGCAGCGCGCTGCGCCACCCCAAAGCGATGTTGTTCATCAATAATGGCAAGACCAAGGTTCTGAAATTTCACGCCCGGTTCAATAAGTGCGTGTGTGCCAATAAGGAATTTCAATTCACCGCTTTCCAGTTCTTCATGGATGATTTTTCTTTCACTCCGGGAAGCAGCACCGGTGAGCAAGGCAACTTTTACATTGACATGTTGCAACAATGTGCTTACTGTTTCCAAATGTTGCTGCGCAAGAATTTCGGTAGGCGCCATCATGCACACCTGGCAGCCATTGTCCAGGGCAAGCAATGCAGTGAGCACTGCCACAATTGTTTTTCCACTGCCCACATCTCCCTGTAAGAGGCGGTTCATGTGACTGCCGCGGCCCACATCGCAGCGTATTTCTTTCATCACTCTTTTCTGGGCGCCTGTAAGCTGGAAGGGGAGATAACGATTGTAAAAATCATTGAACAATTCGCCCACTTTAGAAAACACGACACCGCGCTGATGTTTTGTTTTCATCAGTTTTTCTTTGCCTAATCCAACCTGGATAAAAAATAATTCTTCGAACTTTAATCTTCGCCTTGCGGCTTCCAGCGCTTCGTGGCCTGACGGAACATGTATTTGTGAATAGGCGTCAGCGCGATTCATCAATCGAAATTTTTCGATGATAGCAGGAGGAAGAGTTTCAGGAATTTGTTCACGTACTTCATCCACAAGTTGTAAAGTGAGTTTGCCAATGCTGCTTCCGGTGAGGCCCACCTGTGTGAGTTTTGCACTGGTGTTGTAAACCGGTTTCAGTGGATTGCCTGCCGTGATGCGCGCGTTCGCCAGCAACTCCAGTTCGGGGTGTACCATGTTGTATTTGCCCTTGAACTCCGATGGTTTTCCGTAAAGCACATAGTGCATGTTGAGCTTAAGACTTGATTTCAACCAGCGCAAACTGCGGAACCACACCAGTTCCATCACCCCGCTTTCATCACGAAAAATTCCGGTGAGCCTTTTCGCTTTTCCTTCACCGGATTCTTTCAGGGAAATAATTTCACCCATTAATTGAACATGGGCAGCATCGCTCACTATATCTGCTACGCGCAGAATCTGCGAGCGGTCAATGTACCGAAAGGGATAATAATCCAACAGATCCGCCCATGTCCTGATGTGCAATTCTTTTCGCAACACATCACCACGCACAGGACCTACACCTTTCAGGAATTCGATTTCAGTTTCGAGATGGGATGGCATGGGCTGCGAAAATGCGAAGAGCGCTGCCAGCTGGCCACACCCTTGCTCTACAATTCTAAACAATATCGCGCATGCGACTAATTTATGAGTGCCTTTAATGATTTAGAGACTCCGTGAAGGAAAGCGCGAGTTAGCAGACACTCAGCAGTCAGGTGCAACTTTTTAAGTGATGCAATCTCAAGGAAAGAACGAACGAGAAACTTTCTCGCTCGATTGGGAAACATTCGCGTGTAATTGGGCGATTAACGAAAATGCTTTCTTTTGTAATTCAAAATTTCATACACCAATCCTCATGAATAATCCAGTAAATCAAAATCCTCCACTGCCTGAACTGGCACCGGGAACCAATCCACCTTATGAACTGAAAAACATAAGGCGTAATGATGCGCAGATACTCGACTTTCCCGATTGGGTATCGTTC
>JAWXCI010000043.1:0-67293 GCA_034408895.1 Flavobacteriales bacterium
GATTTCGTCCGTTGACCTTCCCGATTTCATCGGGACGCTCTAGCCAGCTGAGCTATACCCCCAAATCCTGATTTTTTTTGAGCGGGCAAATATAGAAGTGCCCATTGAAGCTACTTATCAGGAAAAAATATTAGCGATTTGGTCGAATGGATTCGGTGGTTGATTGAAATGTTTATGGAGCCGGGCGAATACTTTCCATAGAATAAAACAAAGGGCACCTTCGCTGCGTTAAACATTCAGATTTCTCGTAAGGTCTTACAGAGAATTTTGGTTTTGGTTAAGGAAAAAGAAATGGCCCCTCAACGGAGGGGCTTTCTTATTTAATGATGTTGCCTTTGGTAGTTTCAAATACGTTCGCACATTCCACAGCTTCTTTCACATCGTGCACCCTCAATATGCGGGCGCCATTTATCAGCGCAATCATGTTGGCAGCAGTGGTTCCGTTTAATGCTCCTTCGCTGCTGCTACCGGTTGCGGTTTGAATCATTTTTTTTCTTGATAGTCCTGCCAGAACAGGCAGTCCGAAAATTTTAAATTCATCAAGCCTTCGCAGCAGGGTGTAGTTGTTCTCCATTGTTTTTCCGAAGCCAAAACCAGGATCCAGAACGATGTCGTTTACTCCCGCATTGCGCAATTCAGCAATTTTGGTTGAGAAGAAATAAATGATGTCGTTTACCACCTCCTTATATACAGGATTGTTCAGCATAGTTTGCGGTGTGCCCTGCATATGCATCAGGATATAAGGAACTGAAAGACGTGCAACGCTTTGAATCATCTTGCCATCCAAACTTCCTGCATTGATGTCATTTACAATGGAAGCACCGTTATCCACTGCATATTGCGCTACAGATGAATAAAAAGTATCAACCGAAATAATGGAAGTGGGAAAATTTTTTTTCACTGTTTGAATGGCGGGAATAACCCTTTCCATTTCTTCATCCTCACTCAATGGAATGGCACCGGGTCGCGTGGACTGGCCACCGATGTCGAGAATATCACCGCCATCTTCCAGCATCTTGCCAGCAGTTTTTATTATTTGGGTTTCATCCATTACCCTGCTGTTTTTGTAAAACGAATCGGGTGTGATGTTGAGGATGCCCATTACAACAGGGCGATTGAAAGTGTGCAAGGTGCCGCACAAGTTCAGGGTGAATGAAGAATTTGTGGATAATCCGGAGTGATGCATGATTACAATTGGGCAAAGAAAACCAACTTTGCAGGCTTAAATTTTTATGAACGATACTTCCTTACAATACGATCAGGCCATTTCGCAATGTCGCCTTTTGTTCCTCCACAAGATGAAAGACTATGGCAGTGCATGGCGCATACTTCGCACATCCAGCCTTACTGATCAGGTTTTTATCAAGGCGCAACGCATCCGCACACTCGAACAAACAGGTGAGAGCAAAGTGGGCGAAAGCATTGAAGGAGAATTTGTGGGCATTATCAACTATTCAGTGATGGCATTGATTCAACTTCAGCTGGGCAATGATGCGAGGCTTGAACTGCCCGCTGACGAAGTGCAAAAGCATTTTGATAAAGAAATACTCTTCACCAAAGAATTGATGATGCGCAAGAACCATGACTACGGAGAGGCTTGGAGGGAGATGCGCATTTCATCTTTTACGGATTTGATACTGATGAAACTGCTGCGCATCAAACAGATTGAAGATAATGCAGGAAAAACATTGGTTAGTGAAGGAATAGAAAGCGGCTACAGGGACATTATCAATTATGCTGTGTTTGCATTGATAAAAATGAATGAGGCGAAGAGCCTTGATCACTAACACTTCGCCAGGGTTTTGTCCACTTCTTCGGCCCAGGCTGTTATTCCACCCTTGAGGCTATAAAGATTTTTCAGTCGCCATTTTTTTTCAAGAGTGTAAACCATGGCCGCACTCCGCTTCCCCGAGCGGCAATGAAAAACCACATCTACATCCGTCCTTATTTTATCCTTGTGGTTCAACACCTCGGCCATGGGAATGTGTTCTCCGCCAATGGAACAAGCCAGCACTTCGTGTTCCTCGCGTATATCAATAAGCTGATGAGGTTGGGCGCTTTCCCTCCACTGGTGCAGTTGCAGGGGTGTTATTTCCTTCATGTGGGTGATGAAATTTTTTCTAATGCAGAGCCGAAAGATGTTCACCCAGCAGTGCAAAGATTTTTCTTAACGGTACAAAGATGTACACAGGATCAGTCGGCAACTCACTGTGCAGTTATCGGTTTCTTTCCGTTTATCAACTGGATGCTTCCCGAAAACTTTTCAGGTACAATTCCACTTAGCCTGATGGTGTTTACTACAATGGTGTAGTAATACGCACCGTCCGATGAAATTTCCCCATTGTCCTTGTTGGTTCCGTTCCAGTTGATTGCCGGGTCAGTAGTTTCAAACACAACTCCTCCCCAGCGATTGTAGATTTTAATATCAATGCTCTCAATGTAGCGGTACTCAAATGGTTTGAACAAATCATTGAACACATCGGCATTGGGAGTAAAAACATTGGGCAGGAAATAAATGGGACAGTTATCGGCACACACAACGTTGGAAAATTCGCTTTCGTTTTGGTGGAGTTCACCATCGGGCCAAAGATTGAGTGAGTCGAGCGCGGTGATAGCAAAACATCCAGCTATGGAGTTCATCAAACCATCTTCATTAAAGAGGTAGGTTGTTCCAGTAGCCAGATCGAATGTTGCAAAGAGTTCAAGCGGTTGTCCCTCCACCGGAGTGTAATAGAGGTTGTAGCCTGTCACATCATCTGCACAGAACAAATCAGTGTTGATCCATTCCAGCAAATCAAATTCATCATCACAGTCAGCAGTGATGGTGAGCTCGGGCGGGCAAGGTGGTGTCTGGTCATAAGGAGTTGTGCACACTTCCTGAGAATGGTTGAGCAGTTGGTTCAGGAATTCTTCAGCGAAATACGAACCGTGTGCCACGGCTTTGTAGCAATACTCTTTATTGTTCACCAATCCTGTATCGGTGTAAGTGTCTTCAACGGAAACAGCGAGCATTTCATAGAACCCGCTTCCATCATTAAACCGAAAAACATCATAACTCACATTTACCCATGGGGTCTGGTGTGTGAAATTGAGTGTAACGGAATTATCGGCTGGTATTGGAATAATAAAAACGGAGGACGCATTGGACGAAGTGTTGGCAAGTGTCAGCTCTCCAGTTATCTCATGAGTGAAATAAAATTCAACATGATAGTTGTGTGCGAAATTTTTTGTATTGATGTTCTGGTGGATGAAAGTCGTATCGGCAAGTGTGAAAATGTCGTTGCCAAAAGCGCTGGTGAAAACCAAATCGGTGGGTGGCGAAAATCCATTGGAGTGATACAATTTGTATTGATAAGGTCCGGGGAAAGTTTCGGTATCCAGTTCTGTCGGGGGCGACCAGTGCACAGTGTCCACTCCTGCAAACTCATCGGTGATGCCAATGCTCACTTTGGTCATAATGGGAACTTCCTTTATGATTTCGGCACAGAATTCTGCCGAGGCATAACTCTCTGCCCCATCGGGCCACACTGTCACCACCATGTAGCAATAATCTCCACCGTATGCAATGCTGTTGTCGGTGTAAGTTGTAGTGCTTACACCTTGCACTTCATCCAGAAAAATGTAGCCTGTGTATGCCGGCACACCTAACTCACACAAGTCCGGGTTGAAACCATAAAGATTGAGCCGTCTATAGATTTTGTATTTCACCTGTTGTGCTTCGAATGAATTGAACACCGAAAAACAAGGAGTCACCTCCCAGGTGAGCACAATGGAATTTCCAACCGGATCGGCAAGCGGATTTTCAACTCTTGGAGCGACCACCGTGATGAAGACCGATTCAATATCTGTGAGCGAAATGGTGTTGCTTTCATCCGTAGCTTCAAAAACAACGAGGTAAGGAGCAAGGCGAACTTCTTCGCATTCAGGCGTCCAGTCAAACTCACCGTTTTGGGTGTTGAATGTGGCTTGGTTCTCAACTGTCTCCAGCGGTCCACCGTACGCCTGATAGTTAATGTTGTCACCATCTGGATCGGTAGCGAAAACAGTAATGTCAACATCATCTCCTGCTTCCACGCAAATGTCGAGAATCTCATTTATCACTGGTGGATTGTTAACGCAAATAATAACATCAATCTGCATATCGCGCACAACTGAACCTACAAAAATTCCATCACGAAATTCTTCAATCAGTATTGCAATGTTGAACTGACCGATTACCGGAGGTACATCCCAAGTCACATCACCGCTTACGGGGTCAATGGAAAAAATATCATCGGGAAAAAGATCGGTACTCACATCGGGGTAGAGATAGTTGGTGACTGTCGCACCCCCTTGACCCCTGCATGGAATAAGGCTGTACACCAGTTGGTCGCCATCGGGATCATCGGCTGCCGGGTTGTGTATCCATAATTTCATATAGCAGGCTTGTTCCTTGGGCGGGTTGTGGAGTATTACGGAGTTGTTGTGGCCAGTTTGCGGGTTGATGCTGAGGATGGATTCAATGAAAAAAACCTCGCTCACTGATAAACCCTCGTTAATGTTTAAGATGCCCGAGTTGCGGTTGGGATCTTCCACCGTGATATGAAAAACTCCGGGGCCTGAGTAAGTGTGAAGTCCTACATATTTATTTATCTGCGCATCCATTCCTGATTGTGGATCAATGAGGTCGCGATGAAGACTGTCCACTGGCTCGCCAGTCGGTTCATCGCCCCATTTAATGTGCAGCCACGGCCTGTCCGCAATGGCTGATGACTTGGTGCAGGTGGTAATGGTTACCTCGTAAGTAAATCCCGATACGTGCCGATAAGTGATTTCGCCTGCGCGGTTGTGCGTGGCGAACATGTTGTGCACAGCGATGAAAAAGAAAAAGGCGAGTGCAGTTTTAAGTAGTGTTTGATGTTTTTTCATCAGGAAACGAAGGTAGGTGATTCTAGAGATTTTTTTTTGCGATAGTGGAATGACAGGAATTTATTACTGTGCGTTGCCAGCGGGGTAACAAGTGGTCAAAAATTAGTCCTCTATCATAAGTCCCGGAGGGTCGTGCTTTTGGTAGAATGAATATCACATGCCGTTACCAAAAGATCGTTCCTCCGGGACGTTGGCAGTTACATCAAGGGCGCCACTAAAAACTCCTCAGGTGAGGCATTTGGATTTTTTAGAGGTGCCCTCAAGTTTACATTTGAACACATCAAAAAAATTCATCCCCATGATCATTCATGTCATCAAAAAACCAAATCCTTCTTCATCATCAGTAACGATTTTTCTTCCGGGAGGTCTTTCAAAAATTTCAAACATGGATGATGCGCAACGTTCATTCATCAAAAAGGAAATGGAAGATGAAAAAGAAATCATCCGCATACAGGAACTTGGGCGGTTGAGGTTTTTCATACCCACGAAATCGAAGAAGGTGGATGCTGAAATGCTGGAGAAACTTCGCGCACACGGCAGCTCCATTCAGGCAGAACTGAACAAAGCAAAACAAACCGAACTCACCATTGTGAATGAAACAGGTGTGGCCGATTTCAGCCTTGCACTTGCCGAAGGTGCGGCATTGGGCAACTACCAATTCCTGAAATACTTCAAGCAGAAGGATCAGGAAAAAAAGAAGCACAGTCTTTCTTCCATCCATATTCTTGATTCATCGGCCAACCAGAAGATGGCCACCGAACTGCAAAATCTTGTGGATGCAACATTTATAGCGCGTACCCTCATCAACGAACCACTTTCTTATCTCACGGCTGTGCAGTTTTCCAGAGAGATGCAGCAGGCAGGAAAACTTGCAGGCTTCAGTGTGGAGGTTCTTGGCAAAAAACAAATTGAGGCGCTGAAGATGGGAGGACTGCTTGCAGTGAACCTGGGAAGCATGGACCCGCCCACCTTTACCATTATGGAATGGAAACCCGCGCGACCCAAAAACAAAAAACCAATTGTGCTTATAGGTAAAGGTGTGGTGTTCGATACGGGTGGCCTTAGTCTCAAACCCACTCCGGGGTCCATGGACGAAATGAAATGCGATATGAGCGGAGGTGCAGCCGTGATAGGTGCGCTCTATGCTCTTGCTTCAAACAAAATTCCTGTGCATGTAATTGGTCTTGTGCCTGCCACCGACAACCGGCCGGGCATGAATGCCTACGCTCCGCAGGACATCATTACCATGATGGATGGCTCCACAGTGGAAGTGCTGAACACCGATGCAGAGGGACGAATGATTCTTGCCGATGCACTTCATTACGCCAAACGTTATGCGCCCCAACTGGTGATTGATCTTGCCACACTTACCGGTGCAGCCGTGCGCGCAGTGGGGCAATACGCAAGTGCCATTATGGGTACGGCCAACCAACCCACCATGAACAAACTTGCGGCAAGCGGTATGAAGGTATGCGAACGTACCGTGCAATTTCCTATGTGGAAAGAATACGGTGAGGAAATGAAAAGCGACATTGCCGACCTGAAAAATCTAGGCGGTGCCAATGCCGGCCACATCACCGCAGGGAAATTTCTTGAGCATTTTACAGATTACCCGTGGATACATATAGATATAGCGGGGCCTGCTTATATCAACAGCGCTTCATCATACCGCACAAAAGGCGGGACGGGTGTGGGAGTGAGGATGCTGTATGAGTTTTTGGCCCACTAACCCCAAGGGGTTGATTCGAAGTGCAGCTAAATTTATCTTCAGTTTTTACCTCTGATCAATATCTACAGTCTGTTGGAATCGATCCATCCGCTCACGAATCTTGTCCACAATATCATCGTATTCCACTTCGGTGATATTTCCAAGTTCTCCCTGTACAATGGACTTGGATAATGTGACCAGTTTGAATGTCCTGATGACGGAGGGAACCTTCAAGTCGTTTGAATCTTCCGGCTCAATTTCAACATCTCATTCATCGGTCTTTTTCAACTTGCTTGTGATGAATGTCAATGTGAGATCGACAGCGTTTGTCATAACAACTAAAGCTGGTCTTTCTTTAACGCCCGTCAAATCTGTAAACGGAAACGGCACTAAAACAATGTCTCCCTTCTTCATTTGTAATTCACTTTACAATCATTGATAGTGTACAAATCAGGCTCATCGTTAAGGAAATTAAATGCTTGCCCTTCCATGGCAAGGCGCGCCAGATCATGTGAAGAAATATCATCTCCAGATTTTTTTGCAAGAAACTCTGCAAAATCATTTACCTCAAGAATTCTTGCTTCGGACAAGGACTCTATGTTCTGGGCTAGTTTTTTTATTAATGCTTCTTTAGTGCTCATGTTTTTTGGTCTTACGAACAAAAGTAAAGAAGGCCAAATACCCGTAAGATTGACATCTACTGGCAGCACATTAGTTTGCAATTTGGTTTGGTTACAAAAAATCCATTATGGATTAATGCATCGTTGAGGCAATCAATCATCTATCGGCCGTTCCCCATTCGTTGTTCGAAGTTGGAAATTCGATATTGAAAAATTTCGGATTTCGAATGTCGTTCACACCGTACTGGGTAATTCGACATTAGTAATTCCCATTCACGCATTCCTTCTATACCCACCCTTTTCTTCCTCATCATTAAACATAGAGAGATAAGTTTTGTAGCGAGATGGGGCAATGGTGCCAGCTTCAAGCCCTTTGCGCACAGCGCAACCGGGTTCGTTTACGTGGGTGCAATTCGCGAATTTGCACTGGGGCAGCAGCCGGAAAAATTCTTTAAAATGATGGTGCAATTCTTCTTTGGGAATATCCACCAGCCCGAAACCTTTTATGCCCGGAGTGTCCACCATATATCCGCCAAAAGGCAGTTCGTGCATTTCGGCAAACGTGGTGGTGTGTTGACCCTTCCCGCTCCAATCTGAAATTTCGCCCACGCGCAGGTCCAGAGTGGGAACGATGGTATTGATGAGGGAAGATTTTCCTGCACCCGATTGTCCGGAAAAAAGATTCACCTTGTCTTTCATCATCTCTTGCAGCACATCGAGATTCAATCCGGAAACAATTGACGTTCGCAAACATTGGTACCCCACATTTTCATATACAGCAATGAGCGCTTCCACTTTGGCGAGCTCACTACCGGAGTATTGATCGTATTTATGAAAGAGCAACACACTGGTAATATCGTACGCTTCGGCAGTGACAAGAAAACGATCCACAAAACCCATTGGTGTTTCGGGTTCGGATAAGGTCACCAATAAAAAAGCAACATCAATGTTGGATGCAATGATGCTGGCATCGCGCGAGAGGTTTACCGATTTCCGTATGATGTAATTTTTGCGCTCACCAATTTCCCTAATCAGGTATTCACCGTTCACATCATCGAACCTTACATGGTCGCCTGCCGCCACGGGGTTGGTGGTCATGGCATCTTTCAGCCGCAGTTTTCCGCGTATCTGGCAGGGATACATGAGGCCGTCAGCGCCTTTTACCTGATAGAATTTTCCGGTGGATTTAAGTACGAGGCCTTTCATTTCCTGGACGCACCCTCCATGCTTTTGAAACATGGAAGGTTTAGTTTTGGCGCAATGTCCATCATCACACACAACGTTTCCAAACTCTACGGCACTCAACGCGCCCTCAGCCACGTTTCATTCTCTATAGATAAAGGAGAAGTGGTAGGATTTCTTGGCCCCAATGGTGCGGGCAAAAGCACCATGATGAAAATCATCACCTGTTTTATTCCACAAACGGAAGGCACTGTGAAAGTGTGTGGGTTCGATACACAGGAGCAAAGCATTGAAGTGCGCAGGCGCATCGGCTACCTGCCGGAGCACAATCCTCTTTACACCGATATGTATGTGCGCGAATACCTCACCTTTACCGGGGAGTTATACAAGATTCCGAATCTGAAGAAGCGGGTAGGGGAGATGATAGAAATGGTGGGACTCACTGGAGAAGCCCACAAAAAAATTGAAGCACTCTCCAAAGGTTATAGGCAGCGCGTGGGTCTTGCGCAGGCCATGATCCATAATCCCGAAGTCCTCATTCTGGATGAACCCACCAGCGGCCTCGACCCTAATCAACTTGCTGAAATCCGCGAACTCATAAAACAAATCGGGAAGGAAAAAACCGTGATGCTCTCCACCCACATTATGCAGGAAGTGGAAGCCATTTGTAGTCGTGTCATCATCATCAACAAAGGAGAAATAGTGGCTGATGATGCAGTGGAGAATATGAGTTCCCTGCTTTCAAAAGGCCAGCAGAGAATCCGTGTGGAGTTCAGCGCAGCAATTTCTTCATCATCATTAGCAAAAATTCCCGGTTTGCTTGATGTAGCAAATTCAGGAGCCAACATGTGGCTAGTAAATGCCGATGGTTCAGGCGATGTGCGCCAATCCATTTTTGATTTTGCTGTGAAAGAAAATATCGCGGTGCTTTCGTTGCAAAAGGAGGAGGTGAGTTTGGAGGAAGTTTTTAAAGCGCTTACCACTTAGGGGCATGCATCAGGAAATTTTAGAGATGCCCTTAGCTTTGTCTCAACAGACATTAGCTCATGCGCACAATCCTTTTTGTATTCCTTTCTCATATTCTTTGTTCCACAGTTCTATCGCAATCCAACTGGCTTCGCTCCGAAGGTGGGCAGTTGCAGGATGAAGCACTTGATGTTTGTAATGATGCAGAAGGAAACTACATCATCTGCGGATACTTCACCGGAACATCATCCATCGGTTCAACCACGCTCTACACCCAGGGGCAATCCGATATCCTTATTGCCAAATACAATTCTTCAGGAATACTTCTTTGGGCAGAAACTGCTGGTGGAGTTGCAGGCGATCATGCAACAGCCATTGCAACAGATGATGACGGAAACATTTACGTGACCGGGTACTTCACCGCGCAATCAGCGTTTGGAAATTTCGAACTCACCGCCACTTCATCATCGCGTGAGGTGTTCGTTACAAAACTGGATGCGGATGGAAATTTCCAGTGGGTTACCCGCCTGGGCGGACATCTTGAAGATGAAAGCACAGCTATTGAAATGGACAATGCAGGAAATGTTTTGGTGACAGGATTCTTCCGTGGCATTGGTGATTTCGGTACAGAAAATCTTTCCAGCACCATCAATACGGAAACAGAAGAACACAGCCGCGACATTTTCCTCAGCAAACTTGGGGCGGATGGAAATGTGCAATGGACGCGGCAAGGCATCGCAGAAAAAAATGACATTGGGAATGATGTGGCCTGTGATCAAGATGGAAATGTGATGCTCGTTGGAAAATTTTCCGGTGACATCACGTTTGATGAATTGCACACCAACCAGGTGAACTATGCAAGCTTCATCACTTTGTTTTCTTCTACCGGTGATGAACTTCTTTTCGAAAAAGCCTTAGGTGCATTTCTTTCCATCAACCAGGTCGAAACAACTTCGAGTGGTCAGTTTGTGCTGGGCGGAAATGTTTCGGGGTACGTTACCTTTTTTGCCGGGCAACCGCAATCTTTTTTCACACCGGGCGAACATGCGCTTTTTCTCTGTGCTTTAAATAATGATGGGTCGGTGCAATGGCTTTCATCGGATGGAAGCAACAACAACGTGACCCTCGATGCACTCACTATTTCATCCACCGATGAACTTTATGTGGCTGGAACTTTTCAATGCACGTTCGATGATTTCGCTGCGGACTTCGGGCCGGGAAGTTTCAACAGTGTGGGATTCCGGGATGTGTATGCTGCAAAGTATTCAGCCAGCGGAACAAGACAATGGCAACGCCAATTTGCCGGAAAGGCTGATGACTTTGTTGGCGGAATTGCGATTCAGGTGGAAGACAAACCCATCGTTGCCGGTAGTTACGAGGGCGTGTTCAATGTCCCACATCACACTTCTTTTTTACCAGGAGATGGAACAATAAAGACTACCCCCAACTATGGCAGCAATTGCACACCGGCAGAAACCTGCACCGATGTTAATTTGAGAAAATTCAACCAGGTATTGGGAAATGGTCAGCGCGAAATTTTTGTTTCCAGCCCCGTTCATCTCGCACGCTTGCCCTATTACTATTACCGCAACAATCTCACGGATTGTTTTATGATACAACCTCAACTGGAAATCTATAATACTGATTCGCTCAGTTGCAACAGCGCATACCTCGGCAACAATTTCCTCACTTGCCCCGAAGCAAATAACAACTTCGCTACCTGGCAATGGGCCACTTGGTATCAGGATTACAACATCATTCCGGCTTACACATCCTCATGGCATCCTGATATTTACTACAGTGCCATCCTCAACCTGGCAAGTGTTTCTGATGATGGGGAGTACTGGCTTTCCTTTACCACTGTCGATGGATGTTACGCACAAAGCGACACCATAGAAATAGTGGTGTATGATTCACCCCCGCATCCACTCATTTCCGATAATGTGGGTATAAATACGCTCGCTTATCCGGCTGATGATATTATTCTTTGCGGCACAGACAGTGTTCAGTTGACCGCAACTGTGCCGGACGGAATGAATGTGTATTGGTCAGGTTTTTACGGAGGCCTTGACTATGACTCGCTGTTGACTGTCACTCAAAGCGGGGACTATACTGTTTATGTGAATAACGATACCTGCACTGCTCTCAGTACCTTAATGGTTCAGTTAGACGAATCATCGTTCGAAAACCTGCAAATGGGTGTTGCTTTCAAGCCACCTTTTTTCTTCGATCCTTTGTACTTCTCCCCAACAGAAGTTTTCACCAGCGATACCGTTTTTGTTTGCCCCAACACCACTCAGGTGGTTGCCTATTTCTTTGAGGATTCCGGGACGGACGACTATTCGCTTTACACCGGTGTATCATCCGCTTATTTCAACATAACAATTGGAGGTGTTCCACTCGTCAACGACACCATTCCGGCATCGCATCTTTTGTTGCCGGCCAACCAGGGAGATCTTGAAATCACGATGCAAGCTTTTTTCGAATGTGACGGATTGATTTCAGAAAGTGAAGTCTTTCAGCAGGTCATTCATTTCGAGGTGCTGCCTCAGGCCAATATCATTTCGGCCAGTCAACTATGTCCTGGAAGTACATTGCTATTGGTGGCGACAGGATATGATGCCTTCGAGTGGAATGGTCCCGGCACGACTTCCACCGCAGGCATCGTTGAAATTATTTCACCTGATTCAATTCTCATCAACCAACCTGGAAACTATTACGCGACAGCAACAGGATTTGAGAATTCAACCGTTTGCACTTCCGCACTTTCCAGTTATATCACCATCACCACACAAACATCCCCAGTGGCAAGCATGAATCCCTCAAACGGAGTGCTGTGTATTGGAAGCACGGTTCAACTGATGTGCAGCGGCAGCGGAATTTTTTCCTGGTACAATGTGGAAGGCGATTTCATAGCAAGCGGTGCAAGCATTGCAGTGGATGAACCGGGTTACTATCAATGCCAGTTAATCAACTCTACGGGATGCCAGTTGTACTCCAACATTGTTCAGGTGCAGGGCTATTTCGCGCCCACTATTTCAGCCGCACCCACCACCGAAGTTTGTCCCGGTCTTTCCACTTTCATCATTGCTGAAACTAATGCGGCAAACCTCATACTATGGCAACCACCTCTGAGTGGGAATAATCCGGTGCAAGAGATTTTCGAACCCGGCATATACACTTTTACACAGCAACTCTGCGGCATCACATCTGCTGTTTCTATCGCGATCGGTGAGATAATTCCTCTTGCATCCATCCAGCAAAGCTCAACACTGTGTGCCGGTGATTCTGCGTTGTTCATTGCCAATCCAGATTTGTTGGCTTACCAGTGGTTTCCATCCGGAGCCACGAATGATTCTCTTTACATATCTACAGCGGACACATTGGTTGTAATGACTACAGATTATCTTGGGTGCAATGCCTTTTCCGATTCGCTCATTGTTCCACTCCAGGATTTTCAGCCGGAAATTGTATCACCTGAAATAGCCTGTGAAGGAAGCACGACAACCATTGAAGTAAACTATGTCGACAGCATTTCATGGTTTAGCAATGAAGCACTCACAGAATTTATTTCCAGCGACACTCTTCTTTATCTGGAGATCATTGGCGATTCAATTACAGTTTACTTGTCGGATACCTATCAGGATTGTCAGTTCGATCCCATCGAAGTAACCGTTATCACAAGTCAGTTACCCGATGCCATCATTACTGGAGATACGGTTCTCTGCACGAATGAAACCATCGAACTGTTTTCACAAGGTGAAATGGGAGTGAGTTATGACTGGACATCCCCGAACGACAACGTGACAACCGAAAATAATTTAGTTCTGACCGATGCAGCGATTTCGGACAGCGGATTTTATTTGTTGACAGTGCAGGATTCTCTCTGCTCAAACACGGATAGTCTTTTTGTAATCATTTATCCACTCCCGGTGGTGAGTCTGGTTCCAGATGGAAATATTTCTTTTTGTGATGGAGAGGAAACAGAAGCCGAAATCTCAGGTGCCTTCGCAACATTCACATGGTTCCTCAATGATGATGAATTTAATTCCACATCAACCACGCTGACACTTGAGGAAGCAGGAACTTATTTTGCTGAAGTAGTTTCAATCGAAGGATGTGAAAACATCAGCGAAGAACTTACGATTACACTTTGGGAAATTCCACCCATTCCAATACTCTTAGGGGTTGAAATATGTGAGGGCGATAGTGCAGTGGTTACAGGGAGTGGTGAGTTCATATTGCATTGGCTGGATGAAAATGGTGAGCCTGTTGATGTTGGCGATACACTTGTACTCTACGATGTGGAGGCATACACAACACTCTTTGGTTTCATTCTATCTCCGCAAGGTTGTGAGAGTGCAATTGCGGAAACACAAGTTTCTGTAATTCCATGCGAAGGAATTCTTGCAAACATTTTTACTCCAAACGGTGATGATAAAAACGATGTATTTTCCTTCAACGTTTTTCTGGAATACCCTCAACGTGTTTTGATATTCGATCGTTGGGGTAATGAAGTGATGGTGCTGCGTGAGCCTTTCCTGTGGGATGGACGCGATGCATCCGGCAATCTGGTTTCCGGTGGGACCTATTACTACGTTATTGAATTCGGCAACTCATCTTACCAACTGGAAAACAAGGCGGGATATGTTTATGTGGTGAGATGATCACTGAAACCAACCGCACTGAAAGTCATTCTTACAAAATAAAAAGCCCCTCGAAATTTCTTTCGAAGGGCTTTTGTGTATTCTAAACTGTTGGGGTATTACATCATACCGCCCATTCCGCCACCGCCCATTTGGGGCATAGCAGGGGATTCTTCTTTGATGTCGCTTATCACACATTCAGTAGTGAGCAACATGCCTGCAATAGATGCCGCATTTTCGAGTGCAACACGCACCACTTTGGTGGGATCAATAACACCGGCTGCATAAAGGTTTTCGAAAACATCGGTGCGGGCATTGTAACCGAAGTCGTCTTTGCCTTCGCGCACTTTGTTTACAATCACTGCACCCTCGCCACCGGCATTGGCCACAATCTGGCGAAGTGGTTCTTCAATGGCACGAACCACAATGGATATCCCTGTTTGCTCATCTTCATTGGTTCCTTTCAGTTTTTCCAATGCTTTTGAGGCGCGTATAAGGGCGACACCACCACCGGGAACAATTCCTTCTTCCACAGCTGCGCGTGTTGCATGAAGGGCATCATCCACACGGTCTTTCTTCTCTTTCATTTCCACTTCGGTGGCTGCGCCTATATAGAGTACAGCTACACCACCAGCAAGTTTGGCAAGACGTTCCTGCAGTTTCTCGCGGTCGTAGTCCGATGTGGTTTTGTCAATCTGCGATTTGATTTCAGCAATGCGGCCACCAATAGCATCCTTGCTTCCGGCACCGTTTACTATGGTAGTGTTGTCTTTGTCAACAGTTATTTTCTCAGCCTTGCCTAAATCATTGAGTGTGGCGTTCTCCAGCTTCAACCCGGTTTCTTCGCTGATAACAGTTCCTCCTGTGAGGACAGCAATATCTTGTAGCATAGCTTTTCTGCGATCTCCAAATCCTGGAGCTTTTACTGCGCAAACTCGCAGTGAACCGCGAATCTTGTTCACTACAAGAGTGGCAAGTGCTTCACCGTCCACATCTTCTGAAATAATCAAAAGTGGTTTGCCGGTTTGAGCTGCTTTCTCAAGAACAGGAAGCAATTCTTTCATGCTGCTTATTTTCTTGTCATAAATCAGGATGTAGGCGCTTTCGAGATCAGCTTCCATCTGTTCAGCATTGGTAACAAAATAGGGAGACAGGTAACCACGATCGAACTGCATACCTTCTACGGTCTTCATTTCGGTTTCAGTTCCTTTGGCTTCTTCTACAGTTATCACACCTTCAATTCCCACTTTAGCCATTGCCTCGGAAATAAGTGTTCCGATGGTTTCATCATTGTTTGAAGAAACAGAAGCTACCTGCTTAATTCTGTTGTTGTCGTTTCCAACCTGCTTCGATATTTTCTTTAGTTCCGCCACCACTGCAACTACAGCCTTATCAATTCCACGTTTAAGATCCATCGGGTTAGCACCACTGGCCACGTTTCTCAGCCCAGTAGTAACTATAGCTTGTGCAAGAACAGTTGCAGTTGTAGTTCCGTCACCTGCAATATCCGCAGTTTTGGATGCCACTTCTTTAAGCATTTGCGCTCCCATGTTTTCGATAGGATCTTTTAGTTCAATCTCCTTCGCCACGGTTACTCCATCCTTTGTAATTACGGGTGCACCGAACTTTTTGTCGAGCACCACATTGCGGCCTTTTGGTCCCAATGTCACTTTCACTGCGTTGGCCATTGCGTCCACTCCGTTCTTGAGTTTCTCACGGGCACTGGTATTAAAGGTTATTTCTTTTGCCATTGTTCTATGAATTTTGATGAGTTAATGAATTTTTTGTTGAGTTAGCGATTCAGATTATTGCGAAGATGTCGGACTCACGCATGATGAGGTATTCCTTGCCGTCCACGGTAATCTCAGTTCCGGCATACTTTCCATAAAGAACGGTGTCCCCAGCTTTTACAGTCATGGGCTCATCCTTTTTTCCTATTCCAGCAGCTATCACTTTTCCGCGCTGTGGCTTTTCTTTAGCCGTGTCTGGAATAATGATTCCACTGGCTGTGGTGGTTTCAGCAGCGCTTGGCTCTACGAGCACACGGTCTGCAATGGGTTTTACGTTTACTGACATGATTAATAAATTTAAATGAGTTAATTGATTTTGATATTCAGAGACCCGCGCCTGTCACCTTTTGTGCCAGCCGGATGTCTCGGTTTTTTTCTACAGAACTTGGCAGACTCGCAGACAAAAAATGTCAGTTGGAAGGACACACTGACATTTTTTGAATATGGGGATTGACAGTTTTCACTGTCAAGATGCATCACTGAGGAGGCGGCACATCGGCCGGAGGTGCTGCATCAGTTCCGGTAGCAGGCCCTGAGGGTTGCTCTGTTGCCGGTGAATTTTGGATGGTTCGCTCGCTTGCATAGAAATAAGCCGAAAGAAGGCAAAGCGCAAAAACGGCAGTGGCCAGGTACCAGGTGGCTTTTTCAAGAAAATCGGTGGTGCGTTGCACACCGCCAATTTGCTGAGTGCCCTGGAAGCCTACTGCAAGTCCTCCCCCTTTGGGGTTTTGCACGAGCACCACAAGGCCGAGCAATACACTACAGATAACAACTAGAAGAATAATAAACGATGCCATAAAATTTACTTTTTGTTCTTGTCCAGATTTTTTAAACGGGCGGCAAAGTAAATACTTTTCTCAGGGTAAAGCTCCATCAATTTTCGATACGCTTTTCGCGCCCTGTCCATCTTGCCCTGCTTCACGTACAAGTCGGCAATAGTTTCCGATACAATAGAAATATCCTCCTCTATACTAGTGCGGGCAATGTTGCCGGTCAGGTATTCATCCGCTTTTCCAGGAGTTATTTTGGGTTCCATCCGAATAAACCGGTCAATAAGCTGCTGCTGGTGCAACTTGAGGGATGGTTTTTCTACAGCAATTGTTTCGCTGGTTTGATTTGTTGCCTGCTCTGCTTCGGCTTGTGTTGTCCGTAGCCAATCACTAGCAGCTTCAGGCCGTTCCGAAGCAGGTCGGGAAGATTCAACTTTTTCCAAATAGTGAATTTGGCTGGCTCTGCGATGCAGCCACAGAGAATAATCATCACCTGCATGCGTTTCAGATTCGTTCTCCTTAAATCCCGCTTCTGGTTCAATAACAGCGAGAGGCTCTTTCTGTTCTGCCACGTCATCAGCCACTTCCTTTTCTATGGATGATGACACTGCTTCAACTATGATTTCACGTTGAAGGTCATCCATGTCATTTGCCCGAAAAACCGGTTGAGGTATGGGCAAAAATTCTGGCACCGGCTGGCGGGTAACTTCCGGCTGTTCAGGCTCAATTTGCAATGGAGTATGCTCAGGGAAATGTATTGGCGTATTTGCAAGAGTTATTTCTTCTGGCATTTGAGTGCGCGACTCGTGCTTTCCTTTTTCCTTCTGTTTTACATATTCATAAAGCACTTTGCGGTTGGCCACATAAGTTGCTGCGGTGTGCAACTGATGCGTAAAACGATAATCATTCACCGCCTGGTATTTCTTAAGGAGTAAAAGATGAGCCGAGGTGAAATAAGGAAATTCAGAAGTGATGTGCTCCAATTCCCCGGCAGAAAGTTGCTCAAGAAATTCTGGATTCTCAATGGCCTTTTGGATGAGGTCTTTGTTCATGAAGTTGGCTTATGGTTGCGGGCTCAAAGGGTTCAACAATTGCCTTCACCAGTTTCCCACGCTGGCGTTGTACACATCTTGAGCGAGTTGGTCATTTATTTCGGACCAAAGGGGTTCTTCTACACTGAACAAATCCTGAGAGGCCTCGAAGTCAGCGAAGCGTGAAAATGTTTTGTCAAAACTGAGGTCTGATTCAAGAGTATTGGTGTACTTCACTTTAATGGTAATGGTAAGTCGGTTCAATGCTGCTGTTTCGTTGGCCTGTGTGGCTACAGGAGTTATGCGGTAGTCAGTCACTGATCCTTTATAGCTCAATTCGCCACCCGATTCAGCAAGTTGAAGTGGCGACTGGGAAAGCAACTGTTCTTTAAGCGTTTCGGTAAATCGCTGTGCGTAAACCTGGGAAGCCAAAGCGGTTTGGGGTTTGAAATATTCTACTGAAAAAGTTTTCGCTCCACTGAACTGACCACCGGTAAAAGAGTAGCGCGCGGAGCATCCGCTTATGGCAACCAAACAAATCAGAATACCGGCCAATTTTATCATCTTACATCAGGATCATTTCAAATTGTACTCTTTTATTTTCCGGTAGAGCGTGCGTTCGGAAATTCCCAATTCTTCAGCAGCGTGCTTGCGTTTGTTCTTATGCTTTTTAAGGGCTTTTGCGATATACTCTTTCTCCGAATCCTGAAGCGAAAATCTTTCTTCCACCACTTCGTGAACTTGCGGTGTGGTTCCATTACCGGCTACAGCCTGGCCTATGCGAATGACTCCTGTTTGCGGAACACCGGTGGGTTGGCTGTGCCGGTGTTGACCTTCGCTGAAAACCCTTTGCACCAACTCCGTGTTTTCATCGTTTTGTTCAAAGCTACCCGACTGGATAATACCCATCACCAATTTCTTGACATCGTTCAAATCATTCTTCATGTCGAAGAGCACTTTGTAAAGAATTTCTCTTTCTGAAAATTGCGATTCGGTTCCCGATGCAGGAGGAATCATAAGTGACTTGCTTGCAAAACCTTCCTGGGGTAAATAGAAACGTAAAGTTTCTGGTGTGATGGTGCGTTCTTGTTCCAGCACACTCAATTGCTCAGTAATGTTCTTCAGTTGGCGGATGTTACCTGGCCAGGAATAATTCATCATCAACTCGCTGGCTTCGTCAGTGAGTTGGAGCAGGGGCATCCGGTACTTTTCGGCAAAATCGGTAGTGAATTTTGCAAAGAGCAAGGGGATGTCTTCTCTCCTTTCGCGCAGCGGTGGCAGGTAAACCGGTACCTGGTTCAAACGATAGTATAGGTCTTCGCGAAATTTTCCATTGCGTATGGCATCACTGAAATCAACGTTAGTTGCTGCCACCATGCGCACATCTGTCTTTTGCATTTTGGATGATCCCACACGAATAAATTCTCCCGTTTCGAGCACACGCAGCAAACGAACTTGAGTACCGAGCGGAAGTTCTGCCACCTCGTCCAGAAAAATTGTTCCGCCATTGGCTTCCTCAAAGTATCCCTTGCGGGCATCGGATGCCCCGGTGAATGAACCTTTCTCGTGACCGAATAATTCTGAATCAATGGTGCCTTCAGGAATGGCACCACAGTTTACAGCTATGTATGGCGCATGTTTTCTTGCGCTGTAAGCGTGAATAATTTTCGGGATGTTTTCTTTCCCGGTTCCGCTTTCACCATTGATGAGTACTGACATGTTGGTTGCTGCCACCTGCACTGCAATGTCAAGTGAGCGCAAGAGCATCGGGGAGTTGCCGATGATTTCGAAACGTTGTTTAACAGATTTGATGTCCATATTCCGAAGAGTAAAATTAGGATGATGAAGAGTTGTTTGGATAGACTTTGATGACATGCCCCAGGAGCGTTACACTGGTGCAATCGGTTGTCAGCACATCCACATAGCCTCCTTTATTAATATTATTCTTTTTCGGGAAGACAACTACCACGTTTTGTGTGTTACGCCCGAAGAAATGATTCTCGGATTTCTTCGACACGCCTTCTACTAAAACCCTTTGCACATAGCCCACATATTTTTTTGTGCGAATAGCTGAGTTCTTCATCTGCACATCTATTACTTCCTGCAATCTTCTTCCTTTCACTTCTTCGGGTAAATCGTCATCATATTTTCTTTCTGCCAACGTTTTCGGGCGCTCGGAGTACTTGAACATGTAGGCCAGTTCATATTGCACTGAGCTCATCAATGAAATGGTGTCCTGATGTTCTTCTTCTGTTTCACCGCAGAAGCCTGTGATAATGTCTGTTGATATTCCACAATGGGGCATGATAGTGCGGATGGATTTTATCTTTTCCAAATACCACTCACGAGTGTAGCCGCGGTTCATGCGCTTCAGCACATTACTATTCCCACTTTGCACTGGCAGATGAATGTATTTGCAGATGTTTTCATATTTCGCCATCACATGCAGCACATCATCGGTCATGTCTTTTGGGTGGGAAGTGGAAAATCGTATGCGCAGGTCGGGATGAATTTGTGCAACCATTTCCATCAACTGGGCAAAATTTACCGTTGGTTTTTCAGGTTCAACAATTTCGCCTTTGCCGGTCATGTTCCATTTGAAACTGTCCACGTTTTGTCCCAACAATGTTATCTCGCGGTAGCCTGCGCTGAACAATTCCGTTGCTTCGCGAACAATTGTTTGCGGGTCGCGGCTGCGTTCTCTTCCTCTTGTAAATGGGACTACACAAAATGAACACATGTTGTCGCAGCCGCGCATGATGGAGATGAATGCAGTGACTCCGTTGCTGTTCAAGCGCACAGGTGTTATCTCCGCATAAGTTTCTTCACGGCTCAGCAAAACATTGACGGCTTGATGACCATCGTCCACTTTATTAATAAGGTTGGGGAGGTCGCGGTAGGCATCGGGGCCAACCACGAGGTCAACGAGTTTTTCTTCTTCCAGAAATTTTTCACGAAGCCTTTCAGCCATGCAGCCAAGTACGCCAATAGTCATGGAGGGTTTGCGCCTTTTGATGCTGCGGAGGTAATCGAGCCGCCCACGGATGCGTTGCTCGGCATTGTCGCGGATGGCGCAGGTATTCAGCAACACAAGGTCGGCTTCTTCGGGGTCGCGGGTGGTGGTGAAACCTTCTTTGGCAAGAATGCTTGCTACGATTTCGCTGTCAGAAAAATTCATCTGGCATCCGTAGCTTTCAAGAAGGAGTTTGCGGGGGGGCTTGGCGGAGACTACCTCTGTTTCCAACATGAGGTATTCGCCCTGGCGGGTTTCTTCAATTATTTTTTCTTCCACAGTGTTTGGCTGTTTTGAAATATGAGTGGCGAAGATATGGGTGGACACTATCCCGCCCATTTTCAAGCGTGGTGTCTTTCAAGCAAATCATCGCACTCCAACACCTATCTGCTTACAACAATCTTATGGGTTTCACCAAGGATTGCCACTACATAATTTCCCCCCGCCCATCCTGTAGTTGAAACCGGATTGTCCATGCCAATTGTTCCTGAAAAAACCTGGCGGCCTCTGGCATCGAATACTGTGATGGGTGTTTCCACATTGCACATATATGTAAGGATGTCGGCTGCCCAGTGAAGCAAGCTTGGGCTGTATGTTGATTCTTCCATGCCCACTACTCCGGTATGGACGGCCCATGCATAATCTCCTGGTTGTAAATCAAAAATGTCAATGCGGCCTGCCCAATTTTCATCACTGCCCTGGGTGTTGATGATGTAATTACTCCACTCCTGCCAGGCAACAGGAAATCCACCATCGAATTCACGCTGACGGTAGAGCAATACAATACTGTCTTCCGTCATATTGTTGTCTTCGAGGTATTGAAAAAAGAGTGGATCGAAATCGCTTGTGCCCCCATTGCCGGTGTAACGGATGGTGGCGTTCACTTCTGTATCGTTTGAAAAATTTCCATCCACGCGCCACCAGCGGTCTGGTGAAATGAAATAATCGGTTGCGGGAATGAGGTGAGGGAAATCCGCTTCCGCCAAATGATTTTCTGCACGTATCCAAAGTGAATCAGAAGATCCCATGTTGATGACTTCGCATTCGAATTCTGCATAGTCAAAATCAAAATCATCGACTTCGGTGAAAGTGTGTTCTTCGCCCAAAACGGCTTGAGAAATTTTTTCATCGCCATTAAGAAATACTGCGAAGGGTTCAAAACCATCGGGAAGAAAAATGGACTCAGACCAATTCCCTCCACTAAAAACCATGAGGGTGTCTTTGCGCTGGCCATTGCTTCCAAGTGCGGTTACAAGAAGCGGAACGTTTTCATAAAGGTCGGTTGCATAGTGCTGGTGTTGTTCAATTCCAAGATCCCAAAGCAAACCTGTATCAGTTCCAAAATGAGAGATGCGGAACTCGGAGTAGCCCGGCTCAAAAATCCAATTGTCGAAAAATGAATTGAGGTCGGCAGTGGTGTACTGCTGGAGGTAATCGCGAAGGCCTGCGCTGGTGATGTCGGTGAAGGCACTGTCTTCGAGAAAATTCTGAACACCTTCAAAAAAATCTTCATCACCCATGTAGCCCCGAAGGCAGTGTACCATATCGGCACCTTTATTATACACATGGCTTCCGTAAGTGACTTCATGCGGAACGGGGCTTACCGGAAATCGCTCGCCATCCTGCTGGTGGGCATGAAGAATTACATCCTTGTGATTGTCGCGGATGTATTCGAGATATTCATCATGGCCATAAATATCTTCGGTGAAAAGTGCTTCGCTGTAACGCGCCCAACCTTCGTTGAGCCACATCTCTCCGGCTTCATGGCACGTCACTAAATCGCCCCACCACATGTGCGAAAGTTCATGCGCCCAAAGCGTTTCCCATGCAAGCGTTCCATCAATTGCAAACAGCGGATATGAAATGTTTGTGGCGTGTTCCATTGCACCTCCATTGAACGGCACACAAGTAAACCCAACACGTGGGAAACGATACGGGCCGTAATCTTCTTCAAAGTATTCGAGGGCAGGAAGGAGGTTGATCATGCTTGCCTTTGCTTCGGTGGTGTCAATGGCCTTTGCTGTAATCCAAACAGGAATGTCAATACCCAATTCACTTTCAAAACTTTGTGCGACATGAACATAATCACCCACTGCAACTGATGCGAGGTAGGATGGAATTTCTTCATCCAAGATCCATTTTGTGAGGAGTGAATCCACACCCACGGTGTCAACCGAAATTCTCAATCCATTGCAGTAAGCGGTTTTTTCATCGGACGTGAGCACATTGAATTCATATGCACTGCGCTCCACGAAATTGTCGAAACATGGAAACCATACGCGGCCGTAGTTGTGCGGGTCGGCATCGAATCCCACTCCCAGGTTATAGGCATAACCTGACGAGAAATAAAATCCGCCCCATGAGGTGTCGTTTACCGGTGAACCGTGGTAGAAAACACGGACAGTGTATTCATCGTTTTCATTCAAGACCATAGGAAGATTCACGTGCAATAACTCTCCGATATGTGCGAATGTGAGTTGCTCGTCCGCAGCGGTGAGCACTGAGTCAACATTGAGTGCAAGCAGATCAAGATTGATCCAATCAATGTTGTCCATCTTCGAACGAAAATCAATGATGCACTCCCCAGAAATTTGCTGCGAGGACATCATGGTCATATCAAGATTGATGGTGTACTTGAGAATGTCCAACGTGTCGCTGCGTAGGTTGCCTTCATCTTCCATCATGCGTCCACCCAATTTCGGGATGTGTTTTTTCTTCTGGCAGTGTGAATGATTTTGAGAAATGATTTCACCTGAAAAAAAACAGGCGAACAGAAGTGCAATGATGATTTTCATCCCTCAAAGAAATGGAAAAGGGATATTGGATCGTGGAAAGTTTCCTGCGCACTACAATTCTCTGATCTCTTCGCGATACCCGCCTGCTGGCCGGGCGGGGTTATCTGCACCATATTTATTATCCGAAGTAGGGTATCGAGATTCCAATAGGTAAACTGCCGGTTGGAATCCTAAAAGACAAAAATCCCGTAATATTTGTAACCATTATGAGAGCAAGCCAGGAACTTTTTGAACTGATAAAGTCGCTTACCAAAAGCGAAAAGCGTTTCTTTAAACTGCACAGTGCATTGCAAAGCGGAGAGAAGAATTACATCCGTCTGTTTGATTTGATGGACAAGATGCCGGAGTATAGCGAGGACGAAGTGAAGAAAACCTTTAAAGGAGAAAAATTCATACGGCATCTTCCTTCCGAAAAAAATCATTTGTACAAACTTGTACTCAAAGCCCTTCGCGCATTTCATGGGGAGAATAGTGTGTCCAGCATCCTGAATCAGGAAATCAAGAACGTTGAAATACTTTACAACAAGGCACTCTTTGCTGAGTGCACTAAATTCCTGATGCGGGCTAAAAAGCTGGCTATACAGTATGAAAAATTTTATTATCTGTTTGAACTTATCAACTGGGAGAAAACGCTTTTAGAAGAAGCTTTTGAGCAGGGGCAATTCACCAAAGACCTGGATGCGCTTATAAAAGAAGAACAGGATGTGATTGAACGGTTACGCAATCTTGCAGCTTACCATGTGCTCTATGCCAAAATCAATTACGTTTTTCGCAGTGGTGGTTACGCTCGCACTGATGAGAACCACGCCATAGTAAATGAGATTGTGAATCATCCTTTGATAAAAGGAAAAAACACAGCACTGTCGAAACGCGCTGCAACCATTTGTTTTTACACGCAGGGATTTTGCAGCATGGCGGGTGGCGATTATACCAACGCCATTGAAAAATTTTTGAGGGTGAAACGAATCCTTGACGAACTTCCTCTTCTTCGTGGCGATTTAGCTAAGCGTTATGTGCGGGCATTGGGTAACATAGCAATGTGCCATGTGGATATCGGAAACATTCAGGAAGCCCGCAAAACCATTGCAGAGCTAAAATCTTTTGACGACAAGGCGGGTTTCGAATCGAATGATGTGCAGATGAGCATTTTTAAACTCTCGGCCATTGCGGAGTTGCAGATATGCCACAAAACCGGTGACTTCGACAAAGGCATTCGCGATGTGGATGCCATGTTGCAGCACCTAGGCCAATACGAGGGAATGCTGCACAAAGAACAGGAACTGGTGTTCTATTACCAGGCCGCATACATCTACTTCGGGGCGGGGCAATACAGCAAGGCACTGCACTGGATCAACAAATTGCTGAATGATAACGAGAACACTTTGCGCCAGGATATTTACAGTTATGCACGGCTGATAAACCTTGCCATCCATTACGAACTGGAGCATTATGATTTGCTGGAGTACACTCTCAAGAGCACACTGCGCTACCTCACCAAACGCGACAGGGCTTATGAAATGGAACGTACCATTATGGAATACTTCAAAAAACTTATCCGCACGGTGCCCATGAGTGCGCGTAAGGATGTGTTCCGCGATTTCCGTAAGGCCATGGCCAAATACGAAAGTGCACCGGAGGCAGTGCTGTTGAAATTTTTCGACTTCACGAAATGGATTGACTCAAAAGTGGAAGGGGTGACGCTGGCGGAAATAATCAGGAGAAAATAAACCTAATTGGTTTCCGAAAACCTAGGGGTTTTGACCTGATACGTTCACGGAATGGTTTCCAATAATTAAAACACATGTTTTTGTGCAGGCAGTGTTGATTTCAATCGCCTGAACACTCGTTTCAATCAGCATAGCACTGGCGGCTGTTTTGCCAACACACGTGTCAATTATTATTACATAGGGTTCTGTTGCTCTAGCACCGTTCTCTGTTGGAACAACACCGGGATTGGTGGGGTAGATGTGGGTTTGAGAAGTGAGAACCGGATTCGAGATCGTAAGAGAGTGTAAACCAAACTGTGCAGAGTGAAAATTTTCAAGCGTGGTGGAACGGCAATATTTCCCGAAGTACGCTGGCAGAAAAGTTGTCTCATATCATGGGAATTAAATTAATTCACAGCAAACCTTTGCCGAATTACTTTATTTTCATTGAATACTTCTGCGAAGTATAAGCCGGATGCTAAACTATTTATTGCTACTGAAAAAGACTTAGATTGAAGAACAAATGTGGCTGCCAGTTTTCCGGAGTAATCAAAAATATTTAAGGTGAATGGCGTGTGAATCTTTTCCGTATTGATCCATCCTGTAAGATAATCATAAGTGGGGTTCATCAATATCATCCCATCGGCTGTTTCGGAGAATTCTTCTACCGCTATCGGGTAACTCATTCTAGCAAGATAGGCATCGGAACTTCCAGCGTTGAACATGGTTGTTGCAAGTGTTTGCGTTCCACCGAAGCTGCCTCCGACATATAAACTACCATCCGCTGCTGTATCCATATCAGCAATGATAAGGCCTCCCTCACCTGAATTATCATAAGTGAAAACACTATTGCATACACCGGAACTATTGATCTGAAATAACAACATGGCGTCCAAGTCCTCTTCGCTGTACAGGCAAGGTGAATCAACATATCCGAACCGATTGAATGAAAGATAGAAGGAATCCCCTGCCGGCTCAATAACAAAGTTTCCATTGTGTGTTCCTTCAAAATTATCTACCAGCGATAAGTTTCCATCCAGGTCAAATTTCAATAAGACAAAGGAGTAGTCACTAGAATTTTCATAATCAGGAACTTCAAAATCTTCCGCGTAAAGCGAAGAAGTCGAATCTCTCTCAACAAGCCACAAGCCACTTTGATCATTTACTGCCAGTTGGTATGAAGACATATACTCATCAACCCAAACTTTCTTTGCCCACTCAATATTTCCATTAAGATCCATTTGAGCAATCAAACTACCATTGAAATTTTCCTCGTTAGGCGGTAGTGGCGTTCCTACCACCAACTCGATTCCATCAAGGTTCACTGATTCATTGAACTCCGCTGTAAAAATTAATTTGTCATTTACAAACCGGATTTGGCCTGAACTGAAATCGCCTGGGTAGCCCTTGACCCAATCACAATTGCCATCGGGTAAAAATTTAGCGACTACAAGATCGGTTGCACTTAATGGATTATAAGTTGTTTCGCAGAATTCTGTTGCGTTCATTGCCGTTCCGACTACATAAATATTGTTCAAATCATCTATTGTAAAATCTGAAAAATTTGTGTTCAAAAACCCTCCAAATATAGTCATCTGCTCACATTCCCCGTCACTGTTAAAATAAAAAGACGGGCAGGAGTAATGCCTGTTCCTGTGGTATTGCTACAAGGGTTGTATGGCATACCAAATATTATTATTTTGTTGTCATTGGTAACATCCATTTTCCCAATTGCCTCCCACGGATATCCCTCAAAATTATCTGTACCGAAGTGCTTCGCCCAAATCAATTCACCATCACTATTGTAACGGATTAGGAACACTTCGTTGTATCCGTTGGTGGGAAGAATCACATCTCCCAGATCCACATTATGAGAGTATGTTCCGCCTATTACTATGTCTCCATGTAGGGCAACAGCAAGACTTGCTGTAAAATCAAGGTCGTTACCGCCAATAACGTTGTTCCAAACCCAGGATTGCGCTTGACCCTTTACAAATGTTGAATAAGAATGAAGAAAAGAAGTAATCTAATCATGATCAATAGTATTTACGGTTGAACAATCCGGGAATGTATCACCCAAATGAATGGTAACATCGGAGCCACACATGGCATGAAATCCCTCACCCAGAATAACTTCCAGCTGTGCAGTAAATATTGCTTCTCCACCGTAGGTGTTGTTGCCATCCACTATTGTATTGGTTACATTGAGCATTGACCAACCGTCAAAATATTCAACTTCAGTCGTACCCACATTTTCCGAATCAACTACTCCGGAATAATTGTAGTCAAGGCAATCAAGGGAATAAGTGATACCTGAGTCAATAGTATTACCTAGCCATGTAGCAAGTTCGACAACACTACAGCCAACGTAATAAATATTCAGGGATTGTATTTTGCCGATGTTGTCTTCAATTGTGCTACCAATTTCAAATTGACCATTTACATCTGTAAAGTCATAAACAAATTGTTGGAGTGAAAAACCGTTGATGACTGCGAAATAACTTGCTTCAACCCAGGCACCTACGATAGGATTGTTGTTTTGGCCTATCACTGTACCAGTAATGATATGGTAATTTAATCCTGCGAATGGTTCTTCATAACCTATAGTCGGACAACCACCGCCAACTTGGCCTGCGTCAAAAGTTTGAAATTCCTGAACCACCGGTTTTTCGATACCTAAATCAGTTGGATTGCCGTAATTCAACAAACCATAAAAATTTCCCCTGTATTCATCACACCATTCATCATCAAGCTCAGGCCCGCCTAGCCCAAGGTCAATACCGTCCTTAAAAATGTTTTGGTAAAACCACCAACTATAACCTTTTCCTCCGCATTGAAAAGTAGATTGCAACGTGCCTTCTGCAAACTGTCGTTGATCTTCTTCTGTCCCGTTTTGATAAGGGATATCATTCCATGGACTCACCACATCATCTTCGGCAGTAAATCCCGTCTCTCCAATAATCCACGCATACGGAATGTTTTCTCCGTGCCATTTCATTCGCCCTGCATAGCGCGCAATTTCATCTTCAAGATTGTAATTGACACCATTCGGCCTGCCGGGATAATCATGTACACTCAAAAAGTCAACATGCAAAACACCCGGATCCCAATCTCGCAGATCCTCATTCAGACCGCAACTTCCAATGGTTACCAGCATATCAGGAGCACTGGCTTTAATGGTATTATACCACAATTCAGTGGATTCACAAGCGAATTGTTTATGCGGAAAATCGTTAAGGTTTATTTGCCAGCACGGTTCATTAAATAAGTCAATTGCAAGCACACCATCTTCATTCTGAAAATAAGACGCAAGTTCGCCCAGAAATTCAGAATAGATATATTGCCAGTCGTTCCAGTATGTCTGCGGAGGGGCATAGTCCGACATCATCATTATGACTTTCAGGCCGTGTGATTTAGCCAATTGTACAATCTGGTCAAGCTGGTTAAAGTAATTTATCAAATCAGCATTTCCTGCTAAAGGAGGTACGAATAGATAGCTACTACCATTTGCATACTGCGAACTATAATTCTGATATACATAAATAAAAAAATCATCACTGGCTTCTCTGTATATTGGCTTCACGCCAGCCAACCGGATGGCGTTAAATCCCATTGAAGACACCTTCTCCAGTTCGTCATCAATATCGGCTAAACATCCTGATTCACTTGTGCAGTCAATGTTTTCCGTTGGCCCGCCTTCACGATAGGGAATAGTAAAATAGTCATCATTACCTCCCGGTGGGTCGAGAAAATTTACTCTGAAATTGCAGACGATAGGATAAAACGGCTCTCCATTATTGATGAATCCTTTTACATGAATGCTAACAAATTCCTGTGCATTAGACTTTACGGCCAATGCTACCAAGAGGAAAATTTTGATTGTGAAGAAAAGAAATCTGTTTAGATTCATTATTTCAATTTTTCAACTTAGTTACTCGATTTATCGGTACAAATAAATTTGGCTAGTTTCTCTTCCAATGCAGCAATGTGCTTCTCCAGTTCTACTGCTCTTTTCTCTGTGGATATGATTCTTTTCTCTTGTTCAATGATGTAGAGCGTAGTTTCTTCCGCACGTTTCAATAGCCTTGCACTCATTCCTGCAAGATCAAATCCATTCGCCTCAACTTCGATCTCCGAAGGCATTTCAGGAAGCCGCTTGTATTCCTGAATAAATTCTGCCAGTTTTGCCAACGGCATCAGCCTATAGTCCTCGGAGAATACATAGTCGCACCAACCTGGATTGTTTACACGCACTTCACATGCCCGCACTTTGCCTGCAACGTCCAGCAAATATGCCGCATCCGGAACGGCAGTCCCTATTCCTATTCTACCGTCAGCCTTAATCACCATGAGGATATCCGGACTATTGTAAACTTCGAATGCGTTGACGTCCGCATCAGATTCCGTTTGCACACGCAAACCATACCCTGTTGATGTAGTTTTCTTGATTAGCATCCCGCTGCTGGCACCAGCAAACAGATTCAGTTTGGTTGATGATCCACCACTTGCACCAAACATATCAATCCATCCTTCGTTACGCAGGCTCATCTGCGCTGCCCCGTTAATCAGGTACATACATATATTGTTATCATTGCTTGTGAAGTAAAGGAATTACCCAGCACACCGATGTGCAGACCATCGGCTGCTCCAGTTCCTGATTCGACATTGGTGAATTGAAGGAAACTTTCAGTACCAGATGGAACAATGTCGCCATGGTGCGTTGCCGTGGCGTTTGCTGTGCCATGTATGTGCATGTTGTAATTAGAATGTTAAGCCTAACCCCACTGCGCCATTGTTGGCTTTCACAATCATGCGCTGCTGGCCGCCCGCATAAATATTAAGGTTGTAGGAATTGAGTTTCCAAGTTTGCAGGTTGATGATGCATCAGCGTTGCCGCTTAAACTCCATTGGCCTTCACAGATAGGAGAGTATGCCAGTATATTCAGTGTTGCAATTAATTTGTTTCATATGTTGAAACTGGATGTTATCAGACTTGGTTAAAGACGCGAATTTTACCCGTTATTTCTTCTCCGTCACAATAAACTCCGTCCTCCGGTTTATCTCGTGTTGTTCTTCGTGGCAGAAAACTCCATCATCACAATTGTTCAGCAGTTCGCGTTCACCAAAACCTTTACTGGTGACCATGTGACGAGAAACACCTTTCTTCACCAGAAAATCTACTACAGCTTTTGCACGTTTGGATGAGAGGTCGTCATTGAATGCATCGCTGCCGCGGCTGTCGGAGTGGCTGCGCATCTGCACTCTTAATTCTGTGTTGTTCTTTAGAATGATGGTAAGACTTTCGAGCGAAGCTTCTGCATCGGGACGAATGTCCCACTTGTTGTAATCAAAATGTATGTTCGGGATGTCGTAATTGCCTTTCTTCTCTTTGGGGGTATTGGTTTTTACTGTATCGTCTTTTTTAGAACCGTCATCTTGCATGGTTCCATCCTTCTTCGTTTTGTCCACGGTGTTATCAGGAGTGATGTAGAGTTCGCTCATTTCCGTTACCTTTTCCATGGTTTTGTCGCTGGTTGCTCCTTTGGTGGACACATTTTCGCTCTCGCGGAAGTAGCCCTCCAGTTCCGTTTCTATCCGGTAATCTTTTCCTGGTTCCAGAGACAAAGTGTAATTGCCATCACCATCGGTGAAGAACACTTCTTCGGTTCCGTCCGTAATGTTTGTTACCGTTACCTGCACTCCACCCAGAGGCAACATGCTGTCTTTGCCGGTAACCAAGCCGTTAATGTTGATCTGAGGTTGGTCCATAGAAAAACTATAAATCTTGTCGCTGCCTGTACGATCGCTTGAAAAATATCCTGTGCTCCCGCTGCTGAATACCATTCCGAAATCATCGCGTTGGGAGTTGATGGGATACGAAATATATTTGGGTTCGCCAAACATTCCTCCTTCTATCTTCAATGAATAAAGAATGTCTTGTCCACCCAGCGACCAGTGTGCATTACTGCTGAAATAAAGTGTGTCGCTGCTGTGCATCGTAGGAAAAAGTTCATCGCCTTTTGTATTCACATTGGTGCCAAGGTTTTTTGGAGTGGCCCATGTGCCGTCAGTGAATTTGGTTTCATACAAATCCATTCCGCCTATGCCATTGGTCATGTTGCTGGAGAAATAGAGTGTAGCACCATCTGGTGAAAATGCAGGGTGGGCAAACATGTATTTGGCATCGCAGAAAGGCAGCAGTTCCGGTTGGCCCCAGGTGTTGTCCGGGTTGCGTTTACTTGCGTAGAGCTGGGTGGTGCTTTCACCGCTTTCGTTTTTGCCCAGTTGTTTTCCTTTGAGCATAAAGTTCCTGGTGAAAATCATTGTTTGTCCGCTGGGCGAAATCACCGCGGTAGCTTCGTGAAAAGTGCTGTTCACTCCTTGTATTTCTTCCGGAGCACTCCAAGTGCCATTGCTTTCGCGTGAGTAGTAAAGGTCAGTGAAACTCTTTTCTGTATACAGGTCTTTGTCGCCAGAAATGCGGGTGGACGTAAAAATCAATCCACCGTTGTAAACGAATGGTGAGAAAGCAGTACTCAGGTCAGGAAAGTTTACCGGTGCGATAGTGAACATCATGGAATCGCGCATCATCTCTTGCAATTTCCTGGTGGAAAGCAGGAGAGATTGCGCCATTTCGTTGCTTTTATCGCGTGAGTTGATTCCTTCGAGAATGGTTTCGGCATCACCATAACGACCCTGGCTCATGAGCGCCATGGCATGATTCATCTTATCGCGATCATTGGACGGAAGCAATCCTGTTTCGCTATACACCATTATGGCCTTGTCGAACTGGCCCGTGAACATGTAGGCATCGCTCAGCATGGTGCGCGCCTCCGGGTCTTCTTTTTTGGCAATGCCTTTTTCCAGGTACCAAATTGCATCCTGGTATTCTTTGTTCCTGTAGGCTTCCTTGCCATTCTTTAAATACAATGAAGCACAGCCACTCAAAAGAAATGTTGCTGCTATTATGATTGAATGTTGAATTTTCATTTTTTTTATACCAAATTCATCTTCTGCTATATTGCATTTTATATCTCACATCAGAAGTACCTCGGTGACCTCACTTTGATATCGTTCACGTCTTTCCCGAAATCAAAACCCAGCATCACTTCATGCGAACCACTGCTGTAATCCGCAATTTCAGAAAGTGTAAAATCGTAAGCATAGCCTAAACGAAGTTGAGAAGTGATATTCCATTCCGCCATGGCAATAAGTGCATCTCCTGTGCGGTAACCCGCCCCTAGCCAGAATTTGTTGAAGAAAAGAACGTTGCAGTTGATGTCCACTTCCACCGGTGCTGCTGCTTCGTACTTCACAAGAATGGAAGGTTTCACCGCAATGGCGAGCGAAGGTTTGAAAACCATCCCTGCATTGAGGTACATGTGGTTGGTGAAATACTGCTTAACCAACGACTGGTCCATCAGCACATTCTTGTCCGATGCATAAACCATTGGTACAGAAAATCCTACATAGAATTTTTCGGTATGATAATAAAGTCCTGCACCAAACTTTGGAACCATCTCGCTCTTGATGTCCGCAGCATACACCGGGTCATCTTCATCCCAAACTATCACATCACCCACCGATGCGCTGTACAATCCTATGGTGGCACGCAAACCAAAACTTAATGTTCCGCGATTGAGGAACAACCGGTAGGCACCGTTGAATCCAATCTCTTGTTGTTTGATAACACCGTGCGCATCGTTACTCAACGTGAGGCCGAGTCCTATTTGTTTGCCTTCTGTCACTTGTCCATCAATCCCGAAAGTTTGTGTGACAGGCGCTTCATCGAACCCCACCCACTGGCTTCGGTGCAGCAGTGCAGCACTCCAGTAGGGGTGTGAACCGGCATAGGCAGGGTTTAGCACCAATTCATTGAACATGTATTGGCTTATCATCAACTCCTGCTGTGCGTGTGTTGTGAAATGTGCTGCGCTGATGAGTGCGGCTATTGTGAAAAATTTCTTCATTTTTGTTTTCATGTTTTAATCCCTCTCTTTATCTCCTTAAGTCAACATAAGAATTGAATTCCTTATCGCCCGCACGGAAGACTATGTAGTAAGTACCGTCAGGCAATTCTTCGCCATCCAAGTTCTGACCGTACCACTGGTTTTCGTAGTGGGGTTTTTCATAAACGATATTTCCCCATCGGTTAAATACGATGAACTCATTGTCCGGGAAACCCTCCACGCCTACAATGACATAGTATTCATTGAACGCATCGCCATTGGGTGAAAGTCCTGTAGGGAAATCGAGAATCTCAGGTGCGATGAGTGTAAAGGTGGTATCGAGCACACAACCGTTCTCATCGGTCACCGTCAAGCTGTACTGGCCTGCACTCAAATTGTTCAAGACTGTTGTGGTGTCATTTCCGGTATCAGGATTCCACACATATAGATAAAGTGTTGTTCCGCCAGAAACTTCGATTGCAATAGAACCATCAGTGCCGTTAGCTACACTTATGTTGTAATCATTGTCGTAAAGTGAAACCATCGCGTCAAGCACCAGTGGTGATGAAGGTTGACCAACTATGTAGTCTTCTTCCCCAAAGCATCCTTCAGTGTCCGACCAACTCAGGGTGTAGGTTCCTGCTTCGAGATTTGAAATGGTTGAGCCTGTGCCAATTTCATTTCCATCGCTGTCGGTCCACGTGATGGACACTGGTTCAACTGCATTGGTAATGATGACAGATATGCTTCCATTGGCTGAACCATAACAAAGATTGCCAGTGATAGTCTCTTGCAAAGTGATGCCATCTTCCGATGGAATAGTAACAGTGATATCAAGCAGACATCCATACTGGTCAGTCACTATCACCGAATACGGTCCTGGGCACAAATCAGATTGATCTTCCTGTCCGTCCACTGCTCCGGTTCCGGTCCAGTCGAAAGTGAATGGAAGAAGTCCACCTGTAAGTTGAAGATCAATGATGCCATTGCAAGCGCCACATGTGGTGGATGTGATAAACACATTTCCATCCATTGGTTCAGGAACTACCAAGTCGGTAATTGACGCTGACGCTTCGCAATCATTATCATCCGTCACATCCACTTGATAGTTGCCATCTTCATCTACAGTAATGCAGTTTGAAAGCTCATCAGAACTCCAGAACAAAGAGTAAGGATTGCATCCACCTGAAATGTTTGCACACAATTCTAATTCACCATTATCACAATCATATACGTCTGAAATTGAAACGGTGAGTACTTCCGGTTCGGTAAGTGTCACCACGCTGCACAATTCGCAACCGAGATCATCAGTGGCGCAAATTGTATAAGTGCCGGCACAGAGGCTGTCCACAAAATACTCATCCACCAGTGCAAGTTCTTCCCACGTTATCGCATAACCCGGAAAACCACCTGCTACTTCCACTGATATAGTTCCATCGCATTCACCGTTGCATGAAATGTTGTATCCGCATGAAAACTCCATTGGAGTTGTGGTGACAATGATGGGGTCGGGCTGTGTCAATTCGAACTGCACTAGTTCATCGCAGTAGTTTGCATCAGTCACGAGCACTTCATAAAAATCTGCGCATAATGAAGCCTGGTCTTCTGTTGGATCAAGTGTGCCACACGCACCACAATTCCATTGGTAAGAATATCCCGGAACACCACCGCTCACCGTGAGGTCAATAGAACCATCGCAAGCATTGTAACATGAAATGTTGAACCCGCCAGCGTAGAGCGAAATTTCACTTTGCACATCAAAGGGAGTTTCAGGTTCTGTAATTTCAAAACACTCTTCAGTTTCACATCCGTTTTCATCTGTCACGGTGAGGCAATAGTTATCTGCACACAAATCTTCGAGAGTGGGCTCGACTCCAATCACAATTCCGTCTTGGTTCTCCCATTCATAGTTGAGCGTTCCCACTCCGCCACTCGCAGTGGAAGTGAGTGCACCATCACAATCGCCATTGCATTGCAGTGTAAACACCTGGTCATCGAATTGGATAATGGCTTCGATAGAAAGAAGAATTTCTTCCGGTTCATCAATCGTTATTGGGGTTGATGCCAGGCATCCGTTTGCATCCTGGGCCCATAGAGTATAAGTGCCAGGCGCAAGATTTCCAATCACATTGCCGGGATATTGGTTGCCGTCAATGTCTTCTGCCCAGTATATGTAATCCGGTGTTCCGCCTGTTGCCTCAAATGACACGGCACCGTCATCACCACCAAAACAAGTGATGTCCTGCTCGAAGTTCACCACAATTTCGAGTACCTCTGGTTCAGTGATAGTGTAAGTAAATGTTTCTTCACAATCGTTGGAATCGAAAACTGAAAGAGTGTAAGTGCCGGGACATAAATCGGTGAGTGTTGTTGCAGTGGGAAGATTGTTCCCAATATCACCCGACCAGTTGATGCTCACAAAAGTTCCGCTTCCACCACCCAGTGCAGTAATAATGCTTCCGTCACATTCACCATTGCATGTCACATTGTTCACCACTTCATTGGAAACTATGGGATCGGGTTCAATCATTTCAATGGTTGTGGTTGCAAGGCATCCATTAGCATCATAAACATCCACACAATAAACACCGGGGCCAAGGCCGGTTTGAATGGAGCCGGAACAGTTGGTTGGCACTGAACAAAGGGGGTCATCACAATGCCAGTCGTAGTTGTAACAATCAGGTGCAAACAGGATACAATCAGGAGATCCGCCAGAGACGGTTACACTCATTTGACCGTCATTTGCTCCATTGCATGAAATGTTGAAGCCTCCATTGAAGATAGTTGTTTCAACAAAAATGTCCATAACCTGTGGAGCGGTAAGTGAGATGGTTTCGGTCACTGTGCATCCGTTGTCATCCGTTACTTCAACAGTGTAATCACAGGCGAACAATCCGCAGATGTCCTCATCTGTTGAGCCGAAGAAAAAACATTCCACACTTGGTAGCCAATTGAAATCAGGCGTGCCCACAGCACCTGAAACTGATATGTCAATGCAGCCGTTGTTCTGTCCGAAACAAACTGGTTCGGTGAGGTTGTCAACATCAATATCAATAGGTTCGGGTTCAACAACTCCGAAATAAAAAGTTCCCTCACATGCACCGCCAACAATTTCTACATGATAAATTCCTGCACACACGTCCACAAGATCTTCTGTAGTGGAAACAAGAATGTTGTTCGCATCATACCAATCGGTAGTGTATGAACCCGGAGGAGTTAAGGTGATATCCACATCGCCATCGCAGGCACCGAAACAACTGACCGGAGTTACAACACCTGAAACATCAAAATCGTCATTCGTTCCTATGTTGATATTAAAAGTTTGTGTACACCCAAATTCATCGGTCACTGTAAGAACGTAGTCGCCAGAATTCACATTGACGAGATCTTCCACAGCGCAACCCAGGGGGCATGAAGGCCCAATGTATTGAAATGAATAAGGTCCACCGTTTCCGCCAGTCGTTGATGTGATATCAATGGCGCCTAATCCTGAATCTCCGCTTCCGCATGGGTTGGGAGCGACTGTGTAAGTGATTTCTATGGGTGGAACGCAAGTCAGGTTGTAACTCATGCTTGCTGTGCATCCGTTTGCATCTGTCACATTAAGTGTGTAGTCGCCACATGGTGCGCCACTCAAATCTTCGGATGTGGAAAAAAGATTGTTGTTGTCATCCAGCCATTCCACATCGTAAGCCGGTGTGCCTCCAGATATTGTCACGTTGATGAATCCATCGCTCGAACCGGGACAAGAAACATTGAATCCTCCCGGATAAACTCCCACAACGTCAGTTGAAATTGAAAGTGGATCCTGCGGGCCGCTCACCACAATTGTCAGTGCCTCATCAATCACACAACCGTTCACATCAGTAACTGTTACGGTGTAAATACCACTGGGAAGATTTTCTGCACAAGGTGCATTGAAGATTGCATCATGACTCCATGCATATGCATAAGGAGAGCAACCTCCTGATGCAGTGACACAAATGCTACCGGTTTGTTCACCGCTGCATTGCACATCCGCTTGTGCATCCAACTCAAGCGAAAGCAATGAGGGTTCTTGTAAAGTGTAACACGCAGTGATCACACAATCGACCGCATCGGTTATGGTAACACAATATTCACCAGCACACAATCCTGAAATCTCTTCAGAACTGTCTGAGAAAAAATCTGGACCCGTCCAGTTGAACTGATAGGGTGCCACACCACCTGCAACATCAATCGAAATGCTTCCGTCACATGCTCCAAAACATGAGATGGGCTGGCAGGTGTAATCACTAAACGTTGCACCGGTAATCATCAATTCATTTTCCTGGATAAGTGTAACACAACTTGTGGCCACACATCCGTTCGCATCTGTCACTGTCACACAATATTCACCGGGTTGAAGGTCGCTGATGTCTTCATCGGACGAGGAGTAAAAATTCGGCCCTGTCCATAAAATATCGAACGGTTCAATGCCATCATTTATGGTGAGATCAATGGAACCAGTGGCTTGCACACTGCATTGCACATTGCTTATATCAAGCGTCAGGTTAATGCCAGAGACGGTGATTGTCACATCGTCAGTCGCTATACATTCAGAAACTATACTTGTGATGGTGTAAGTAGTGGTGATGAGAGGACAAGCCAGAGGTGATATGCTCAGGGAGTCATTAAGTCCGGTGGTGGGCGACCACGCAAAGATTGCTGAACCCTCGTTGATGGCATCGCTGGTCAGCTGCACACATTCACCGGCACAAATGCTGGATGCATCGGGTTGGATGTCCACTGTTAGTTCATCATGAATGTAGAAACTGATGCTGTCTAAAATTTCTTCGTTATTGCAAAGTGGATTGGCGAGATAGATAGTGATGTACTCTTCGCCTTCAGGTATGCCATCAAAAATTGCTTCGAGGTCAAGGCTTACACTTATTTCACCAGCAGGAATAACAATGGTAACAGGGTCAGTTATTGCTCCATCACCCAACTGAGGAGTGTAGTCAAGTCCATTGGTTGCAGAACCTCCCACAAAATAGGTTACGGTTTGGGGAAGTGTAGAAGATTCTTCGCGAGTGAAAGTGATCGTGCCATCATTGCATCCTTCAATCATAAAAGGAATTCCACCGGCAGTAGCCGATGCCACAATAACAGGATTTGATTCTATAGAATTAATGAAGACGGCAGAATCGTAAATCCTGTCGGAACCATCTGCAATGATGAGCTTGAGATGATAAGTCTCACACGGAACTAAATTCCCAACCAGGGCAATCAGATCAAGAGTGAATCCATCGTATTGAATCAATTGCCCCGGAGGACTTTGGTTATTGAAATAGTATTGTGTGTTTTGCAAATGATTCACGCTGTTGATGGCCACCGCCTGGCTGGTTCCGGGAATCAGTGCAATGTTTACATCTGCTCCCACATTGGGGCCTGAGATAAAAAACCCGAACACATCATTGAAAGGTGAGCCTACCCATTCCTGGTATTCTTCTGATGCGAATGTGTAAGAGAAACGAAGACTGTCGCCCTGAGGCACAATGTCAAATTCCACCATCGTTGCATCAAAAGTGTCGTAGCCCGAAAAAAGATCGAGTAGCGCACTTCCGCCAAAATTGTTGTCGTACAAATTACAGGTCAGGCAAACACCACCTGGACCTAATTGTGGGAGCCCTGAAGTGTTATTCGGACCTATAGCACCCTGCGCAAGGCCTGTTGTGAGCAGTAAGCCTTCGCTCGTACCCAGCTCGGTTCCCGTTGCATAATAATAAGCATAAGAACTGTCGGCTGCAGTTACCACTACGTTGGAAATGAGCACACCTTCGCCCACCAGGTTTTGCACCATCTGATCGGGCGACATGTTTACATCTACCGTTAACTGAGCAACGGAAAGTTGCGACAAGAGAAGTCCTGCTGCTGCGAGCAGGACTTTGGAGGGTGAATTCATAAATGACATTGCTAATTTTCTGTTGATGAAAAAACACGGTTGTTAGGATGCGATTCGCATTCGTTATACGAAGCACAATCCAGTTTGTTTAATCCGATTTTAAATCTGTCCTTGGTTTCAAGGCTGCCCGCTTCCGCGGTATTTTTTGCACTTGGCAAGAAAATCTTTCTCACCGTATTCCGCCAGGAGGCGCATGGTGGTAAGACTGGTATTTGTAACCACGATGTCACGCAATGCGGTGAAGTTGTTATCCAGGTTATCTCTGTTAGAAGCGGGGATGTCAAGCATAATGACGTGTGCCGGAACACAAGCCTGGTGAATAACCATTAGTTCGTTTCCATCCAGAGCCTGCACAAGCTCTTCGTAGGTGGCTACATCAAGGTTGTCAATTTCAACAAACATGAATCTATCGCCATCCTTCCTTGGTTTGCCTGGCTGAGCAAAAAATGTGGTGCTGACTATTGTAAGTAAAAAAAGCGCTACTAAGGAACGCGTGAGTAAGGATTTATTCATTGGAATTTTATTTTGTCTTTTGATGAATTTGTTCAGTTGCTAAAGTAATAGGGTTGGATGTTATGAGTGCAAAAATGATCAAAATCATGGAAGTAAAAAAACAATCAGCAAAGCTTGACAGTGCATTGGTAGCACATCGTGCTTCATGCTTTCTCTAATTTTGACCTCTGAAAAAATAAAAGCGCAGAAAGAAAAAATGGCTGATAAACTCACTCCCCGTAACGTAGATTATTCCAAATGGTACAACGAGCTTGTGGTGATGGCAGATCTTGCCCAACACAGTGATGTGAAGGGCTGCATGATCATCAAACCTTATGGATACGCCATCTGGGAAAAAATGAGGGATGCGCTGGATAAAATGTTTAAGGATACCGGGCACCAAAATGCTTATTTCCCATTGTTCATTCCCAAATCATACCTGGCCAAAGAGGCTGCACATGTGGAGGGTTTCGCTAAAGAATGCGCAGTTGTTACACATTATCGTTTGAAAGTTGAGGAAGGAGAATTGGTGGTTGACCCGGAGGCGAAACTGGAAGAAGAACTTATCGTTCGACCTACATCGGAAACCATTATTTGGAATACATACCGCGATTGGATTCAGAGCTATCGCGACCTGCCACTGCTTATCAACCAATGGGCGAATGTGGTGCGGTGGGAAATGCGCACCCGATTGTTTTTGCGCACTACGGAATTTCTTTGGCAGGAAGGACACACCGCACATGCCACATCAGTTGACGCAATGGAAGAAGCGAAAAGGATGCTGGATGTGTACACGGACTTCGCGGAAAACTTCCTGGCCATGCCGGTGATACGCGGTTGCAAAACTGCCAGCGAACGTTTTGCCGGTGCCGATGAGACATTTTGCATTGAAGCACTGATGCAGGACGGCAAGGCTTTGCAGGCAGGAACATCCCATTTCCTGGGACAGAATTTCGCCAAAGCTTTTGATGTGCAGTTCGCCAACAAAGAGGGAGTGCGGGATTATGTGTGGGCAACATCATGGGGTGTTACCACCAGACTTATTGGTGCGCTCATCATGACCCATAGTGATGACAAAGGATTGAGGCTTCCGCCAAAACTTGCACCACTGCATGTTGTTATTGTACCAATATATAGAGGGGTAGAACAACTGGGTGAGATTGCGGAGAAATGCAAACCACTCATTGCTGCACTTCGAGTAAAAAACATCACCGTGAAGTTTGATGATGATGACACAAAACGTTCAGGATGGAAATTCGCAGAATATGAATTGAAGGGGGTGCCTGTGCGGATGGCCATCGGCCCGAAAGACATGGAAAACGGAACCATGGAAGTGGTAAGACGCGACACCGGTGAAAAACAACTCGTAATGTTTGAAAAGGTTGCAGAACTGATTCCATCACTTCTGGAAAGCATCCAACTAAATCTTTACAATGAAGCATTGCAATTCCAAAAAAATAATATCACCGAAGTGAATGACTACGCAGAATTCAAAAAACTGCTCGATTCAAAAGGTGGTTTCTTTTCAGCACATTGGGACGGCACTGCGGAAACGGAAGAACAGGTGAAGACGGAAACCAAAGCCACCATCCGTTGCATTCCTCTTGATGCCAAAGAAGAAAGCGGAAATTGCATGGTTACGGGTAAACCATCGTCAAAGCGGGTACTATTCGCACGAGCTTATTAGAATGATAAAAAATCAAGATGCCAGAATCGCGCGAAATGATTTACCAATTGGTAAAAGAAAAAAGTGTCCTGAAGCAGGATGTGTATTACAACACGATTCGCGTTTTCAAAGACCTGAAGTCCATACTTTCTGAAACCATTGAGGACATCAGGACAAATTTCGGAGACACTGATTCACGTGTTGATTTCAGCTACCGCGACAAAGGGGATTTTCATTCCGAAATAAAAATTGCCGGTGATGTGCTCATCTATTGTATGAACACCAATGTGTTCCAGTTCGACAAGAGCCACAGCATCTGGCGCTCTTCTTACGTTAAAGACGATGAGAGAAATTCATATCTCGGCATCATTAACGTGTACAACTTTCTCGCTGACTCTTTTAAGTATCAGCGGACGGGAGATATCGGCTACCTCATTGCCCGCATTTTTGTGAATCGCGAAAACCATTTCATGGTGCAGGGCAAACGCCAACTGGGTTATCTCTACAATGATTTCATAAGCGGCATCCTGGATAAAGGACAACTGGAAGCGATTGTAAACAGCACTATACTTTACACGCTGGACTTCGACATGTACACTCCTCCGTACGAAAAACTACAGGAGATCACCGTGGAAGACATCCAAACGCTGTCGCAACACAGCGGACTGAGTATAGGCAAGAGGTTGGGATTCCGTTTTGGGCTGGATGATTCGTCCCTCTGAAAAACTTCCAACTCCGGTGGCAATGTGAGTTCGATATATTTGCGCGCCTTTTTAAAAAAAATGGCCCGTTCGTCTAGGGGTTAGGACATCAGATTTTCATTCTGGTAACAGGGGTTCGATTCCCCTACGGGCTACCTGACCGGACAACTTCAATTTTTCGATTGATTGTCCGGTTTTTTGTTTTCGGGAACTGTGGTGTTGTCCAATTGCAATTCGGTGGTAACGGTTTACTTGTTCAACAATTCATTCCGCTTAGACAAAACATCCAGCAATTTTTCTTTGTGTTCAACCAGCAGTAAACTATTTTCAACCCGGGTGTTGGCTGCGTGCTGTTTTTTTTGAAAAATGTGCCGCAACAGTTTTGGCTTTCAGTCTCCAAAAACTTCTTGGTGTGCACCTTTGAGATGAGAGGAAAATGTCCGGTTTTCTTTTTTTGAAATTTGAATTGCCAGATCAGGATGAACAGCGCTCTTTTTCAAGGTGCAGCCTTCCTCTCCCTCGTGGATAAGCATCTGGCGCATTTGATAGCTTGCGCACTGTTTCATTACTTACCCAATTCTGTATTCCCAAAACACTATGTCATCCACCTTACTTATCGTCATCATTTCCCTTCAAGTGATTATCCTGCTCTGGATTTTGCTGCGTAAACAAAAAGATCCCAATACCGAAAAAGTAAAACTCCGGACTGATGATATCGCCCAATCGTTAAGCAGGTTAGAAAACAATCTGAAGGAAGACTTCCGGGTGAACAGGGATGAGAGCAATAAACTTTCAAAGGAAAATCGCGATGAGTTGAACAACACACTAAAAGATTTTAAACTTGAACTTTCAGCAACGCTTTCGAACATTACAGATCAAAACCAGAAGGCACTCGAAAAACTGAACACGACACTTGAAGAAAAGGTAACCGCCCTTATCGAAAAAACAGAAGTGAGCAGCAAAACAAGTCGTGAAGAACTCGCTAGAAACCTGAAAGAATTTTCGGAAGCCAACACGGCTCAATTGGAGAAAATAAATGTGCAGGTGCAGGATAAACTCAAAGAACTGACTGAGCAAGCCAAAACGGATAACAATCACATGCGCGAATCGTTGGTAAAAGCATTCAAGGATTTTCAAACCGCGTTCGACACCAACGTAAAATCTTTTAACGACTTGCAACGCGAAAAATTCGGGCAACTGGACGAGAAGCAAACCAAACTGGTGGAGGCTACTGAAAAGAAGTTGGAGGAAATGCGGATAATGGTGGACGAAAAATTACAGAAAACGCTCAATGAAAGGTTAGGTCAATCTTTCGAACTGGTGGGCAAGCAATTGGAGAGTGTGCAGAAAGGCTTAGGCGAAATGCAAACTCTTGCGCAGGATGTAGGCGGCCTGAAAAAAGTATTGAGCAATGTGAAAATGCGCGGTGGAATAGGTGAGGTGCAATTGGGCATGCTGCTGGAACAAGTGCTGGCACCGGAACAATATCAGGCCAACGTAAAAACCAAATACAGCAGCAACGACCTGGTGGAGTTTGCCATAAAACTGCCCGGGCGAGATGATGACAACGGCCAGGTGTGGCTGCCGGTGGATGCCAAATTCCCTAAAGATGTGTATGAACAATTACAAACCGCTTACGATGTGGGCGATCTGGTGCAGATTGAACTAGCACAAAAAAACCTTGAGAATACTATTCGCAAAATGGCCAAAGACATTCGCGATAAATACCTCGACCCGCCTAACACTACCGATTTTGGAATTATGTTTTTGCCCTTCGAGGGCATTTATGCCGAAGTGGTGCGTAAGGCAAGTTTGCTGGACGATTTGCAGCGCAATTATAAAATTATGGTGACAGGTCCAACCACACTTGCGGCCATACTCAACAGTTTGCAAATGGGTTTCCGCACATTGGTTATCCAAAAGCGCAGCAGCGAAGTATGGAAAATTTTGGGTGCTGTCAAGAAAGAGTTCGAAAACTTTGGAGGCATGTTGGAAAAGGCACAAAAAAATATTCAGACAGCCAGCAACCAGATAGACGAAGTGATGGGAAAACGCACTCGCGCCATCCAGAGAAAACTAAAAGGGGTAGAAGTACTTGATGAAGCAGAAACACAATTGATGTTGCCCGAAGCTAGTTCGCTGGAAATTTTGGATGAGGATGAAAGTGTATAACTGATTTTGCCGGCACTAATCACATTGCGGGTTTGCTAAGTGCAAACACTCGCTCCATTCCTCGAGTATCGCTGCCGACCGCTATCCGCCAGTTACTTCCTGCATTTCCCTGCCTCCTCTTTATTTAACCCTCGTTATCTTTTCTCTCCCACACACACAGGTATGTTTGCCCGCATTTCCATTTTCTTATGCCAACACTTAGAGCGTTTTTTCTTTCGGTTCTCATTGCGAGTCCACTTTTCTTTTCTGCGCAGGAAAAGTTCACCATCAGTGGCGAGATAAAAGATAAAGCCAGCGGAGAATATCTTATTGGAGCCGTCATTGGGGTGAAGGAATTGCAGAAGGGAGTAAGCACCAATGTGTATGGATTCTACTCGCTCACGTTGCCCGCGGGCAGCTACACACTCGATGTTTACCTGCTCGGCTATGTGGACAAACAAATAGAAATTTCACTCGACAAAGACATCACACTCGCTCTTGCACTCGATCCACAGACGTATGAAGCTGAGGAAGTAATTGTTGAAGCGGAGAAAAAACAAAACACCGAAAGCACGGACATGGGTCGTGCGAAACTGGAAGTGGATCAAATCAAGAAACTTCCGGCCTTCATGGGCGAAGTGGACATCCTGAAAACACTTGCGCTGCTGCCGGGCGTGCGCAGTGCAGGTGAAGGCAATACCGGATTCTACGTGCGCGGTGGCGGCATTGACCAGAACCTTGTACTGCTCGACAATGCTACTGTTTACAACGCATCGCACCTCTTCGGTTTCTTCTCCGTATTCAATGCCGATGCAGTGAAAAATCTTGAACTGATAAAAGGTGGCGTGCCTGCCAATTACGGTTCGCGCATTTCATCTGTGCTGGACATAGCATTGAAGGAAGGAAACAACCGCGAGTTTCATGGCGAGGGCGGCATCGGTTTGATTTCATCGCGCTTCACCGTGGAAGGCCCCATCCAAAAAGACATCTCGTCCTTCATCCTCTCCGGCAGGCGCACGTATATTGATGTGCTTTCAAAACCTTTCATCAATCCCGAAGCCGATGCTGCCGGAAGCGCTTATTATTTCTACGACCTCAACGCGAAACTCAACTACCGCATTTCAACTAAAGACCAACTCTTCCTCAGCGGTTATTTCGGGCGTGATGTGTTCGGGTTCAAAAGCCAGAATGCAGACTTCTCCTCTGAAATTCCCTGGGGCAATGCAACAGCCACGTTGAGGTGGAACCGCATCATGAATCCAAAACTTTTCATGAACGCTATTCTCACCTTCACCGATTACAAGTTCGAATTCATTGGTGAACAAAGTGACCTTGAATTCAGGCTCAAGAGCGGCATCCGCGACTACGGAGCGAAGGTGCAATGGAATTATTATCCCACGTACCTGCATCAAATCAAGTGGGGAGTGGAATACACACGCCACCAGTTTACACCTAACACGGTGTATGCACGAAGTGGCGACACGGAATTTATTGATGGTGAAGATGCCATCATGTACAGTCATGAAATGGCAGCGTACGCATTGGATGAGTTTGACATCAACGAAAAACTTCGCTTCAATGCAGGCGTTCGTGTTTCGCATTTCATCCATGTGGGTCCCTTCAAGAGGTATATCTATTCCGATAGTGTTGACCAGTTCAATCAGCCATTACCTCCTGCCATAGTTCAATATGCCAAAGGCGATGTGGTGAAAAACTATACGGGCTTCGAACCGCGCCTCAGCCTGCGATACACTATTAATAACGTATCGTCTATTAAGGCCGGCTACACGCATAACTACCAATACATCCACCTCACAAGTCTTTCCCCTACATCGCTGCCCACCGATGTGTGGATTCCAAGCACAGAGATTGTGAAACCGCAATTCGGGATACAATACGCGCTTGGCTACTTCCGCAATTTCGGGAATGATAAATGGGAAACTTCTGTCGAAGTCTATTACAAAGACATGAAGAACCAAACCGAGTTCGAGGAAGGAGCGCAACCGGAACAAACCGTGAACGATAACGTGGACAATTTTCTTGTCTTCGGAAAAGCTTACAGTTACGGTGCAGAGTTTTTCGTGAAGAAGCGCGTAGGTAGAGTCAACGGTTGGGTGGGATACACATGGAGCAAAACCATGCGCAAGTTCGATGAAATCAACAACGGAGAAACTTTTCCCGCAAGATGGGATCGCAGGCACGATGGCAGTCTGGTGGTGAGTTACAAACTGAGCGACCGCATCGACCTCGGTTTCATTTTCGTTTACGGAACAGGCAGCGCCATCACTCTTCCTTTAGAAAGATACTTCTATGAGAACCACATCGTGGATGTGTACGGCCCAAGAAATTCTTTCCGTATGGCAGCCTACCACCGTGCCGATGCTTCACTCACGCTCTACCCCAAACCAATGAAAACTGTGACCGATAAAACCACGGGCGAAAAGGTGGAGAAGAAAAGAAAGGTCACTTCCAACTGGAATTTGTCCGTGTACAATTTGTACAACCGCAAGAATCCCTACTTCATCTATTTCGATTCAGGCGGACAATTGGGAGAAGGAAGTCTCCAGATAAAAGCCTACCAAGTGAGCCTGTTCCCGATATTGCCTAGCATTACCTGGAACTTTAAATTCTGATGAAGAATCTCGCGCGCCTCAACCATTACTTCTGGAAATACCGCGGCAGGTTTTTCATGGGCATCTTGTTTATCGCCCTCACCAATCTCGGAAATGTGGGCGCACCTGCCATCGTAAAAGATGGTGTGGATTTTCTCGAACAATGTTTCAAGCACAAGGGCGATGCATCGGCAAGGATTGAATTGCCCACAAGCATCAAGTTCGTGTACGGTGTTTTTGGAAAAGAACAAACTTCCATTTCAGGAAGTGATGTCAATGTTGCCACACAACTCTCCACCATCGGTTTGCTGCTGGCGTTCATCTATCTGCTTATCTATCTGGTAAAAGGCGTGTTTCTTTTTTACCAGCGCCAAACCATCATCGTGATGTCGCGCTACATCGAGTACGACATGAAGAATGAAATCTATGACCACTACCAGAAACTGGACATGGGTTTTTACAAACGCAACCGCACAGGAGACCTCATGAACCGCATCAGCGAAGATGTGAACCGTGTGCGCATGTACCTCGGTCCGGCAGTGATGTACACCATTAACCTCGCGGTGCTCTCGGTGTTCTGCATCTTCTTCATGCTGAAAGAAAATGTGGAACTCACGCTGTGGTCGCTCTCCCCCATGCCATTCATGATGATTTGCATCTTCTACGTGAGCAAAACCATCAACCGGAGAACGGATAAGGTTCAATCACAGCAGAGCAAACTCTCCGCTTTCATACAGGAAGCAATGAGTGGAGTGCGTGTATTGAAAGCGTATGGAATGGAAGACAAATCGCAGAAGGAATTTGCAGCCGAGTGCGACACTTACAAGGACCGCCAACTACAACTTGTAAAAGTGGATTCACTGTTTATGCCTGTCATTGTTTTGCTGGTGGGTATGGGTTATATCCTCGCTATTTATGTAGGCGGATTAAAGGTCATGTCGGGTGAAATAACTGCGGGCACCATCTTCCTTTTCATCTTTTACATCAACTTGCTCACGTGGCCATTTGCTGCAGTGGGTTGGGTAACCAGCCTTGTGCAAAAGGCAGAAGCGAGCCAGGCGCGCATCAACGAATTTTTGGACACCAAACCGGATATCGTCAACACAGCAACCGAAGGAAAAAACACCGCAGAAAAGAAAATCATTAAAGGTGAAATTGAATTCCGCAATGTGTCATTTACCTATCCTGACTCCGGCATCCGTGCGTTGCGGGATGTTTCGTTTAGCGTGAAGCAGGGACAAACACTTGCTATTATCGGGAGGACAGCAAGCGGAAAAAGCACCATTGCAAATTTGCTCTGCCGCATGTACGACCCCACCGAAGGACAGATTATGCTCGATGGTCTGGACCTGAAGTTTCATCAACTTCATCAACTGCGCTCATCCATCGGATATGTGCCGCAAGATGTTTTCCTCTTCTCCGATTCCATTGCCAACAACATTGCTTTCGGGGAAGATGGTGTGAAGCAGGACGAAATTGAGCGAGCAGCTTTAGCGGCTGATGTGGCTCACAACATTGAGGAATTTCCGGGACGATATGAAACTCTCTTGGGCGAACGAGGCATCAACCTCAGTGGCGGACAGAAACAAAGAGTCTCCATCGCACGCGCCATCATCAGTCATCCGCAAGTGCTCATTTTTGATGACTGCCTTTCAGCAGTGGATACGGAAACTGAAGAGAATATCCTGAACGCACTTCGGGATTTAATGAAAGACAAAACTTCCATCATTATCTCTCATCGTATTTCTTCGATTAAACATGCCGACAAAATCATTGTGCTCGACCACGGCCGCATTGCGGAAGAAGGCACTCACGATGGGCTGCTTTTGGCGAAAGGATTGTATGCCACGCTGCACAGGAAGCAGTTGCTGGAAGAGGCGGAGGGTGCTTAAGCAGGTGCGCACATTTGTGTAGCATCGACATCTTCAGCATTTTCATCATCCACACCTTTATCCTGTTGTTTGATCGCACAGACCCGGTGGAAACGTTTCATGTCTAATTCCCAGTCGCACGAGTTTAGCGAAGCCTAACTCATGCCTGCTTTCCTGCGGGATTGCATTTTCCCGCAACTTTCAAGAATTATACTTACAAGAAGCGGTTGTGATTGTTGCCATCAGCAGTTCTGCAACCAATTATTTTTTAGCACAAAGAAAAAACATGAAACACATCCTTTGGATTGACGATCAAACCGAGTCAGGTAAAAGCATTCTGGAGCTTATTCTCACCATTTCGAAACAATAGAATGATGTGGCTGCAATGTTGGATTCCATTGCCAATAAAGATGTTGAATGGAGCAAGATGTCGCTCACTTCAATGCCAAAGGCATACAGTGATGAGCAACAACAGCCTCCAACCAAATTACTTTTGATAGAAATATTTTTCATGAAAGCAAATACAACTTATACCGCAATCATCATAGAAGCAGAAGACGGAACATTTTCCGGCTATGTGGAGGAAGTTCCGGGAGTTATTTCCCAAGGCAATACCGAAAAGGAATTGCGTACAAATTTGCTTGATGCCCTCCAAATGATGCTGGGCTACTACAAAGAGGAAACCTTTAAACTTTTACTCAAGACGCCCGCCCGCAGCTTCAAAAAGGAAATACTAGTGCTGACATGAAGCGTGGTGTTTTTCTCAAACATCTTAAAGCGCATGATTGTGTCTTAGCTGATTTGAATGATGTTACCTGCCGGATGATTTGCAAACAACTGGGAATTCCATTTGTGAAATAACTACACCCGCTAAAACAAACTCCCTTGCGTTCCCTTATCGTCTTGGTCGCGTTTTGTTTTAGGTGACGATGGTTTTTCATCTTCATCATCCTCCTCGTCATCGTTTTGCTTCTGCTGTTTGAAACGCTCCATGTCGTCCACCAGTCCATCAATTTCAAATTCAATATCTGCCGGGTTCTGATGTATTTCTTTATCCATTGGGTTACCCTTGCGCGATCGAATCATATCCATCAACAACTTCTCACTTTGTTCTTCCTGCTGTGCATCAGGCTCCAGTAACTCGACAGCAAGAACCGGAAGCGATGTGAGTTTGTTGCCCAACGCTTTCATTCCTTTCACCGCAATGAAGTCGCGCAGGTTTACGCTTTCGTCCATCTTGTTGCGCATTGCTTTGGAGCGTTTGTCGTAACGGATAAACACTACCGGATGATGTACGGTAGTAGCGATGCCAAGTTTGGATTGCGGATGTTCTGTGATAAACTTCACCGCCCTGCCCGATTCTTCGAGAAGGAATCTTTTTACAAACCAGGTTTGTTTTTCGCCATCGTAGTAAATGGTGGTTAACGGTTTTCCCGGAATCCATTTTTCGAAATGAGTCATTGTTTCATCAAAGTGAAGAGACAATTCCGGGCTTACCAGTTTGTATTCGCCTGTGTTGAGGAGCATGAGAATTTTTTCTCCGGGATAGAAGTCCCCAACAAATCTTCCGCGTGATTCTGAATTGAGGCGATGAACATGTTCATCGTACCAAACTTGAAGGGCACCAAGTGTTGAAAGCCCGGCTTCTTTCAGTTCAACTTTTCTTACTGTGTATTTGGTAACCACGTTGCCCACGGCATCGCGGCCTTTCACTGCAAGTTCAGAAAAATCAATATCGAATTTCAGTTTTTTGAGATGAGATTGGGCGCGAAGATTTATGGTGACTACTTCTGCTTCTCCATTAGGATTTGCACTGAAGTAAAGCATCTCGCTTCCGGCAGTTCCTTTAGTGAGGTCATACTCTTTATCGCGTGTAATGGATGTAACAGCAAACCGTTTCATCATGGCACCATTTTTTTTTCCATCGCTGTAGATCAGATTGTAAATGGTGCGCTTGTCGTCCTTCTTCCACACACCTGCATGAATGATTTCTTTGCCAACAAATGATTTTTGTTCGACACGTTTCACCATCATCTTCCCATCGTTGCGGAAGATGATGATGTCATCAATGTCGGAACAATCCATCACGTATTCTCCTTCATCCCGCTTCAATCCGGTGCCTACAAATCCTTCGGCACGGTTCACATAAAGCTTTGCATTGGCAATGGCCACTTTCGCAGCTTCCACCGTATCGAATTGTTTTATCTCCGTCCTGCGTTCTTTTCCTTTTCCGTATTTGCGTTTTAGTTCCTTGAAGTACTCGATGCAAGTCTCAATGAGTTCCTTCAATTTCTTTTTCACATCCTTTATATCACCTTCAAGTTTCTTGATGTGCTCATCGGCCTTGAAGGAATCGAATCGAGAGATGCGTTTGATTTTTATTTCTGTGAGTCGCGCCACATCCTCATCGGTCACTTCGCGAAAAAAATCTTTGGTAAATGGTTTTACTCCTTTGTGAATGGTGCTAATGATTTCTTCCCACGTTTCGGCTTCTTCAATCTTGCGGTAAATTCTTTTTTCAATAAAAATCTTTTCGAGAGATGAAAAGAACCATTGTTCATCCAATTCAGCGAGTTGAATTTTGAGTTCCTGCTCAATGAGGTCCCGCGTGTGTTCGGTGGACATCCGCAGCAACTCATCCACCCCAATGAAGCGCGGCTTGTCTTCCTGGATTACACAAACGTTGGGAGAAATACTCACCTCACAATCTGTGAAGGCATAAAGTGCATCAATGGTTTTGTCGGGTGAAGTTCCTGGAGCGAGATGGACAATAATTTCCACCGTGCCAGTGGTAATGTCATCCACCTTCTTCACTTTTATCTTGCCCTTCTCATTCGCTTTCAGGATGGAATCGATGAGCGAAGGGACTGTAGTACCGAAAGGAATTTCCGTGATGACCAGTTGCTTTCCGTTGTCCTCTTTCCTGATGCGGGCACGTACCCGGATTTTTCCTCCGCGCAGTCCGTGGTTGTAATCGGTGCAGTCTGCAAATCCGCCCTGCTGGAAATCGGGCATGAGGTGTGTGCGTTTTCCACGCAACACATCAATGCTTGCATCAATGAGTTCAATGAAGTTGTGCGGAAGAATTTTGCAGGCAAGTCCCACAGCAATTCCCTCGACACCCAATGCAAGAAGTAGTGGAAATTTTACAGGAAGTGTTTCGGGTTCTTTGTTGCGCCCGTCATAGCTCGCAAGCCATGTGGTGGTTTTGGGATTGAAAACTACTTCCAGTGCAAACTTGTTCAGCCGCACTTCAATGTATCGCGGAGCCGCGGCATTGTCACCGGTATAAATGTTTCCCCAGTTTCCCTGCATGTCGAGCAGCAGATTTTTCTGTCCCAGTTGCACCAGTGCATCGCCTATGGAAGCATCACCGTGCGGATGGTACTTCATGGTGTTTCCAATCACGTTCGCAACTTTGTTGAAGCGGCCATCGTCCATTTCCCAAAGAGAATGGAGAATTCTTCGCTGCACCGGTTTCAGTCCGTCATTGATATGCGGTACTGCGCGTTCAAGAATCACATAGCTGGCGTAATCGAGAAACCAGGTTTCATAAAGACCATTTACCTGGATCACAGTGCCCAGGTGTGAGTCGTCTTCGGGTTGGATATTTTCGGGGATTTCTGACATCAGTTCTTACACTACCACTTCTTCCGTTTCTTTCAATTCCACCACCTCATCCTTCTCCACTTTCAAATTATTAATAATGAATTCCTGACGAGTGGGTGTGTTTTTGCCCATGTAGAATTCGAGCATGTCTTTAAGATGTGCGTTGCCGACAACTACAGGCTCAAGTCGAATATCTACACCTATGAAGTTCTTGAATTCGTCAGGCGAAATTTCTCCCAGTCCTTTGAAGCGCGTAATTTCAGGTCGTACTCCCAGTTTGGCAATGGCTTGATGACGTTCTTCGGGTGAATAACAATAAATGGTTTCTTTTTTATTGCGTACCCGAAAGAGCGGAGTTTGCAAAACATAAAGGTGTCCGTGCTTCACCAGGTCAGGAAAAAACTGGAGAAAAAAAGTTATCATAAGCAGGCGGATGTGCATGCCGTCCACATCGGCATCGGTAGCAATCACCACTTTGTTGTAGCGAAGTGCGTCAAGACCATCTTCAATATTCAGGGCGGATTGAAGGAGGTTGAACTCCTCGTTTTCGTACACCACTTTTTTCGTCATGCCGTAAGTGTTCAGTGGTTTTCCGCGAAGGCTGAACACCGCTTGTGTCTGCACGTTTCGGGAAATGGTGATGCTGCCACTTGCACTATCCCCTTCTGTAATAAAGAGTGTTGTTTCAGGAGCAAGTTCTGCCGTGTCGCTAAAATGCACTTTGCAGTCGCGCAGTTTTTTGTTGTGGAGGTTGGCCTTCTTTGCACGCTCGCGCGAAAGTTTTTGTATGCCTGCCAGCTCTTTTCGTTCGCGTTCGCTCTGCTGGATTTTTTTCTGGAGTGCTTCAGCTGCCTGCGTGTTCTGGTGGAGAAATTTGTTGAGTTCTTTCTGCAGGAAATCAAGCACAAATGCTTTCATGCTTTTTCCGTTCGGTTCAATTTCGGTGGACCCCAATTTTGTTTTCGTCTGCGACTCAAAAACGGGTTCAACCACTTTCACTGCCACTGCTGCAACGATGCCTGAACGAATGTCGACTGCTTCATAATCCTTCCCGTAAAAATCGCGAATCACTTTTATATATGCTTCGCGAAATGCTCCATGATGCGTACCTCCTTGCGTGGTGTACTGACCATTTACAAAACTGTAATATTCTTCTCCGTAACTGTTGGTGTGTGTAAGTGCAACTTCAATGTCCTCACCTCGCAGGTGTATGGTGGGATAGAGTTGCTCCTCGGTCATGTTGGTCGCAAGCAAATCTTTCAATCCGTTTTCACTCTTGAATTTCTGTCCGTTGAACAGGATGGTGAGTCCCGTATTCAGGTAGCAATAATTCCAGAGCAATCGTTCAACATATTGAGCCTTGTATTGGAAATTGTGGAAGAGAGATTCATCGGGAACGAAAATCATGACAGTTCCATTCTTCTCATTGGTCTTCGCAATCTTGTGATCTTTCTTCATGTTACCGCGTTCGAATTCTGCGGCCTTCAATTCCCCATCACGTACACTTTCCACTTTAAAATAACCGCTTAAAGCATTCACCGCTTTTGATCCAACACCATTCAGCCCGACACTTTTCTTGAACGCGCGCGAATCGTATTTGCCGCCTGTATTGATTTTAGAAACACAGTCAATCACTTTTCCTAGTGGAATGCCGCGACCATAATCGCGCACGGTCACCATGTTGTCTTTGATAATAACTTCGATTGTTTTTCCGAAACCCATCACAAACTCGTCAATGGAGTTGTCAATGATTTCTTTCAGCAAGACATAAATGCCATCATCGGTGGATGATCCGTCACCCAATTTTCCGATGTACATACCCGGGCGGATGCGGATGTGTTCGTTCCACTCAAGGGTTTTTATGTTGTCTTCGTTGTAGGTTGATTGTTGCGCGGACATGAAAAGAATTTGTGGTAAAAATGCGGGGTCGAAATTAGAGAGCGGTCAATTGCACCTGGTTCACGTTGCGGTTGAGTTTTCAACATCACCCGCAACTTAGAATGGCCGCTTTTTTGGCGGGCTGCGAAACCTTTAATCATTGTGCTTCGTTAGACGTCTTCCCCCCTATTGAAATTTGACTAACAACTAATGAACTACCTATGACAAATGATGGATATGACCCCATCGACTTTTACCACTTTTAAACCTGTAATAATTAAATCCCCCATAACTTATGGGGCAAAACCAATTCAAAATGAAGAAATTTTTCCAAGCTCTTTTTTTGATAGTGTTGTGTGCAAATGTTTTTGCCCAGCAAAAACCTGAAACACTTTCATCTGCATCACCACAATGGTCCGATGTAGCGATTGAACCTCAGCGCGACAGTCGGCAGATTGTTCCTGCAAATTATCGCACGGTGGAAGTTAGCATTCACGAACTTCAGAATTTTTTGTTCAGCGCTCCGCATGAAAATGTGGTGCGCGCTCCTGAGAGTTCGTACATCATCCAACTTCCAAAACCGGATGGAATGATGGCGAATTTCACGCTGGTAGAAGCACCAGTGATGGAACCTGCTCTTGAGGCACAATTCCCTGAAATGCGTTCGTATGCCGGACAGGGAATTGAAGACCGCACAGCCACCCTACGCTGTGATATCACCCCAAAAGGTTTTCATGCGCAAATACTTTCTTCCAGTGGTACCTGGTACATTGATCCCTACTCGCCATCCGATCTTGAGATTTACATCAGCTATACCAAGGAAGCATTTTATCAAACATGCACCAAGACATTTAATGAACTTCCTCCGGTGATGCCCGATAAATTTGATTTTGACAAGACAGATGAAATTCTTGATATCCCGGGAAAAAATCCGAAACAAAAAAAACCGGTGCAGTCCATGGGAATGCAGAAGGTTGCAAATGGATTAACGCTCCGCACGTATAGGCTTGCCCTTGCCGGTACAGGTGAATACACAGCTTTTCATGGTGGTACTGCAGCACTGGGTCTTGCGGCTATGGTTACATCCATGACACGCATCAATGGTGTTTATGAAAAAGACTGCTGTCTCCGAATGAATTTGGTGGCTAACAACAATCTTCTTGTTTATACCAACGCAGCAACGGACCCCTACACCAATGGAAATGGTTCGACTATGCTGAATGAAAACCAAACCAACTGCAATGCAGTAATTGGATCGGCCAACTATGATATTGGACATGTGTTTTCGACAGGAGGCGGAGGTGTGGCATTCCTGAATTCTCCTTGTTCATCCAACAAGGCGAAAGGAGTTTCAGGACAATCAGCACCCATAGGCGATCCCTTCGACATTGATTATGTATGCCATGAAATGGGACACCAGTGGGGTGGCAATCACACTCAAAACAATTCATGCAATCGTTCTTCAAGTGCAGCGTATGAACCAGGATCAGCATCCACCATAATGGGATATGCTGGTATCTGTCCGCCCGATTTGCAACCGCACAGCGATGATTATTTCCACAATCACAGCTACAACGAAATGCGAACCTTTTTTACCGGAACAGGAAACTCTTGTGCGGCCAGTTCGGCTACCGGAAATACAATTCCAATAGTAGATGCAGGTGTGGGAGGATTCACCATTCCCATTTCAACTCCGTTCGAATTGACTGCTACCGGCAGCGATGCAAATGGTGACCTTATTACGTTCTGTTGGGAGCAATATGATTTGGGTCCTGCCACAGCAGTGGGCGACAACACGCTCACCAATCCAAGTGGCAACCAACCCATTTTCCGTTCGTGGCTTCCTACAGTTAATGCAACACGGGTTTTTCCAAGAATTTCTAATTTGGTAAACAACACAATTGTACTTGGTGAACACATGCCCACTTATGATCGCTCGCTCAATTTCCGTTGCACAGTGCGCGACAATCGCGCAGGTGGCGGTGCGGTAAATGATGACAACATAACTTTCAGTGTAGATAACATTGGTGGCCCATTTGTGGTGACTGCTCCAAACACTGCTGTAACGTGGCCGGCCAATAGTTCCCAAACTGCTACATGGAGCGTGGCGAACACCACCGCAGCACCCATCAGTTGTGCGAATGTGGACATCTGGCTTTCAACAGATGGTGGTTTCACTTATCCAATACTTGTTCTTGCAAATACACCTAATGATGGTACACAAATTATCACTGTTCCGAACATTCTTACAGCGCAGGCACGGATTAAAGTGAAGGCGAGTGGAAATATCTTTTTTGATATTTCAAACACCAACTTTACGATTTCAGCAGGTGGTGGCGGATTTGCCTTTGACATCATGCTTGCCGGAATTAACTCACCAACCGGAAGCTATTGTGGTGATGCCTTCACACCGCAAATCACGGTGAACAATTTGGGAAGTACCACCATCACATCATTCACTGCGCAATACAATGTGGATGGTGGTGCAAACCAGAACTACAATTGGGTGGGTTCGATGGCAACAGGTGGAATCACCACCGTAACACTTCCTGCCATGACTGCTTCCACAGGCTCACACACTTTCAACGTAACGCTGCTCAACCCGAATGGTGTTGCCGACCAAAGCACGGGCAATAATTCCGGAGCATCATCATTCAGTACAATTTCCAATGCGAACATTGTTACGCTCACATTGCTCACCGATTGCTGGGGCGAAGAAGTGAGTTGGAATATTGAAGATGCAGGCAATAACATTCTCTATTCTCAAGCCGGCAATTCCCTTGGTGATCAAACAACTTTCACCAGCACTTTCTGTCTCGCAAACGGATGTTATGATTTCAACATCGCGGATTCATTCGGTGATGGGTTGGATGGCACGGCAAGCGGTTGTGCCATTGATGGCAACTACACCATTACTGATGCAAGTGCAAACGTTCTTGTGCAAATGCCGGTATCCAATTATGGTTTTGCAACTACACACAATTTCTGTGTGCCTTTTGTACCCGGTGCAGTGCCCGGTTGCATGGCTGTGAATGCATGCAACTACAATTCGCTTGCAACAGTGGATGATGGATCATGCGCTTATGGCCCTGCCAATGATGTGTGCGCAAGTGCCATCCAGTTGACTGTAAATGGTGGCGCATTTGCAGCCACCAATCTTGGTGCATGTGTAAACGGACCGAACCCATCTTGTGGTGGAACGAATATGCAGGATGTGTGGTACTACTTCAACTACACAGGTGGAAATATTGTTCTTTCAACAACATTGGGGACCAACAACGACACAAGGCTTGCAGTTTACACTGCCTGTGGCGGAACCCAAATTGCATGTGATGATGACAGCGGTCCGGGCAATGCTTCACTCATTAATCTCAACTGCGGCACCATTACTCCCGGCAATGCCTACTACATACAAGCTGGAGGATTTAATGCTATTGAAGGAGCGTTCACCGTCACGGTGGCAATGACAAATATTAATGGATGCACAAATCCACTTGCTTCGAATTATAACAACTGTGCAACTGTGGATAATGGATATTGCATCGTTCCCGGCTGCACAGATACAGCCGCATGCAACTACAATGCATCAGCAACTCAGAACAATGGTTCTTGTGCCTATCCGGGTTGTTTGGATCCTGTCGCGTGTAACTATAATGCAAGTGCGGGTTGTGCAGCAACATGTAATTATCCTGTTGCATGTAACAACCCCGCTGCCTGCAACTTCACTGCTGGTTCGTGCATGAATGGTACCTGCAATTTCCCGGTTCCCTGTAACAATCCTACAGCGTGCAACTTCACTGCTGGTTCGTGCATGAATGGAGTTTGCAATTTCCCTGTACAATGTAACAACCCCGCTGCCTGCAATTTCACGGCTGGTTCATGCATGAATGGGATTTGCAATTTTCCAGTTCCCTGTAACAATCCTGCTGCTTGCAATTTCACGGCTGGTTCGTGCATGAATGGAATATGTAATTTTCCTGTTGCATGTAATGATGCTGCTGCTTGCAACTTCACTGCTGGTTCGTGCATGAATGGAATTTGCAACTATCCTGTAGTGTGTAATGATCCTGCTGCGTGTAACTTCACATCAGGTGCTTGTATGAATGGAACTTGCAACTATCCTGTTCCGTGTAATGATCTAGCAGCTTGCAACTACACTAGTGGTTCGGGTATGAATGGAATTTGTGCTTATCCTGGTTGTACAAATTCATCAGCATGCAATTACAATGGATCGGCTGGATGTGATGATGGTTCGTGCACATTCCCAGGTTGTACCAACCCTACTGCATGCAACTACGATTCTATAGCCGAGTGTGATGATGGCTCATGCATATTGCCCGGATGCATGGATGCGGCAGCGTGTAATTATGATTCCTCAGCAACATGCGAGAATGGAATCCTGTGTGAAAACTACAAGTGTATTGATCCATCCGCATGCAACTATGTAGCGTTTGCAGCTTGTGTTGATATGGCAGTGTGCACCTATCCAGGTTGCACGGATCCATCGGCAAACAACTTCGATCCGGCAGCCGGTTGTGATAATGGTTCTTGCATTTATGGTTCCTGCCAGGGCGATTTCGATTTAAACGGAGTCATAAATACCGGTGACATCCTTTTGTTCATGGCCAGTTTCGGATGTTTGAGTTCTTGCGATCCATTCGACCTTACTGGAGATGGCGTAGTGAACACTACAGACTTGCTTTTGTTCATGGGATTGTTCGGAATGCTATGTCCCTGATAATATATTTTCTTTGTGAATGAAAAGAGCCTTGCCACATTCGGCAAGGCTCTTTTATTTTCTAATTGATTTGGATTGTAATCAAACCAAAAATTCTTGTTCAGGATTTCGGTTTAATGGTGATGACCTGGGTGCCGGTAGAAACATTCTCACATGAATCTTTGGAGCTCCATGTCCGCATAATCCGATTCCCTTCTTTCTTTTCTGAGAAGATTACTTCGCAGGATGATTTGTTGTTGTCCATAGCCGTGACTTGCGCAGAAGGTGGAATTTCTTCCCCGAACACTTCAACGCTGGACGGCACACCCAGAAGCACTGGAGGTGATGTATCCATAAGGCTGATGTATTGCTCGGCAGTAGCTGTTGCCCCGCACTGGTCGGAAAAAGTATAGGTGCGAACAAGAGTTCCTGCACATCCTCCCGAAAAATTTTGGTCTTTCCATGCGATATCTACAATGCCACAAGGGCTAGTGGCTTTCACCTTCGCAACATGGCGGAGGCTGTCCACATTACACGTCAACTCTTTCTCAAAACTCTTTACAGCGATTTGAGATTGAAGCTGAGTTGAAATCAAAATAATAGTGGTGATGAAAATTGTTCTCATAAGTTTGTTTTGAAAATTGTATGGCAAAGATGGTGCTCCGTTTTTTCTTTCCTTGATCCAAGTATGAAGTTTGTGAAATTCTTAATGGATTCTACTCCGCGCTTTTCCACAATGAAGCCCGTAGAGGTGGGCGAAGCATTTAGGTGTGATGATAGTTGCCCGCAAAAGAATTCTGCCTGCACGGAGTTACATGAATGGAATGAAGGTTGTCAATGCGCCCATTTACCTTCGACCCCTTATTCAACAATCCATTTTCAACTATGCGTAAAATACTGTTGTCTGTTCTTGTTCTCTCCGTTTCATTCATCATTCATTCACAACAAAAACTCACGCTGGAAGAAGCCGTGATGGGACAAACTGGAGCGCTCCTGCCTGACCAACCAGAGCAGTTGCAATGGCTTCCGCAAAGTGACTCCTATATGTATGTGAAAGACGCCAAGGTGCTGTACGGCACCATCAAGGGAAAAGAATCAGTGCTGTTTACCCTTAATGATTTGAACAAATGGAAAGGTGGCGACCCATTAAAAGAGATGCCGCAACTTGTTTGGATGGATGCCACACGTTTCTGGTTTGTGGATACCAGGCGCTACTTTGAAGGGGACATAAAAAATAAAACACTTGTGCAAACTGTACCACCTGCCGATGGTGCATTGAACAACGACTACCATGCTGCAAGCAGAAGTCTTGCTTACACAATTGACAAAAATATTTACGCTGTGATTGGGGGCAAGATGAGGCAGGTGACCAAGGTGGCCAAAGAGATTGTGGCCGGCCAAAGCATTTCGCGGAATGAATACGGTATTGCAAAGGGTACTTTTTGGAATGCCGATGGTTCGAAGCTCGCCTTTTACCAGAAAGATGAAACCAATGTGACTGATTATCCCATTACCAGTTTCAAGGACACGCCTGCCACAGCGAAGATGATAAAGTACCCTATGGCGGGTGCCATGAGCGAAATAGTTTCAGTATGTGTTTACGATGTAGCTACCTCAAAAATCATATTTCTGGACATTGATGCAGGCAAACGGAACGACCAGTATTACGCAACCAATCTTCAATGGAGTGCCGATGGAGAAATGATTTACATTGCAAAACTCAACCGGGCCACTACTGAAATGAAACTGGTGAAGTACGATGTGGAAACGGGGAATGAGCTTGCAACACTGTTTGCCGAAACGGATGAAAAATGGCTGGAGCCGGAGCAGCCCATGTTTTTTGTACCCGAACCTGCCGACCAGTTTCTTTGGTTCTCGCGCAGAAATGGTTTCAACAATCTTTATCTCTATGCTGCTGATGGCAAGTTGATATCGCACACCAATGCTCAATTTGAAATAACAGACATTGCCGGATTCGATGCCAAGGGCACCATGGTGTTTGTTCATGCCCGAGGCCACCGGCCTACTGAATCACATCTCTACAAAATAAACCTGGCGGATATGAATATGACGTTGTGTACCCCGGCAACTGGAATGCATAACGCTAAAGTGAGCGGTTCTGGGAAATATATTCTTGATTCATATTCGAGTCTTGAAGTGCCTGGCCGCACTGAGCTTTTGGACAATACGGGAAAATTGATCCTCACTTTGCATGAAGCAAAAAATCCATTGGAAGGAAAACTCTACGGCAAAACAGAACTCTTTACTATTAAAGCGGATGATGGAAGCGACTTGTGGTGTCGTACCATCAAGCCTTCTGATTTTGATCCGGCCAAAAAATATCCGGTATTGGTGTATGTGTATAACGGCCCGCACCTGCAGCTTGTAACCAACAACTGGATGGGCGGTTCAGCGCTGTGGATGAACCATCTTGCCGAAGAAGGTTTTATTGTTTTCACTTTGGATGGTCATGGTTCAGCCAACCGGGGCAATGCCTTTGAACAAGTGCTCCATCGCCAATTGGGTGAGCAGGAAATTCAAGATCAGTTGCTGGGTGTCGACTGGCTGAAAAAGCAGCCGTGGGTTGATGCAGGGCGCATGGCGGTTCATGGATGGAGTTACGGAGGTTTTATGACTACAGCACTTATGCTGCGCGAACCGGGAACATTTAAAGTTGGCGTGGCAGGTGGAGCAGTCACGGACTGGAGTCTTTACGAAGTGATGTACACCGAACGCTACATGGACACACCAGAAGAAAATCCGGAAGGCTATAAAAAAGCAGACCTAAGCCAATATGTTACCAACCTGCGGGGCGACCTGTTGATGATACACGGAATGGATGACGATGTGGTGCTGATGCAACATGCCACCAAATTCCTGAAAGCCTGTGTGGACAATAATGTGCAGTTGGATTTCTTTATGTATCCAGGCCATGCGCATAATGTTCGCGGCAAGGACAGGGTGCATTTGATGGAGAAGGTGATTGAGTACATCAAGGAGAATCTTTAGAAGTATTTGAGGTGAGGTAAAAAGTCCCGCAGTTATCAAGGATTCACCAAACCGTCTGGAACGCACACTTGCACCACTTTCCTGTTTCTATCAATCTTCAACACAATGTTTTTGTTAAGCGGGATAAGAGATTCACGATCATCATTCACTACTCTTATCAGCGGGTTGTGTGGCACTTCAATAATTTCTTACACAACACCCAAATTTCCAAGCATATCATCCCACACTTTAAACCCGGTGATGAGCCGGAGGTTTCTTCCCAACTTCACCACATCCTGCGTTCGTTCTTTACTTTAAACCCGGTGATGAGCCGGAGGTTTCTTCCACAGCATCATGATTGGTCGGTGCCCTTATATCTGGAAAGCTGCACAAAACTCTAAACCGATCAAAAGCCGCATCTTGAATAAAACGCGCGAAATGTGCTTTCTGAAATAAAAAAGCAGTTGACTCAAAGATTGGAATAGGTAACTTTGAAAAACTGAAACCACAGATGTTTCCCGAATCAATACATCAGACAACTGCAAAATTTCAACGGACAGTAGTAAGTTGCAGCCAAGTATCTTATTCATAGAAAACTTGAAAGCGTTAATTCAAATTATACTTTGTGCTATTGGTCTCGATTTGGCGGCCACCTCGAGTGTCAATGAAACTAAATCAGTCTTGTTTCGGCAGGTCAGCGACACTGATCGTTTCGTTCTATCCTTTGAGTTTGGCGCTCCACTGTAGTCCATATACAATCGCTTTGACATGAAACAACCAGACTTTAAGTATGTCCCTAAGATCGGTTTGGAGTTAGGGCTGCGTTGTACGCTAACGCCTGAGCGAACACGAAAGTTTATTCAACTGGGAATCGCCAAAAGATTTTATGGATACTCTGGTGGCTTCCTGAACATCTAGTGCTACGACCCACCCGATACGGACGTCTGTTTCGATGAATGGGTCGAATTCACTTGCACCAACAAAATCATTTCGCTTGAAGCTCTGTTCGGGATTGGTTTGTGGCAGAATCGCAACTTTCACCTTGATGGAACACTTGGATTCACTGATAGATTTCGCTATGTATTCAAATCTACAGCAACAAATGATTTCGGATTTTATGCGAATGGACCATTTGCAGTTTTCAGAGGCGAGGACAGTCCATTCAGAAAGTATGGTGCTACTGTGGGGTTTAGTTGCGGGTATTCTGTTAGAGTAGGCTATGGAAAAATTGGGATTGGATTTCAATCTCAGTATGGGCTTTTGAGCTATGAGAAATCGAACTACCAATGGTTAAGTCAAGATCTATCTTTTCCAGTTGGACAGAACGTATTTGAGGTCACAGACGAAAGAGGCAGCAGCCATGTTTATTCTTTCGGGCTTACGATTTCATGGATATTAGATTACTAAAACCAAATCAAAATGAAAAAGATACAATCCCTTTTGTTAGCAGTATTAATTACACTTTTGTGCCATTCACAAAGCGAGTGTGGGTTCTTCCTCCCAGTTGACGAAGAATATCAAAGGACACTCTCTTATATTGATCATCAAATTGCTTGCGTTGGTATCGTTAATCGCTGTAATGACATTCGAAGAGTTCAGACCGTCATACATATCATACATCATGACGCCCATGTTCAAGTGAAGAAACATCAACCTGATTTCCTCTTAGTACATTACTCATACACGAGCGGCCTTTTGCATCTAGGATTTGGGAGGAGGTAATAATGTTCCAGGGTTCGAGGTGTGTCCAGTCTACGAAAGAATTGAAGGGGCCGCCACGCATGGCGTGCGGCTATTTTATTACAATCTCGTCCGCAAAACTCCGAACATCACGTCAATAATTCATGAGTTACTAGCAGAATGATATTATTTCGCTCGCGAGCGAACTCATTAAACTTCACCATGAACAAAACTCTCATTGGCCAGCGCATCACACAACTTCGTTCTTGGAAGGGTTTGAAACAACAGACTATGGCTGACCACTTGAAATTAACCCGCAGCGCTTATGCGAAGCTGGAAACAGGCGACACCGAACTTTCATATCCGGTAGCGGTGGAGTTGAGCAAATTCCACGGAGTTGATCTTTCCTTCTTTATTTCGGAGGCGCCTGTTGTGATTCAGCAACAACACAACCAGTCAGCAACCGCTAATGGATATGTTGAAACTCTGAATCAAAATGGTGTTGAACATGACAGTCCGATTCTGTCAAGAATGCTTGAACAGACACAGGAATTATTCAAACGACTGATGGACTACCTGGAAAGGATGAAGTGATTTTATGCTGGTGATATGTCACGCTTCTCTTACCACCTCATCAGTAAAAACCCACGCCTGCCCGCTGTTTACGTGGAGCTGGAAGAGCTGAGCCGCGAGGAAATCATCAAACGGTTTGTGTCCATCGAGTTCAACTGCTTTGCCGATTACTACCGCAACGCGCCCGACCTAAACGCGAATGCAGAGCACTCTTCCTTGGAACTGAAAACGTGTTTACTGCTTACACACTTCGCGGGATATTACTAGAAAAATCTTCGGGGCTTTTTGCATAATGCCTTTTTTTTCTTCAAGTCCCCACTTCACTCATGAACTTCAATCGCATCAATCGCAGTTCATCAATTTCGTAGTCACCGTCAAAGCTTTCGAGGGCCACTTCAAGGTTATCGGTATCTGAACCCATGAAGTATTCCATCAATTCTTTTTGTTGCTCTTCATCAAATACTTCGTCAATGTAGTAGTGGATGTGGAGCTTGGTGCCGGAGTTCACTATGGTTTCCATTTCGTCCATCAGCTCGCTCATTTCTTTACCGAGGCCTTTGGCAATATCGGGGAAGGGTATGCGCTTGTCAATGTTCTGGATGATCTGTACTTTTTGCGAACTCTTGGCCCCTGCAGTTTTTACTAAATAATCTTGAGGCCTTTCAATTTCATTTTCCGTTACGTATCCTGAAATATGGTCAACAAATGGTTGCCCGAATTTCTGTGCCTTGCCTTTTCCCACACCACCTACCTGGGCCATCTCGTCCAACGTAATTGGATAGCTGAAACACATTTCTTCCAAAGCGGGGTCTTGAAAAATGACATAGGGTGGAAGTTTCTTCTCTTTGGAAACGCGCGACCTTAAATCTACCAATTGGCGATAAAGTTCCTGGTCAACTGCACCTCCACCTTGTTTGGGAATAATGAGTTGATCATCATCATCCACATCCCCTATATCTTCTTCCTGCGGCATGAGGAAGCTTACGGGGTTCTCAATAAATTCATGTCCCTGTTGGGTAATTTTGAGTGTGCCGTAGGTTTCAATTTCTTTGTTTACGTAGCCTCGCACGAACATCTGGCGGATAATGGCGTTCCAGAATTTTTCATCATGGTCGTTGCCCTCTCCAAAAAATTCGCTCTTGTGTCCTTTGTAGGTGGTAACGTCATTGCTTTTCACTCCGCATACAACCCGGCAGATGAATGCCGCCTTATGCATTTCGTCAAATGATTTGATGGTACGGAGGAGAAGTTGCACTTCGTCTTTGGCTTCGAAATGTTCTTTGGGGTGGCGGGAATTGTCGTCCATACCGGCACCTTCGCCATTCACCTCGTCCCATTCTTCCCCGAAATAATGAAGCAGATATTTTCTGCGGCTCATGGAAGTTTCCGCATAGGCCACCACTTCCTGCAGAAGTAGCCATCCTATTTCCTGTTCTGCCACTGGTTTTCCATGAAGAAATTTTTCCAGCTTCTCAATGTCTCTTGGCGAATAGAAAGCAAGGCAAACGCCCTCGCCACCATCGCGCCCGCCACGTCCGGTTTCCTGGTAATAACTCTCGAGGCTTTTTGGAATATCGTGATGAATAACAAAGCGTACGTCCGGTTTATCAATGCCCATCCCAAATGCAATGGTGGCCACAATCACATGTACCTCCGACATCAGGAAACGATCCTGCACACTGGAGCGGGTGGCGCTATCCATGCCCGCATGATATGGCAATGCCTTGATGCCGTTTACTTGAAGCAGTTCAGCAAGTTCTTCTGTTTTTCTGCGGCTGAGGCAATAGATGATTCCGCTCTTGCCAGTGTTTGCTTTTATGTATTGGATAATTTGTTTTCCTACATTGATCTTGGGGCGTATTTCATAATAGAGGTTAGGTCGGTTGAATGATGCTTTGAACAATTTGGCATCCGTCATGCCCAGGTTTTTTTGTACGTCCTGTTGCACTTTGGGAGTGGCGGTGGCAGTAAGTGCCATAATGGGCACATTGGCTATTTGCTGGATAATGGGGCGAAGCCTGCGGTATTCAGGACGGAAGTCGTGCCCCCATTCCGATATGCAATGGGCTTCGTCAATGGCCACGAAAGAAATTTTCACGCTCTTGAGAAACTCCACATTTTCTTCTTTCACCAACGATTCCGGTGCCACATACAACAGTTTGCACCGGCCGGAAGTGATGTCCGATTTCACCTGATTGATTTCCGTTTTGTTGAGCGATGAATTGATGAAGTGCGCTATGCCATCTTCAGTGGAAAAACCGCGCATGGCATCCACCTGGTTTTTCATCAATGCAATGAGTGGCGAAACCACAATGGCGGTTCCTTCCAGCATTAGGGCAGGCAATTGGTAGCACAACGACTTGCCACCGCCTGTCGGCATTATTACAAAGGTGTCTTCCTTGTCCAGCACTGCCTGGACCACCACTTCCTGTAAACCTTTGTACTGACTGAATCCGAAGAATTGTTTGAGAGCTTTTTTCGGGGTAAGCTCCATTACTGATGCCATGATAATTGAAAAGTTACTTTTGCGATCGCTTGAAATTAAGTAGAAATAGTATGGGTTCGCAACGATTTTTGGTGATTGAGAAAATTTTCCGGTCGCTTGAAAACCACACTGGTTTTTTTGAACGGGACGCGAATGTAACGAAGTAAAGTGTCTCCAAAAAAAATAAATTCTTTGCCGCACCCTCTCCACAATTCTTATCCATCCACCTCTTGAAGAAATCCATCAACATCCTGGAATCAGCCCGCAGCACGCTTTTAATGGAAAGCGAGGCCATAGCAAAGCTCACCACTTTTCTCAACAAAGATTTTGAGAAGATTGTGTTGAAGCTCATTGGAACTAAAGGGCGGCTGGTGATTACCGGCATAGGAAAGAGTGCTATCATAGGGCAGAAACTGGTGGCCACTTTCAATAGCACAGGACAGCCCGCTCTATTTATGCATGCTGCTGATGCTATTCATGGAGACCTGGGTAATATCCAAAAGGGCGATGTGGTGATGTGCATTTCAAAAAGCGGTGACTCGCCTGAAATAAAAGTTCTTGTTCCATTAATAAAGAGTATGGGCAACCCACTGATTGGTATGGTGGGCAATATGAAAAGTTTTCTTGCCGCGCAATCCGATTTCATTTTGGAGACCACTGTGGAACGCGAAGCATGTCCCAACAATCTTGCGCCCACCACCAGCACCACTGCTCAATTGGCACTGGGCGATGCACTTGCCGTTGCCCTAATGCAACAGCGCGGCTTCACTTCAAAAGATTTTGCGAAAGTTCATCCTGGAGGGGCTTTGGGCAAAAAACTTTATGTGACGATGGGCGATTTACTTGGCACCAATTCGAAACCC
>JAWXCI010000044.1:0-8272 GCA_034408895.1 Flavobacteriales bacterium
TAACTCATAAATATCCGCATGTTTCCTCCCTCACTCATTTTGTCAATTCCATATAAAACAGTAATATATGATTTAGATAACAAAAATGCGCATGTCTGATGGTGGGTCGAAGATAACGGAAATGCGCATGTGTCATAAACTGTCCAAAGGGCTTTATACTTTCTTGATGTCGCGATCTGTTAACATGGCACCTAACTCATTTATAAATGCATCAAACCCACACAACTATCTCATTCGTGTGTTGGCTTTGTGTGATTATTGTCTTACAAATCATCGAATGGGCTTTTGATGTGGTGAATGTTTTTCGTGCTCAACCGATAAATAGTGACAGGCTATGGGTGTATATCATTGTTGTGCGCAGGCTGTTGGGTCCATGTAGTTCCTGTAGCGTTGCAAATATGGGCAATCGCCAAACCTCAACCGGAAAATGTTTTCGCTTTAAACTTCAACTGAGAAAATGCCTCAGTAATTCCGCTTTTCACCCACAGCGAGATTCCACATCTGCCCACGCACCCGGCCAAAGCGCAAGTTGCATTATTCGTTGCCGAATGAGGGCGCCAATTCTACCCTGCGTGGAATGAAGTTTTGTTATGAGAAGCAGCATATTCAGGCTTGCTGCCTGCCGTGGTGTGCTGGCTTTTGAGCCTGAAAAGCCTGCGGCAGGACACATTGTGTTTTCCGTTGTTTCCGCAACAATTTCGGCAAGGCTCGCGGTACAAAGAATCGCAAACGGCAAACGACCCACGGTGTGATGCGCACACACCGGAAAAAGAAATAGCGGTTTACATCCGTGCGCACGTTGCTGTCAGTCGTTCAGAAGACACTTACATTAAAGAAATAAAAGCTGGCAGTAAAGAAATTGAAATCTCAACTGCTTCAGAGATTACCATCATGCGTTCTTCGATCATTGACCGGGAGTTTCATTGTCAAATCTTCAAATTCTCAGATTGATTCACCCCATCACTTCATCCAATCCTTCGCATATCATCTGCACCGCCCATTCTATATCTGCATCCGTGTGTGCCGATGAAATGAAACCCACTTCATAACCAGAAGGGCCCATGTAAATGCCGCGCTCCAGCATTGCATGGTGGAAGGGTGCAAAAAGTTTCATTCCCTTCGCATCAATCGCATCGGTGGAGCGCACTTCTTCTTTAGCCGAAAATGACAGCCAGAAGATGGAACTTTTCGAGAACATGTTGAAAGCGTAGTTTTTCTTGCGCGCATGTTGCTCAATGTTGTTCACCATAAAATCCGTTCTCTCTTTCAATTCTTCATAAAATCCTGGTCGCAGACATTCTGTTAGTTGCGCAATGCCTGCGGCCATAGCCACCGGATTTCCTGAAAGAGTTCCCGCCTGGTACACATCACCCTCCGGTGCCACATGGTTCATTATTTCAGCACTTGCGGCATACGCGCCCACAGGCATACCACCGCCAATAATTTTTCCGAAGCAAAGAATATCAGGATGTATGTCATAGTAACCGGCAGCTCCTTCAAACCCCACGCGAAAACCTGAAATCACTTCATCGAAAATCAACAGCACATCGTGCTGCTTCGACACTTCGCGCAGGTGACGAAGGAAGTCGCCTTCCTGCAACAACAAACCGTTATTGGCCGGTATCGGTTCAATGATGATGGCTGCAATTTGATTGGGAAAGTTCTTCAGTGCAGCGTCAATAGCACTTTTGTCGTTAAGCGGAACCACAATCGTTTCTTCCGAATAGGATTTCGGTATACCGGCAGATGATGATGTGCCGAGTGTTGCAAGACCACTCCCTGCTTTCACCAAAAGACCATCAACGTGGCCATGATAGCACCCAGCGAACTTTATGATCTTGTCTCGGCCCGTTACTCCACGTGCAAGGCGCACTGCACTCATCACCGCTTCGGTGCCGCTGCTCACGAATCGAATTTTTTCTATGTAGTGATGATTAGAAATGATTAGTTCTGCAAGCTGATTTTCCAGTTTTGTGGGTGCACCAAAACTGCTGCCCTTCTCCACAGTTTCCTGCACTGCTTTCACCACTTGCGGATGCGCATGACCGAGAATCAAGGGTCCCCACGAACAACAGAAGTCGAGAAACTTGTTGTCGTCTTCATCCCACAGGTATGCACCTTCTCCATGCGAGAAAAAGATGGGGGTGCCGCCAACTGACTTGAATGCGCGCACGGGAGAATTGACTCCACCGGGAAAAAGTGTAAGGGCTTTTTCAAAAAGTTCTTGAGATATTTTCGTGTTCATGGTTTATGATTTCCCGCAAAGTCGCCAAGATTCGCGGAGTTCGCAAATTTTTTTCGCTTTGCGGCTTTGCGCTCTCTTAGCGCCTTTGCGGCTACAGTTTTTTTTCGCGTACGAAAGTAGAATGCCCCATACTTGCGCTCTGTCATGGAATTTCAAAACACACCATCATTCGCAGCATCGCTGGATGCGCAGGATCAACTTGCATCGTATCGCCAGAAATTTTTTTTCCCTCAGCACGATGGAAAAAATGTCCTGTACTTCACGGGAAACTCATTGGGGCTTCAACCCTCGGGTGTACGCGAAGCGTTAATGCAGGAGTGTGACGACTGGGCGCATTTTGGAGTGGAAGCACATCATCATGCAAAGACTCCGTGGTATGCCTATCACGAAATTTTTGCTGATGGTGCAGCAAAACTTGTAGGCGCTTTGCCGGAAGAAGTGGTGGTGATGAACCAGCTCACTGTAAATCTCCAGTTACTTCTTATCTCGTTTTATCAACCCAAAGGCAAACGAAACAAAATTCTTTTCGAGACCAAACCTTTTCCAAGTGATCACTACGCATTCGAATCACAAGCGCGTTTACATGGTTTGAAATCGGATGATGTGCTGGTGGAAATGCAACCTCGCGAAGGCGAATACACATTGAGGACGGAAGACATCATCTCAAAAATTCATGAACTGGAAGATGAACTCGCGCTGGTGTGTTTTGGAGGAGTGAATTATTTCAGCGGGCAATTCTTCGACATCGCAGCCATTACCAAAGCGGCCCATGAAGTGGGAGCAATTGCTGGATTTGATCTTGCACACGCAGCAGGAAATCTGCCTCTGCATCTTCATGACTGGAATGTGGACTTTGCGTGCTGGTGTACTTACAAGTATTTGAATTCCGGGCCAGGCAGTGTAGCTGGTGCATTCATTAACCAGAAGCATGTGAAGAACACAGGACTTCCGCGTCTTGCAGGCTGGTGGGGACACAACAAGGAAACTCGATTTGCGATGAAACCTGGATTCGATCCGATGCTATCTGCTGAATCCTGGCAATTGAGCAATGCACCGGTGTTCGCGATGGCAGTACATAAAGTGGCGCTCGACATTTTCACCGAAGTGGGTATGGAAAAACTTCGTGCAAAATCCATTCAACTGACTGCGTACTTAGCATTCATCTTGAATGAAGTTGAAAAAAACACGGGAGAGAAGTTGAGCATCATAACGCCAAAAAATGTTGACGAACGAGGGTGTCATCTTTCAGTAATTTTTCCTGGGCGGGATAAATCATTGGTGCAAAAACTTTCGGAGAGGGGAGCAACGGTGGATTGGCGTGAACCCAACGTGATGCGCATTGCACCCGTTCCGCTTTACAATTCTTTTGGTGACGTGTATAGCTTTGGGCAAATCCTTCAGGAAGTTCTTCAATCGAAATAAGACATGCCACAGAAAAAATTTGCAGTTATAGGTGCGGGTCGTTATGGCCGCGAAATTTCCCTGAAACTTGCCGAGCAGGGTGCGGAAGTTTACACCTTCGATGTGAACGAAGAAAGGATTGAGGACATCAAAGACTCGGTGGCGCTGGCCGTTACGCTGGACGCTACCGACAAGAAAGCGCTTGAAGCCAATCGGATCAATGATATGGATGCAGCCATTATAGCCATTGGTGAAAATTTTGAAGCGACAGTACTCACCGCACTTAACCTTATAGACCTTGATGTGCCGCGCGTGATTGCCCGTGCAAGTGGTGAAAACCAGATGCGCATTCTGGAAAAAATTGGCATTAACGAAGTGCTTTCACCTGAAAGCGAGGTAGCGGTCATCATTGCCGATCGATTGATCAATCCGAGTATTACCGCATTCCTGCGGTTGCCCGATGAATATGAAATTGCCGAAATAAAATGCCCCAAGGGAATTGCCGGCCGCTCGCTGGAAGACATTGGCCTCCGCAATAAATATGGACTCACGCTTATCACCATTAAACGCGCTTATGAAATGAAGGAGAATAACGATGGTGAAATTCAAATGGAAGAGCACATAATGGGTGTGGTGAAATCGGAAACGGTGGTTTACGAAAGCGATACACTAGTTGTCTTCGGTACAGTAAACAATGTGAAGAGGTTTATTGAGATCAATGATTAATAGTAGCCTCCATTTCTTGCTTAATGTGTGCTGCCATCTGCCCCCTCAAAAAATACTCCTGAACCCAAAACTAACTTTTCCATTCCTGAGCAAAACAGGATTGTCGAATTGTTGTCCCAGTGCATAGTTGAGGGTAAAAATTCCTGTACCGGTTTCAAAATTCACTCCGGCACCAATACCCAGGGGAGTGTCGGTAGCAAAGCGATCAACACCTTTGTATTCATACCATCCGTAATCAGCAAACAGGTAGAGCGTTGAATTTTCTTCGGGCAGGAGCCTGTACTCTGCCGTGAGCACACTCCACGATGATGCGTTGATGCTTTCTTCATCCATGCCACGGAGAGTGCGCAGGCCACCAATGCGATACATTTCATTTTCATAAATCACATCACTGATTTGTGTGGCGCCCTGAGTGGCAATTCGGATAGCCTGTTTATCAAATGTGGGAATGAAAAATTCTACCTGTCCGGAAACCCGGTAGTGATTGTACTCGGCAAGGCCTGTGATCAGATCTCCTGTTTGATGTGTGGAAGCCGACTTTCTTCCGGCTGCAGCTTCTGTGGAAAAACCAAAACCTTTTCGTGGATTTAGTTTGTAATCCAGTTCTTCGATGCGCAAGCCTAGTCCATAAAGAGTGCTGCTGACATCCGCAAGCCCGGCAGCAAGAAATGCAGAAAGGCGGTTGGTAGAATTTTTTTCTACGAACGCTTTCACCTGGTTAGTGCCTCGCATAGTATGAATCAATGCAAGTGAAGATTTCACGGAGGAAAAAGTAGTATCGCGCCTGTAAATTTTCAATGCGCCTTCCGTTCCGATGGGCAGGTTGAAGATGTAAGGAATGGTGGCGTTTACAGTCAGGTCTTGTGTCTGGCTTTGCAGTTTTCTCCAGTTGAGATAAAACTCTTCGCCACCGCTTAAAGCGTTCACCAATTTTACTTCAACATCTCCTGTAACATTTATTTTTTGTGTGGCTTCGTTAGGCTGCAGGCCCAGCACCCCGTTGAAATAGTTCGCGCGTTTCTTTTCAAGATAGAGGTAAAGGTTGGCCGCTTCCTTCCTGAACAGCACTTCTGGCGAACGGCTCACTTTTACAAAAGGAATTTCTTTTAATCTCTTTTCCAGATCGGTCAACCATGATTCATTGTACGCTTCGCCTTTGCGGAAGCCGATATAGTTGCGTATGTACTTCCCGGAAATTCCTCCTATGGATTTCACGGCAAGACTATCCCAGGTGATGTAAGGCCCCGGCAAGGCATCGAGAGAAGCACTCAACAGGGTGTCACTTATTTCAAGTTTCGATACGGCTATGCCGGCAAAGGGGAACCCCGAATTTTCGAAGCCGGACAACATTTGTTGTGCTGAGGAATGGATGGCGCCTGACGAAAATGGTTCGCCTGCCCGGATGGTATTCTTTCCGCGCAATTTCAAATTACCTGTACCGGACAAGGTCAGGTTTTGCCAAGTAAATTTCCTGCCCGCATTCACACCAATAAATAATGTGTCATTTCGGAAACTAGTGTCGAGCCTTGCATCCAGAAAACCATCTGCAACCAGTTCGCTGTAATAATGAAGCAGGGCTGCATCAGATTGGATGCGTGTGGCAAAGGTTTTCTTTTCCAATTCACGATGCGCTGCATCATCGGTCCCAAACTCCATCCTGATTTGAGCGTTCACCTGAACCGAAGAAAAATGGCACATGAGAACAGCGAAAAAAAAACACTTTCGTCCAACCATCCATTTTTCAATACGTCTGCAAAATTTCTTCACCGGGGTACAATAATGCAACAATGTTCATGTTATTGCGATGTCACTAAAGCGGTGTTGAAAAACAGATGTAACATAAGTGGAGAAACCTAAGTATATTCGCATGCTTTTGGTCAATACCGCAAGTGCAAAACGATAAAAAAAACTAGAAAAAATGAAAAAAACACTGTCTGCCTTTATACTTCTTGCCGTTGTGGCTGCCACTCTCGCATCATGCAAACCGCACCAGAAATCCTGTGCGGCTTATGAGAATATCAAGATCGAAAAGTCCGAGTAATCTGCACTTAGACGTAACTGAACTCCACCTGCTGGGCAATGTCCGGGTGGAGGCTTCGCGCAACCGGGCACGTTCGTGCAGCATGTTGCACCATCTCCTTCTCTTTATCACTTATTCCTGTTTCTTCAATTTCCATGTTGATATGGATACCAATGACCCTGCGCGGATCGTTGGCCATTATCTTTTCAATATGGGCCTTGATGTGACCGAGCCGGATATCCTTTTTCTCTGCTGTGATGGCCATGATGGTGACCATACACGCTGCCAGAGAAGTGCACACGAGATCGGTAGGAGAAAATGCTTCTCCCTTTCCATTGTTGTCGGGCGGTGCATCAGTGATTACCGTTTTGCCTGAACGCAAATGGGTGCCCTCGCAGCGAAGAGAGCCGAGATACTGGAGTGTCATACCGGGTGTCATTTTCTTTACTTTTAGTGGGTGACGAATACTTCTGGGATACCGATCCGGATGTAGGCAATGGTTCACCTATTCCGGTTTATCTTACAGGTGACAAGTCTACGATAGGTGGCGAATTCGCAACGGATGGCTTGAGTACAGGGACACAGCACCTGTATGTGCGCCCGGAATCAGCCAAAGGAAGCTGGCCACATCCTTCACTCATCGAGATGACGATTAGTAAACTCCGGGTTTGAAAAATCCAGATGCCTCACCTGAGGAGTTTTTAGAGGAGCCCTTGTCTTAACAAAGCCCCGGAGAATGTTTGAAATTATTCGGGGCTTTTTATAGGGTGAAACTCATAAATGGGGATTGGAAACCAGCATTCTCTACTCGCGCGATGGGGTTTTGGGGTTTTACTTTTCCCTATCCGTTGTTGTTCTTCTTTGGTTGGGCGGGCGGCACAGCCGCTAGGGGTGGGGGTTGTTTTGTGGCTTGGCGAAGCTGGCGATTTACACCACAACCCCGAAGGGCTCACGAATACCTTTAAAAACAATTTAATCATCAGTAAATGTTGTAGCGAGCATTAAGACACTACTGGACCATGAATTTATTAACTATGGGTATATTAAAATTACTAAACAGCTTCAACAAGATGGTTTTTTAATTAACAAGAAAAAGGTCTATCGTTTAATGAAGGAACAAAGCCTATTAAAACCACAAAGGTTCCGCAGCAAGGGTAAACGTAATTTTGTGAAATTCCGCAAGCCACAGGCTACAACCCCTTTGAGTTATTTTGAAATGGATATTAAATTTATTTATATTCAACAAGAACGTAGGAATGCTTATTTACTAAGCATTATTGATGTTTATAGTAGAAAAATCATTGGGTATATCTTCCAAAGAAGCATTAGGAAGCATGATGTAATAAGACTTTGGCAATCTTTAAAAACAGAACTAAATGATTTTAAAAAAATAACCATTCGAAGCGATAACGGTAGCCAATTCATTGCTAATGATGTAAGAGGATATTTTAAATACCAAGGCATTGAACATGAGTTTACTCATATAGCAACTCCTGAAGATGATGGACATATAGAAGCTTTCCATAGCATCCTAGAGAGTGATATGCTCCAGCGCAATGAGTACTTAACCTTTGAGGAAATGAAGGCTGCTATGAAATGCTTTATGGCCTTTTACAATGATGAAAGAATCCATGCTTCTATAAACTATGTATCACCTAACAAATTTTTAAAGCAATATTTTTTAAACCAACCTCTAGTAGAAACTTTAAAATCATATGAAATAAATGACGAACTTTGTCAAACCGTGTACGAATTATGAGGGGTTAGGACATTACCTTTACGTGCATGATTCTTTTTCCAATGGTAGATTGCTTAATTGACATTTCCTGTAAAATAAAATACAGCCAGACAGGAAGTGAAACTGTTAATAAAACCCACAA
>JAWXCI010000045.1:0-147755 GCA_034408895.1 Flavobacteriales bacterium
CAACAAGAGATGGTGCTCCAGCGATTGATATTATGGATGGGGAAAAACTTGCAGAGAAATTGAAAGAACTAAACCTTGGTGTTAAAATAGAATTGAAAGAAAATATTTCAGTTGATGAAAAATGGTTTGAGAACTTCTGATTATCCAATAAAAAAATTGGATGACGGTTTAGTGATTGACAAGGGCTGTAATTTCAAATTAAAGCCAACTGCTTTAAATTTATTATTTCCTCCAAGTCAAGTTTACTCTTTGATGTCTTAAATAAAGCGTTAGCTAAAGCACTCTTTCATTTTTTTTGGCTGGCTTGTGTGTCCGTAAAAAAACGAAAGTGTGTTTTGTGCGGTGGCTCAACTTTTTTGTGGGAGGGCCTGACATTTTGCGGCCTGGCGAAGGTGGCGGTTTTCACCACAAATGTTGATGCGGAGCATTGAGCTTCCACCTCACGCAAAAGTGTCTGCGAAGCACGGAACCTCCGCTATCGCAAACCCCTTATTAGTGGTGGAAAACTGTTCGTCCAAAGGTGTATCGTCCGAGGCGTCATCGTCAGTTATTTTATAGTAATTACCGTTTCTCCGTCAATGGGTCGCCACATAAAATCATCAATTTGTCCCTGTAGTTTTGCCCCTTTTGTCGGGACAACTGATTTGAACTTGATTGGAAATAGTGTGTCTTTGTTTTCATTAAACTGTTTGTATAACTCGTCAATTGATTGTTGTGTCGGCTCTAACATGCCAAACCAAAATGAAAGCATTCCGTTGTCAGTAAACATGTAAGGTTGAATTTCGTCCAACCTAAATTCAAACGCAGGAGTGCAAAGTCCATAAAACTTTTTTCCTGCTGCGGTTAAGAATTCCGATTTTACTACACTAAGTCCGTCTGCTGGGTCAGCAACCGCTAAACCGAAACAAGGCCGTAAAGTCGTTTCATCTTGTCCATCTTCTCCTGCCTCATCAAGTGCAAACTCCCAAATCGGGGCAATGTCAAAGTTGTCAATTATGAAGTCCTCAAATTGAACTCTGATTTTTGGTTGATCGTCTTCTGCGTAAGCAAGAACAGGAGTTGTCACCTTAGTTGGAAACAGAAGTTTGTAGAGAGCTTTAATTCCGTTGAAAATAAGTTTAACTAATTCTTGCACCAGTCGCTCGTTATGTCTTTTTTATAAAAATTATCGGGTGTAGCACTGTCGCCATTTATTGCAGTTAATTACTTATCAGAGATACTCCCGCCCCAAAATCTTCATCAATCGCGTGCTTTTCAGTGGCATTGAGAGAGGTTTCCCACGCAAATCTATCCAACCCGTTTCACCACCCAGCCCGTTCCGTCAATCAATGTGCGTTTCTCAAACTTTCCTCCCGTTTGTTTGGCCACGTAGTTTATCACCTTGCAGGGTGGGTGCTCGCTCATCCAGTCTTTGCCTTTTTCTATGATCAGTGCCTGCCCAGTTGCAAGGCGGAGAGGCGGGCACATCATTCATCATCACTTCCCCACATCAATATATTCGCCCCCGCATGAATTTCCAACGCATCAACATCATCACCGGCTGGATGGTCTGGCTGGCAGCCACCCTCACTTATTTCTTTACCGTGGAACCCACCATGAGCTTCTGGGACTGTGGCGAGTTTATAGCATCGGCCTATAAGCTGGAAGTGGGCCACCCCCCAGGTGCCCCGTTTTTTATGTTGATTGCAAGAGTGTTTGCAATCTTCGGGGCCAAGGAGGATGTGGCCTTTTTGGTGAACATGGTTTCCGTGCTGGCCGCATCGTTTACCATCCTTTTTCTCTATTGGAGCATCACCCACTTCGCCAAAAAAATTGCCGACCAAAGCGGTGTGCTAAATCGCGGAAAAATGGCTGCGGTCATTGGCAGCGGACTCATCGGGGCGCTGGCCTATGCATGGAGCGATTCATTCTGGTTTAGCGCCACCGAGGGCGAGGTATATGCAATGTCGTCCCTCTTCACCGCCATTGTTTTTTGGGCGATACTCAAGTGGGAGAGCAACATGGAAGCAGCAGAGCAAAGAGGCATTATCTCCAACGAAAACCGGTGGATAATTTTCATTGCCTACATGATGGGCCTTAGCATAGGTGTTCACTTGCTGAACCTCCTTGCCATACCCGCTATCTGTTTCGTTTACTATTTCAAGAAGTACCCCGTAACCAAGCTGGGCGTGGTTTATACCTTCCTCATTTCCCTGCTTCTGTTGGGGCTTATACAGGTGGGTGTAATACAGGGGCTGGTGAAAATTGCCGGATGGTTCGAGCGCACTTTTGTAAACGGCATGGGGCTGCCCTTCAACAGCGGAACCATTGTGTATTGCCTTCTTGTTATTGGAGCCATTGTGGGTGGTCTTTGGTGGTCAAGAAAGAAGGGGCGCTTCATTCTTAATACATTGATATTGGGCGTAACCATGGCCATTATCGGCTATTCCACCTTTGCGGTTATTGTTATTCGTTCGGCCGCCAATCCGCCAATGGACGAAAACAATCCCGAAAACCTGTTTGCACTGTTGGCCTACCTCAACCGCGAACAATACGGAGACCGCCCGCTGCTCTCCGGCCCATACTGGAACACACCCATGCTCGAAGAACCTTTTAAAGATGGTCCTCCGGTTTGGGTAAAATCGTTTTCGGTGAAAACAACCAGCGACAAATTCGTGCTCTCCGCCCGCGATAAATACGAAGCCGACCAATACGTGAAAGAAAAAGGCAGCGGCTTTAAAATTGTGGCGGAATACATTGATAGTGGCGAGAAACGGAGAACCAAACCAGTGTACGATCCGGATTACTGCACCCTGTTCCCGCGGATGCACAGCGGCACTGCCAGCCACGTGCGCGATTACAAAACATGGAGCGATTACCAGGGTTACAACACCCCCACAGGCCGCCTCAAGCTGGAGCGGAAAGAAGACCGCCTCGATTCTATTAAATACAACGAGCGCAAGTACAACTACATAATGACCCGCTACGATTTGCCACAACCGGTGGGGCAGCAGTACCAGGATAGCCTTATCAATGCACAGGCGCAGATTAAAAGTTTGGAACGGCAACTGGTGCCCAACTTTGTGGAAGACAAAACATTTTTCCTTCGCTATCAGGTGGGCTGGATGTACCTGCGCTACTTCATGTGGAATTTCGCTGGAAAACAAAACGACATGCAGGGGGCAGGAGATTTTCGCGAGGGCAACTGGCTGAGCGGAATCAAAAAAATTGATGAGCAACGCCTGGGCAACCGCGACCGCCTGCCGGAGAGTGTAACCAATAACAAGGGCTTTAACAAATACTACTACCTGCCACTGATCCTCGGGCTTATTGGTTTGATTTTTCAATTGGTGCGCCACCCTAAAGATTTTTCGGTTGTAACACTTTTATTTCTTCTCACCGGATTGGCCATTGTGGTTTATCTGAACCAGACACCCCAGCAACCCCGCGAACGCGATTATGCTTACTCCGGTTCGTTCTATGCCTTTGCCTTCTGGATTGGCCTCGCTGTTTATGCTCTTTATTATGCAGCCACCAACATGACCTGGAAACAATTGGGAGTGCTGGCCGCCATGCTGCTGGGAGGAACCGCATTTATCTACCTGATGGAAACAGTATTGAGCCGCGATAGTCATGCCTTTGGCTATTCGCTCGGCTTCATCAGCATTATTACGCTTGCGCTTTTCACCGCTGCAACAGCCATGAATCAGTTAAGGGGAATGGATATGATGAAGGGGGTAGTGTGCACTGTCCTCTGCCTGCCCGCTCCTTATATAATGATTGCGGAGGGATTTAACGACCACACCCGCGCAAAGCGAAGAACAGGGGTTGACTTTGCCAAGAATTATCTCGATACGCTGGAACCCAACGCCATCATTTTCACCAATGGTGATAACGACACTTTCCCGCTGTGGTACGCACAGGAAGTGGAAGATTACCGGACGGATGTACGCATTGTAAACCTCTCGCTGCTTAACACCGATTGGTATATAGACCAGATGAAGATGCAGGCCTACAAATCGCCCCCGGTGCCCATCACCATGAAGGAAGCCATGTACCGGCAGGGAACCCGCGATATTGTGTTGCTAAGCCACGACCGCAATACCAATGATGCTTACCTGGATGTGGACGTGGCCATGAACATTGCGCTGGACAATACCAAGGTGGACGAAATGGGCGATGGCCGCAAATACAACTACCTGCCCACCTATAAATTCAAGATGGATATAGATCCTGCCGTGGCAGAAAAATTTCGGTCTTTGGCTGCCGAGGGCGACTCAGTGGTCACTTCCATTCAATGGAAAATAGGCAGCGGTTCTACCACGCACATCACCAAAAACCAATTGGCTGTGCTTGATATTATTCGCAACAACCGGAATTTCGAACGCCCGGTGTACTTCGCTGTCACCACCGGCCCTGAAGCGTATATGGGACTTGAACCTTACTTCCAACTGGAAGGCCTTGCATACCGCCTTGTTCCTATTCTTCATTACCAACGCTCCAACCCAAACGTTGATGGCGGAGTGCAAACAGAGCTGATGTACAACAACCTGATGAACGATTTTCAGTGGGGCAACATGGACACAGAGGATTTGTACCTGGATGAAAACAACAGGCGCATGACCACCAATATGCGCCTCCAGTTCTCCAACCTTGCCGAGGCATTGATTGGCGAAAACAAAAGCGACTCGGCCATAAATGTGTTGGATAAAGCATTCGAAGTGATGCCGGAAAAAAATGTACCATTCGATCGCGTTATACTTCCGCTGATAGAAGGATATTTTGATGCCGGTGACAGCCTGAACGGAAGAAAATATGCCGAGCGCCTTTTTGAAATAAACCGGGATGACATGGAGTATTACCAAACACTGGAAGACAAATACGTTTCACAAATCAACAGCGATTATACTCTCCAGGTGCAGGTAAACCTGCGCATCATGGAAACCCTTATGCAATACTTTCCTAAGGATGAAAAGCTCCTGCTGCTCCAAGCCGAAATGGATAAACAACTGGAAGAGGTGAAACAATCGTATCCCGATGATCCCGATTTAGATAAATACCAGAGGCATTTTGACAACATGAAGGAGACCTATAAAGAATCAAAAGTGAACGTTGTGCCTCCTGCTGAATTCTAAACCCGTTTAAATAGTAGAAAACAAAAAGACCTGTGTTATTTCACACAGGTCTTTTCTTTTTTGGTTTAATAATCCGGGCTTGATGTGCCACCTCGTTAATTGTCCGCGCACTCCTCGCAGTCATTCATGCTTACCTCTTTGTATCCGCGCGGAAAACGAACACTCTTCCGGGTATCTGTAAAGTACTTGTTCCAAAGCGGCCCTGTAAAATCGTACTCGTCCGCCAAACTCTTAGTGTGTAGCATTGGTTTCAAAAATTTAAAAATGTTATGCAGGTAAAAGCACAGACCCGCACTCCCAAAATCAGGTTGCACCGCGTGTGTTCCGGGTTGATGTTTTTCATCCCTCTATTTTCACCCGCAAATTTTTTCTGTTGTGAATTATCGCATGGCCATACTTGCTTCCGGTGCTGGAAGCAATGCAAGAAATATCATTGATCAATTTCGCAATTCAGAAGTTGTTGAAGTTGTTTTGGTTGCCTCGAATAAAGCGGATGCAGGTGTTTTGAAAATTGCCCATGAAAATCACATTGCCAGCTATATCATCACCAAAGAAAATTTCAGGGAGGGCGACATGTTTTCTGATGTGCTTAACTCACATGGAGTAAACTTCATTGTTCTTGCCGGATTTCTTTGGAAAGTTCCGGCACATCTTATCCGGGCTTTTGATAAAAGAATAATAAACATCCATCCTGCTCTTCTTCCAAAATTCGGAGGAAAAGGAATGTACGGCAACCACGTTCATGAAGCAATACACGCAGCGCGCGAAATCGAAACGGGCATCACCATTCATTACGTAAATGAAAACTACGATGAGGGTGATATCATTTTCCAGGCTCGCATACCGGTCATGAAAACGGATTCGCCAAAGGATATTGAAATGAAAGTGCGCGCTTTAGAAATGAAACACTTTCCAAAAGCAATCGAAGATCTGTTGACTAATAAGTAAAGTCCCGATAGCTATCGGAATGAGAGTTGAGAGTAACTCGCCATCCCGATAGCCCTCGGGACACCAACTCAACAATTCTCCAACTTTGCGCACATGTTCAGTTGGACAGAAATATTTTCCTGCTTCATGGTGCTGTTTGCCGTGATTGATATCATTGGAAGCATTCCCATCATTCTCGATATCAAACAAAAAAGCGGGAATATTCAGCCCTGGACAACCACCTTGGTTTCGCTTCTGCTGATGGTTGTTTTCCTCATTATCGGTGAAAAATTCCTAGGCCTCTTTGGTGTGGACGTTCACTCATTCGCAGTAGCGGGCTCATTCATTTTATTCTTCATAGCCATGGAAATGATTCTCGGCATCAAACTTTTCAAACAGAAACAAGGCAGCGAAAAAATTGCGAGCATTGTGCCTCTTGCATTTCCAATTATTGCAGGAGCAGGAACCTTTTCAACCCTCATTTCGCTGCGTGCCGAATACGAGCTCCCCAACATTCTTGTTGCCATTGCGCTCAACATGCCGCTAATTTTTCTGGTGTTGAAACTCACCGGAACTATAGAACGAATTCTTGGTGCCGGAGGGATTGCGGTGGTGGAAAAATTATTCGGCATTATTCTTCTGGCCATATCAGTGAAACTTTTTTCAAGCAACATTTCATACCTCGTAGGATGAGCAAAATTGCAATCTATACCGATGGTGCTGCAACTGGAAATCCTGGCCCGGGCGGCTACGGTGCAATCCTGCAAAGTGGTGCTCATTACAAAGAAATGAGCGGTGGATTCCGCCTTACCACCAACAACAGGATGGAACTGATGGGAGTGATAGCCGCGCTCGAATCGCTGAAAAAAGAAAATTGTGAGGTCACTGTTTATAGCGACTCGCAATACGTGGTTAATTCAGTCGAAAAAAAATGGCTTGACTCCTGGGTGAAAAAAGGATTCAGGAAAAAAAAGAATGCTGACTTATGGAAACGCTATCTGCTGGCGGCAGCAAATCACAAAGTGCATTTTGTGTGGATAAAAGGCCATGCTGGTCATCCCATGAACGAACGCTGCGATGCCTTGGCTGTTAATGCCAGCCTCGTCAAAAATCTGCCAATGGATCATTGGTATGAGGCCAACCGCAACAACGAAGATTTGTTCTCTGCTGCTTGAAGTTGTTCTACGTTTGTGTAAAATCCATCCTCAAATGAGGCAAGTTTATACTTATATTTTTCTCTGCATCTCCGTGGCTTCATTCGCACAAACCGAAGTGGAGCTTGCAGGATTTCAATTGAATGAATTTCCGTTCTTTCATCGCCCTGCCACCTTTAACATGGATCAGGATGTGCTCTTCACCATTGATGCCCAATTGCACCCGGCCGCTAACGGAGTAACTGCAGAAGTGTTTGTGGTGAATGATAAAAGTGCTGCTCAATGGATAAGCGATCCTGCCCTTAATGACATCACTGCATTTGGTGAACAAAGTTTTTCATTTACTGCTGCTAATGTTCAAGCCAACACTAATTTATTGTGCTCGGCAGGAGAGTTGAGTGCGTTGCCTTTTTCAGGAATAGGGCTCGGTTACGATGTGGTGATTGATGTGGACGGAAACGGGCAACTATCCGCACCCGACTTTATTGATGGATTTAACGATGCAGGATTTTTTGTCGTGCATAACATTACGCAACCCGGACAATTTGAAGTGAGCACACAAGATTGGACCGATGAAGAAGAGCTTACCAAGCGAATATGGTATCCCTCAAACATTTCGGATTTCGCCACGCTGCCACTTGTAGTTATTTCCCATGGCTGGACGCACGAATACACGTACTACGATTACCTGGGCGAACACATAGCCTCCTATGGCTACATCGTAATGTCGCATTGGAACGATGTGGGCACTGGCAATCCTGCAGCTACAAATACCTCATCACTTTCATTGATTGCAAACATTGATCATCTTCTGGCCTTCCAGTCCACGCTGTTCAGCGGTGTGCTCAACGGTAAAATTGACCACCATCACATGGCATGGACAGGACATAGCACTGGTGGCGAAACTCCCGTGCGGGCATACACAAGGCTTCGCAATGGAGAAAATACTTCCGCACAATTTGCTTGGGAAGATGTGAGTGTGATAAGCAGCATTTGCCCTGTGGCATGGTTCAGCGCTGAGTTCACCAATCCTATGGATGTTAGCTATCATCAATTTCTTGGTGGGGCCGATACGGATGCCAGTGGTTTTGCTGCTGATGGTTACTACCAGCCTCTAACCATTTTTGAACGGGCAACAGGCAACAGGCAACTCACTTATTTACATGGTGCCGGCCACGAAGTTTTTCACGGTTTCGATAGTTCAGAAGAATGGCCTGACAGTCTTGCCAGTGGTCCCAATCTTATTTCAAAAGCACAGGTTCATCCGGTAGTGAAATCGTACTTCCTCGCGCTGTGCGAACTTTATGTGAAAGAAAATGGTGCAGCAAAAGATTTTTTTACAAGAAGTTATTCCACTTTTCATCCTATGGGTATTGATGATGCAGTAGTGATATCGAACGAATACCGCGATGGATATTTTACTGAGAAGTTGGTAATGGATGATTTCGAATCCATGCCTGAAACACAAACCTCAAGCGCGGGTTTTTCCATTGACTGGGGAAATACTTCGCCCACAGAAATTATTATGCAGGACGTAAACAACTCCTTTGGATACGACCCCGGCCAACCCTCCAATGGCATGACACGCGCCCGTTTCGATGACGACCCGAACAGCGAAGTTTTCAGTTGGGAGGGAAATGATGTCGTGAGGTATGGAACAGGTGACATCAATTTCGGGCTCTACGATTACTTCAGTTTTCGCGCTTGTCAACTCACCCGGCATCCTTACAATGTGACTATAAACGGCCCTATCACCTTTTCGGTGGAACTGAAGGACCAGGACAACACTACCTCCGTTATCAATATAGCCCCGTATGGCACCATCACACAGACTTACCAGCGCGATGAAGGCGGTGAGCTTCACCTCTGCCTGCCTGATGGCGACTACACTGTTGAAGTGGCAGGAACATTATTTCCATCGGAAACTTTTTTTGAAATTCCGGGATACATTGATTACAGCACCACCGGTTCCTACGAGTTTACCATCGCTTCGGGCGAACCCTGCACTGATGTGGATGTGTTCATGTATGATGAGTATGGTGATGGTTGGGATAATGGTTACCTTATCTTGTTCAATTCCCTTGGTGACACTGTTGGCTACGGATCGTTGTTTGGCGGCACAGGCCCCGTGCCAGGCGTGGGCTGGCAAAACGAATTCTGCACCATTCGCATTCCAATCCATGATTTTCTTACCAACGGGTCAAACATTGACCTTGGCCACATCCAGCATTTCGCTTTTCTGTTTGGTGATGATGAAGGTGCAGCAACCGGTGCATTGGGTATTGATGATATTGAACTCGTGACGAAAGAATTGAATATCTCGACAGAAGTGCAGGAGTTCCCTGTTGCCGCATCGCTTGAATTTTATCTCTATCCCAATCCTGCGAGCGAAGCAGTGAACCTGGTGTTTTCCCAAAATCCGCAAACAATACCGATGAACACTATGATTGAAATTGTTGATCTCAGCGGAAAAACTGTTTTGCGAAGGGAGCTGAAAAACGAAACGTTCATCCGCCTGCCCGTTCACGAAATTGCTGAAGGTTTTTATTTTATGCGAATTGCAAATTCTGAATTCAGTTCTACCCAGACGTTTGTCATCGTGAGATAGTCATGTTTATGCAAATCCACCTCGATTGGGTTACTCACCAACTTAAATTCCGATTTCCGTTTCAAATAGCGCATGGCGTTCGTACACATACCGATGTGGTCTTTTTACGATTGCGATTTGATGGCCTGATCGGTTATGGGGAAGCAGCATTGCCTCCTTACCTGCCCGACAATATTGAAAGCACAATTGCATTTTTTGAAAAAGTAAAACACGATGGATTGGAATTGCCCGATTCAATTCCGGCCTTTATGGCTCAGCTTAATAAAAAACATGAAGGCAACATGCCCGCAAAAGCAGCACTTGATGTGGCGCTCTGGAATTTGTCCGCAAGACTCCGTGAGAAATCATCATTTGAAAAAATTTCATCGTTCCATCTTCCTGGCGTTGTAGATCGCGGAAGAATTATTCCACACACGTACACCATCGGTATTTGTTCTCGCGATGAAATGAAACTGAAAATCAATCACGCTCTGGAAAATGGTTTTCAGTTTTTCAAACTAAAGATGAATGGAACGGATGATGAACAAATGCTCTCTGACTTTAAATCATTTTCAGATTTACCATTTGCCATAGATGCCAATCAGGGATGGAATGATGTTGAAGATGCTATTGCATTTTCGAAACAACTTGAAACTGCAGGGTGCGTTTTGATTGAACAACCCTTTCATAAAAACGACCGCGTGAAAAGCCGGAGACTAAAAGACGAAATGAACATCCCTGTGATTGCAGATGAAGCCTGCCAGAGATTGAGCGACATTGATTCGCTGGCCGAAAGTTTTTCCGGCATCAACATCAAATTGCAGAAATGCGGTGGATTGAGCGAAGCCATGGAAATGATTTCAAAAGCTAAGTCGCTCGGTTTGAAAATTCTCATTGGGTGCATGAGCGAATCATCAGTGGGATGCAATGCTGGAGAAGCACTTGCTCCACTTTGCGATTGGGCCGATCTTGATGGACCATGGTTGATTGAAGACAATCCCGACATGCAGATGCTCTTCTCCGGTTTGGAGTGATTTCACTATTCGCTAGCTTGCTACTTTCGCCACCCCAACAAATTTTCACGGAAAAATTTCAGAATGCGACAAGATCTTTATCAAGGACACGACTACTATCAGCTCGATGACTTACTCACGCCAGAACACAAACTCATTCGCGAAACTGCGCGGGCCTGGGTGAAAAAAGAAGTTTCGCCCATCATAGAAAAAGCATGGGAAGATGGAATTTTTCCGAGACACCTCATCGCAGGACTTGCTGAGATTGGAGGCTTTGGTCCATACATCCCCACGGAATACGGAGGGGCCGGACTCGACCAGATTTCTTATGGCCTCATCATGCAGGAACTGGAACGATGCGATAGTGGACTGCGCTCGACTTCATCTGTCCAAAGTTCCTTAGTGATGTATCCAATCTGGAAATACGGAAACGAGGAACAACGAAAAAAATACCTGCCCAAACTTGCAAGTGGAGAATGGATAGGATGCTTTGGATTGACTGAACCCGACCACGGATCCAATCCGGGAGGCATGGTGACCAATTTCAAGGACCAAGGCGACTACCTTCTTTTGAATGGAGCCAAAATGTGGATTAGCAACGCACCATTTGCACAACTTGCAGTGGTGTGGGCAAAAAGTGAAGAAGGAAGGATTCACGGGTTGATAGTGGAACGTGGCATGGAAGGATTTTCAACTCCCACCATGCACGGCAAATGGAGTTTACGCGCTTCCGACACGGGCGAGTTGATTTTTGATAATGTGAAGGTCCCCAAGGTGAACCTCCTTCCCGGCAAGAGCGGACTGGGTGCTCCGCTTGGTTGCCTGGACTCTGCCCGTTACGGAATTGCGTGGGGCGCTCTAGGTGCGGCACTTGATTGTTATGATGTGGCATTGCGCTACGCAAAAGAGCGTATGCAATTCGGCAAACCCATTGGTACATTTCAACTGCAACAGAAAAAACTTGCTGAGATGATAACTGAAATCACTAAGGCGCAATTCATGACCTATCGCCTTGGCCAATTGCGCAATGAAGGTCGTGCAACAAGCGCACAGATTTCAATGTCGAAAAGAAACAATGTGAACATGGCTTTGGAAATTTCCCGTGAGGCACGGCAAATTCTCGGAGCAATGGGAATCACGAATGAATATCCCATCATGCGGCACATGTGCAATCTTGAAAGTGTGATTACTTACGAAGGCACACACGACATTCATCTCCTCATTACAGGAATGGATGTAACGGGATTGGATGCTTTCAAGTGAACAATTTGGAGCAAAAGAAAATCCAAGCGTAAGTCCCCTGCCTATCTCAAGGCAAGTATAAATTTATCCAGACGCTTGTTTTCAGTACATACCTAGTGAAGCGTTACACTAGTTATCAATACCATGAAAAAAATAATTCTCATCATTGCCGCATTCGTGTTTGCAACTCACTGCTTCGCACAACAAATGACATTGCAGGAAAAAGAAGCGATGTGTGAAAAAGTAAAGGATGCTTGTCGTCATGCATGGTCTGGTTACAAACAATATGCGTGGGGCGATGATGCCCTCAAGCCCATCAGTAAGAAGGGTCATAATTGGTACGGCACTTCATTGCTGATGACACCTGTAGATGCCTTCGATACTTTCTACTTGCTTGGGCTGGATGATGAAGCAAGCGAAGCAAAGGAACTTGTCTTCTCAAAACTCAGTTTTGATGTGGACATTGATGTTCAGGTTTTTGAAATTACTATTCGCCTGCTCGGTGGTTTGCAATCATCTTATGAGTTGGATGGTGACAAAAAATTTCTTGAACTTGCTCACGAACTTGGCAAACGTTTGCTTCCGGCATTTGATACAAAAACGGGAATGCCCTGGCGCTACATCAATCTTGAAACAGGCGCAGTGAAAGGTGTGGTAAGCAACCCTGCTGAAATAGGAACGTTGTTTCTTGAATTCGGCAAACTTACCCAGCTCACTGGTGACTCCGCCTACTACAAGGCGGGCAAGAAAGCCATCATGGAAGTGTTTGCCCGCAGAAGCAAAATTGGGTTGGTGGGAACGGAAATAAATGTGCGCTGCGGAAAGTGGAAAAACAAAAGCACTCACATCAGCGGGTTGATTGATTCGTATTACGAGTATTTGTACAAAGGCTGGAAACTTTTCGGTGATGAAGATTTCAAAGAAGCATGGGAAATTTCCAATGCAGCAGTATTAAATTATCTTTTGAAAGAAACTCCGCATGGATCCTTCTTCACCCATGCAAGAATGAAATCAGGAAAAGAAACCCATTCTCATTATGGAGCACTCGATGCTTTTTATGCAGGACTTCTTGCATACGCAGGCGATATAGAAACAGCAAGAAAAGTTCAGGAAGCGAATTACTACATGTGGACAAAGTGCGGCATTGAACCGGAAGTTTTTGATTTCAGAACAGACAGTGTGCTTCATGCCGGCTATCCATTGCGGCCAGAAAATATTGAGAGTTGTTTTTATCTCTACCGACTAACACATGACCACCAATACCTGCGCATGGGTGAAGACATGACCAACGACATCCTCACACAATGCAAAACCGAAGCGGGTTATGCAGCCATGAGTAATGTGCTTACCGGAAAACTCAGTGACTCAATGGAAAGTTTCTTCTTTGCTGAAACATTGAAATATGCCTACCTGCTTTTTGCAGATAAGAGTGCGCTGGATTTGGAGAAATGGGTTTTTACAACTGAAGCACATCCATTTCGCATCCGCTGACATCACGGACAAACTCCAAACGCAGAAGTAAAAAGCAACACATCCTGCACATCAATGTCCGCATTATAAGTGAGGTCCCAGCGGCAACAATTTTCCTGGCAATCGAAGTATGCGAGTAAAATCAGGAAATCGCCAACTGACACAACTGAGTCGTTGTTGAAGTCTGCTTTGCATGTGTAATCACAAGAGCAATCATCACAGTTTGCATCGTTGCTGAAATTGTAGGCCAGTGGATCAGTGCATCCCGGAGTGGGAATACCGATGGTGAATGATGTAAGTGCTGCTGGAGTGCCGCTTGCAATAATGTTGTCCCCCTGCTTCAGCTGCCACAGTGATTCTCCATCCCATGCCCCATAAACTTCTACTCCATAACATCCCGAATCCAGGCAGAGATCAATAACAAGTGAATCTCCTTCTGCCAATGTTCCGCTGAACAATGAGCCGTGGACGTTTTTAAGAAGGATGCTTGCGCCTTCCCAACCATCGTTGCCAAAATCAATAAGATAAAGTTTTGCGCAGGTGTTGAAACAGCAACTACCATCATCCGATGTGGCTTCAGCATCGTAGTTGCAGGCATTCACATCCATACATCCCAAACGGTTGTACATGCAGAAATTAAAATTCACGTTTTGGTAATTCATAAATCCGCTGGTAGCAATTTCTCCCGTGTTCAGGTGTGTCACAACAAAGTTGCTATTGCTCGATACCACATTTTCACGATGCAGGGTGTAGCATCCATCCGGCAGGCATAGATCAAGGTTACCATCGGCTTCCGCCCCGAAAATTTTTGTGCCTGTGGAGTCGAACAATTCCCAATACAAATCCGAACTAATGTTGTGCAACTGGTAATCGAAACTGAAGTTCATGCAATTCGCGGCACAACATCCTGCATTGTCAATCACGACAGTTTCATCGTAATTACACGATGAATCGTCCATGCACCCGGCATCGAGGTCTTCCACGCAGAACTCATACCACTGCTGGTTTTGTACATAGGTCAGGTTCAGCAACTCCGTATCACCCTGTGTCACGGTTACGTTGTACACATTTGCCGGCCAGTGAAACTGAAACTTGTAGCACCCTGCTGCAAGGCACAAATCCTTTTCGCTGAAATAACCGTTCGGCATGTTCACCAGGTCCACAAATACTTCATCAAGGGTATAGATGTACACGGAGCCATTGTTGCCGCTTCCCAGCAGGCTAATACTGAACGTAACAGGGTTTTCATAGCAGCATGTTTCATTATCGCACACTGCCAATGGGTCGTAGTTAGTTGCAGTCATATCAGTGCATCCGGTGCGATAACCAACGCCAATTCTTTCAGAGTACCCCAGCCCGGTATTCATTTCCGCTTCACTGAACACCATTCCGGTAACTGCATCACTGAGTGTAAGATGGGCACCGCCACCAGCTTGGCCCGTGGGATCGTTCATCGAGATGATGTAGATGCAACTTGGGTCGAAACAGGCAACACCATCAAACGCGCCTTTGTGCTTCGTCACCAAATCACCTTCGCGGAAAAGCGACCAGTTGAAATTGGCTGGACCCACATCCTGCATCTGCACATGGGTGCAAACACCATAACAACACGACCCATCATCAATGGTAGCTCCGGAATTGAAATTGCACGCGGTGGCATCCATACAACCACGTGTAATTCCTTCATGGCAAAACGCGAAGTAGTTGTTGCTCACCACGCTTCCGTTTTTGTACAGGCCATTCCATCCCTGCATGATGTAAGTTGCAGAACTGGCCGTGGTGGAAAACTGGAATGTGTAGCAACCCATGGGCAGCGTAATGATATCAAAACTGTAATCGGGGGTATTGAAGATCGTAAAGTAAACTTCCTCACCATAGGTATTGATGATGCTGATTTGACCATAGAGGTCATTGCTGTTATAGAGTTCAATCGAAAATTCTCCCTCGTTCAAAACAAAATCATTCTGGCAGGGAGCGTTGCCGATTTCAAAGCTCACGTAGCCTGAATTGCCTGTTCCCACTTATGATGGTGATTCCGCTGATCACTTCAACCAGCGACCACGTTATTTCCAGCGGATAACTACCTCCGTAAATCTGCATGGTGTAACAATCGGGTGGCAGGCTCAGTGTTTCAATTCCTGTAAAACCATCGTACAGCGTTCCGTTTCCGTACTCAACATTTAAGGTGCCGGTTATCGTCCACTCGCCTCCCTCCCATCCGTCACCGGATGAATCATTCATCACGACACGATACACACCTTCGGCACAAGTGGGAGTCCCCACGTAGAGCGAAGCTGCGCCTGTATATCCCGATGCCAGTGACCCGCTGCTTCCGGTAATGGACCAACTGACCTGTGACGGATTGGAACCATTGGTGACATTCACCGTGTAGCAATCATCCGGCAAGGCCAGCATCACCTGGCCGTAACTGCCGCTGCTCAGTGTGCCGCTTGCCACGACAGCATTCGCACTGTTGGTGATGGAGTAAAAGGCGCTGTTCCACCCGTTATTCATGCTGTCGAAGAGTTGAAGCAACTGGTTTCCTTCCGGAACAAGAACACAACCGGGAGTGTTGATGGAGAAATAACCGATAGAATTTGGACCTCCGCTGGCCAGTGTGTTGCCACTTTGAACCACGGTCCACGAAACTTCATCGGGATAAGTTCCACCGGACACCACAATGAAGTATCAGCCATTGTTGAGGCTCACATTGTTCGACCCCGATGAACCATTGTTGAGGGTGTTGCCCGCCTGGAAAGTGCCCGCTTAATTGTAGATGACCCAGTTGGCACCGTTCCAACCGTCACCATAACTGTCGAACAGATTTACAGTTACAGTGACGCCAAACGCGCAACCGGAAACAATTACAAAAACAGCAGAAAGAAAAATGCGGTGGAAGGAAAAGCGAATAAGATCAGTCATAGATTTTGTTAGGTTAATGGCCGGGAAAAGGACGAAGATAAAGGAAGTAAGGATTTGAGCAGTTTGCAGGTTTTCAAAAATCCGATTGGATTTAATTGAAATGAACACGTCATCTGTAAATCCTTTCGCGAAACTTTACGCTAATTGGAATCAGGATCCTGGTGTTCACGACTTCTCGCGTGGGATGAGTTATTTGCTGAGTTTTTGAGTGCGTGTTCACATTGCGAAAGCGCGGTTTTTTTCAACCGCTTCCTGCATCAACTGGCTTGGCAACACCCTCACAGTTTCTCGTCCTTGTCTTCAAGGTTACATACATTTCTGAACTTCTGGTCACCAAATTTGAAACAATTGGATTTCGGCTAACGGCTGATAGAATACGGTTAGAGAAGATGGGAATCTGGAATTGCAACTCGTTTAGAGCAGGCATTAAACTTAGCCTCGGCAGGTTCCAGCCACCGGGGAGCACTCTGAAAATTCCCACTTCCATCTTAAACGATTTGCCACATCTATAGATGCCGCCCCATATTCAGTGGAATACTGCAACTTTTCACCAAAAACATATAACGCTGAGCACCGGACAGGTTCTCAACTTTGTAGAAGCGTTATCAATTCCATATTTAAAAAAAATTAGGAAAGCGTGAACATCGGGAATAAAAGCGGTATGAAAAAAATCAGTCATGTACTCATTGGTGTGCTCCTCGCATCGGGTGCAGTTGCCCGTGTGGTAATTAGTACCTGGGCCGCGTAATGTCATTACCTTCGTTTACAACTACCGCGTTTACGCTTCAACCAACTTTTTTGGATCATGCTTTGAAATGCACAGCAAAATGAAACAGATAATTTTTGTGTTAGCCCTTTTACTTGCCATAATGGCTTCTGCCTTCTCGCAGAGTTACAAACCCCCTAAAGTGAAACTGGAACTGCTGCCAAAGCTCAGCCTTCGCACACATGTTAACTCCGCTTTTAAAGTCGGTGAAGTGGTGAACTACCGATTGCACTACGGCCTTATCAATGCAGGAGTGGCTACACTAAGTGTGCAAGACGGGAAAGAAAAAATTAAAGGCCGCGATGTTTTTCATGTGGTGGGCGAAGGCCGCAGCATTGGGTCGTTCGATTGGTTTTTCAAGGTGCGGGATAAGTACGAGAGTTATATTGATAAGGAAGGAATATTCTCGCATCGCTTTATCCGAAACTGCGATGAGGGCGGTTACAAAATTTTTCAGGACTACACGTTCGATGCAGAGCGCAGGGGTATGACTAATCATAAGAAAGAATCTTACATGACACCAGACTTTGTTCAGGATATGATTTCATCTTACTTCTATGCCCGCACACTCGACTTTTCCAAAGCCAAAGCGGGCGACATCTTTACCATCTATTCCATTCTTGATGACGAAGTGTATCCGCTCAAAATGAAATATAAAGGCAAGGAAACCATTAAAGTGGATGCCGGAAAATTCAATTGCTTGAAGTTCGTCCCAGTGATGTCAACCGGCCGAGTTTTTAAAAAAGAAGAAGACCTGATGGTGTGGGTTACTGATGATGCCAACCATCTGCCGATTCTTGCAAAAGCGAAAATTGCCGTAGGCTCTGTGAAGATGGAAATGGTGAGTTATACTGGTCTTGCGAACCCGATTAACAAAATTGAATAGTAGAAATTTCAACTTCACGAGGAGACCTGAAAATTTTGAAGCGCAGAGGTTGAATGAAAAATTCAGATTCTGCGCTTTTGTTTTTTGGTAGAATCCACATTCGGGAATCATCGCCCTAACTTCGTGGCGGGATAACCCAAAGCAGACTTTCTTATTATGAGCATGATCACTTTAAGCGAATTTATTATGGAGCAGCAGGCGGATTTTCCCTACGCATCGGGGGACCTCACGCGGCTTCTTGCCGATATCGGAATTGCCTCGAAAATTGTGAATCACAAAGTGAACAAGGCTGGGCTTCAGGATATACTTGGTTCCGTAGGCACGACCAATGTGCAGGGCGAAACTCAAATGAAACTGGATGTGTTTGCCGATCATGCCTTGCTCAACGCAGTGCGCTGGGGTGGACAGGTGGCAGGTGCCGCAAGCGAGGAAAACGAGCGCTATTTCGCATTCGACAGTGAACTGTGCCGCAAAGCCAAGTACGTTGTGCTTTTTGATCCCCTCGATGGTTCATCGAACATTGATGTGAACGTGAGCATTGGAACCATCTTCTCCGTGTTCAGGCGAAAAAGCAGCGTGGGTGATTTGGCCAACGTTAATGATTTCCTGCAACGAGGAATCGAACAGGTGGCTGCTGGTTATGTGATCTATGGTTCAAGCACAATGCTTGTTTACACCACAGGTCATGGGGTAAATGGTTTTACACTCGACCCCAGCATAGGCGAATACTGCCTCTCACACCCCGCGATGAAAATACCGGAGGACGGAAAAATTTACAGCATTAACGAAGGCAATTTCTACAGTTCGCCAATTGGAGTGCAAGCCTACATTGAATGGTGCAAACAAACAGACAAGAAAACCGACCGACCTTATAGTGGACGTTACATAGGTTCGCTGGTGGCGGATTTTCACCGCAACCTTATCAAGGGTGGTATCTACATCTATCCGGCTACTGAAAAATCTCCTGACGGAAAACTACGCTTGCAGTATGAATGCAATCCGCTTGCTTTTATCGTGGAGCAGGCAGGTGGTAAGGCGTCAACAGGTCAAAGCCGCATAGTGAATATCCAACCCAAGAACCTGCACCAGCGAGTGCCGTTTTTTATTGGTTCAAAAAACATGGTGGAGAAGGCGGAGGAGTTTTTAGTGGCGGAGGTGAAGGTGGAAAGTTGATCGGACCTCTTTCCGCATCACGGTTTTTTCATGACGTGCGGTTTGGATAAGGTTCGGGAAAAGTAGGTCAACCGCACTTTCGTTTAAACCATGCTCCGGATTTTATTTCTAGCGTGCGGGTCTTTTTTTCATCGGGAAAGCGTGCACAATGAGCAATTGGCAACAAGCAAAAATTCACTCGCCAGGAAACTGACTATCCCATTTTCATCACCTTGTTAGATGAATCACAATTTCACGAGTTGCTGCGCTGGTTGGTTACCCACCTGATAGAGGTAGGCGCCTGCAGCAAGTGCGCTTAGGTCGAGCAGCACATGATCAAATGCACGGCCCACTTTCAAAGTTCGCACAATGTTGCCTTGCAGATCATAGATGTTGAGGTCGTCTACGTTCACACCATCGTGTAGCGTGTAGTCAATGCTGATGGAGTTTGATCATCGAGGTCGAACAGGTGTTCAGAAATGTAGTGCGCATGGAAATTGTAATTTATCCATCCACCACCGGACCAAGAACAGGAAGGGCATTGCAATCAATTGTTTTCCAAAGTGAAAAGTCTGTATCGTAGATAAATGAATCTGTTGTTTTCATTGGTGGTTACCTGAACATATTTCATCCCGGATGCGTCAAGGTTTACCATGTAGAAAAAGTATTGGTCGGTCTAGATGTCAAATGCATGCAGTTCGGTACTCTGAGCTTTGTTTTTTTCCAACGGCCTCCACCACACCCGCGAAGTCGGAACCGGTGCTGGCATGACGCAGGCGCGGCCATCCCACAAAAAAAGCGGAATATGTATGGCTTGCCCCACAACGCACCACAGTCCGTGCGATTCACGGTGGCGGCATGAATGCGAATAAGTAATTGATTGTCCTTCGGTATTCGAACAGGCACCTCGCGGATGCTCAATACTTCTGGCGGATCGCAGGCGGAACGAATGGCGGCTTTCATCATAAGGGTTTATGGACGCGCAAGGAGTTGGAGTAGTTACCTAGAAGAAATTAAATGAGATGAGACTTTGGTTTCGGATAATGGAGAAAAGATTTGTGTGGCTAAATACGAGATGAATCTTTCGCATCATTACTTCTTGCAACATTGGCTCTTTGAGTTTTACATTTTCCTAATCTTCTAAAGTAATTATCAACCCCTCTTATTGCAACAAAAAACCCCAGCGAATTTCTTCACAGGGGTTCCTGATATTTTTTACTGGCAGGGCTTGCTTTTATTCTGCCACTACCTCAAACTTCACAATGGCGGTAATGTCTTTGTGAAGTTTCACTTTTGCTTCGTAGTTGCCCAGCATCTTTATGTGATCATCAATAAGGGAGATGCTTTTACGGTCAATAACATGACCGGCTTTGGCCAATGCTTCGGCAATCTGGATGGTATTTACCGAACCGAAAATTTTTCCTGTATCCGATGCCTTGGTGCCTATTTTCAATTCCAATGCATTGAGTTGATCAGCAATTTCCTGGGCGTTGCCAAGTATTTTCGATTGTTTGTGGGCGCGTTGTTTCAGGTTCTCAGCGTGCATTTTTCTGGCGCTGGCAGTGGCCACTGTGGCAAAGCCGCGGGGTATTAGAAAATTGCGGGCATAACCGGGTTTCACGTTTACTATTTCGTCTTTGGCGCCCAGTTTTTCTATTATTTCTTTCAGTATTACTTCCATGGTGTGTTCCTCCTGGTTAGGTTATTATTTCAACATATCGGCCACGTACGGCATAAGGGCAAGGTGGCGGGCTTTCTTGATGGCCTGGCTCACTTTGCGTTGATATTTCAACGATGTTCCGGTGATTCTGCGCGGCATTATTTTGCCTTGTTCGTTGCAGAGTTTTAGCAGGAAATTGGCATCCTTGTAATCAATGTATTTGATGCCGTGTTTCTTGAAGCGGCAGTACTTGGCCTGCTTGGTTTCAATGTCAATGGGGTTGAGGTATCTTATTTCTTCAGCCATAATTTCTATCTGTTTTAGGTAGTGGGTTTATGCTTCGGCCCTTGCCTCGGTGCGGGTTTGAGCAGGTTGTTCGTTTTGTTCCCTGCCTTTGGCCCTGCGGCTTTCGGCATAAAGGAGGTGGTACTTCTCCATTTTGGTAGTGAGGAAGCGGAGTATGCGCTCGTCCCTGCTAAATTCAACTTCCAGCAGGTTTACTACATCTCCTTTGGCTTCGTACTCGAACAGTTGATAGAAACCGGTTGTTTTTTTCTGGATAGGATAGGCCAGCTTGCGCAGGCCCCAGTGGTCCTCAAATTTGGATACAGCACCTTTTCCTTTCAAAAACTTCCTGAACTTATCTACTGTTTCCGCCACCTGATCATCAGATAGCACGGGGGTAATGATGAAAACAGTTTCGTAACGATTCATGTGTTGTTTTGATTGTTTATTTAAATTTTGGGAGCGCGAATATAGCAGGAGTTGGGTGTGTGGGGAGAAATTTTTTGTCGGGATGGAAAATCGCAGCAGGCCACTGCTGTTGAATCATTCTATTTCCGGTTGTTCTCTGTTGCCGGAGTCTTACCCTTTCTCCCGAACCAATTTATCTCCCAGCAGCAGGATAAGCCTGAACCCAATATCGGGTTCGATGCGCACGGTATTGCTCCTTTGCACCAACCCTTCGGTATCATCTCTTCGCCATTCATGATAAATGGCCATACCCACCAGTGGTTCCATTCCAAAACGAAAAGTGGCGCCCTGCCAACCGATGCGAATGACAATTCCGGTGGCATCAATTTCCCGATTTATGACAGGTTCAGCGAATGAAATATGCGGATAGCCCAAAGAGTCAGGCGGATAAACAAGAGTAACGTTTGTGATATGTTGTTTGGATCGAAGTCCATAAAACTCCAGTGAAGTGTAAAGGCCATGCAACGACCGGCTTGGTTTGGGAAAGAAATACCTCCTCACTTCAGCCCTCATTTTTCCGCCTCCAAGTTGTGTTATACAATCAAATGGAAAATGACTGGACGGACATGGCGGTTCCCACAACAAAAAATGAAGTCCTCCCTGTATGGAGTAACGGGAATTCAACTTCACTTCCACATCAATCCCTGAACAGGGATGAAAAGGATGACTCGATCCGATAATAGATGGTTTGATGGCCCATGTTGGCAGGAAATAATCGGTGGTGTCCTCTTGCCCTATGGATTAAATAAAGGACAAAAGAAGAAGCAGAATGAACGGGATGATTTTCTTGTTAATCATACTATCAATACACACAGGCAATTCACTTACCCGAAGGCTCAGATTGCGATTGCTATTCTGGTTTCTTCTTCCGCGCAGCTTTCTTAACCGGAGCCTTTTTCACAGCCGCCTTCTTCCCGAATCTTCCTCTTTTCTCTTTTTTGGGAAGCAGGTCTTGTTCAGCCATTGCCGCCAAAATTTCTTCGATAGAAATTTTTTCCGGGTCGGCTCCTTTTGGCAATTTGTAGTTTTCGGAACCACTCTTTATATAAGGGCCAAATCGTCCTTTGATGACTTTGACATCCGGGTGCGAATCAAACTTCTGGATTTCGTTTGCAATCACCCCATTGATTTTATCTTCCAGCAACCGAATTGCGCGGTCGGTTTCAATAGTATAGGGGTCGTCTCCTTCTTTTGGCTTTAATGATGCATAGGTGGTGCCCCATTTTACAAACGGCCCGAACCTGCCTAGGCCAGCACTTATGGATTGTCCCTGCCACTCGCCCAAGGTGCGCGGCAGTTCAAAAAGTTTTAATGCTTCTTCAAGGGTGATGGTGCCAATGCTTTGCTCTTTACGCAGTGATGCAAATTTTTTCTTCTCGTCATCGCTAGCACCAATTTGCACAACGGGTCCAAAACGCGCAATGCGCACAATCACGTTTTTGCCGGATACTGGATCCACACCCAGATCGCGTTCGCCCGATTGGCGGCTTGCACTTTCCAATGTTTCCTCCACATTTTTGTGGAAAGGAAAATAGAAGCGCGTCATCATTTCCTGCCACGAAAGTTTTCCTTCAGCTATGTCATCAAACTCGGCTTCTACTGCGGCAGTGAAACCGAAATCGAGAATGCGAGGAAATTGATCCACCAAAAAATCATTCACCACAATGCCTATATCCGTGGGGAAAAGTTTAGATTTCTCAGCACCGGTCATCTCGGTTTTTTCTTCAGACCGCACCACGGCCCTCTCCAAAGGTGAGGATGAAGTGGCAGCACCTTTGTGAGCGGGGCCGTCCAAAGTGAGCACCTCGTACTTGCGCGAAATACCTTCCTTGTCCTTCTTCTCAATATACTCGCGTTGTTGTATAGTGGAGATGGTGGGTGCGTATGTAGAAGGCCGACCGATGCCCAGTTCTTCCAATCTTTTTACGAGCGATGCTTCCGTGTATCGTGCAGGTTTTTGGGTGAAGCGCTGGGTGGAAATAATTTCAGCAAGCGCAAGTTTTTGCCCGATAGTAAGTGGTGGAAGCAGGCCGCTGTTTTCTTCCTCGACTTCATCGTCTGAGCCTTCCATATATACTTTCAGGAAGCCATCAAATTTTATCACCTCACCTTTTGCAAGAAGCACATCCTGCATCGTGCTTATTGAAACAGTCGCGGTAGTTTTCTCCAATTCAGCATCTGCCATTTGCGATGCGAGCGTGCGTTTCCATATCAAATCGTAAAGACGCTGTTCGCTTGCATCCCCTGCCACTTCATGCACACTCATTTCCGTAGGGCGAATGGCTTCGTGCGCTTCCTGAGCACCTTTACTTTTTGAAGTGAATTGACGTGTCTTTGAATATTGAGAACCGTAAGATGTTGTGATTTCATTTTTGGCAGCATCCAGCGCGAAGTCGGAGAGGTTCACACTATCTGTACGCATGTATGTAATCTTACCACTCTCGTAAAGTTTTTGCGCGACCACCATGGTGCGGCTCACACTGAAACCAAGTTTTCTTCCTGCTTCCTGTTGCAATGTTGATGTGGTGAAGGGTGCAGCAGGTGTGCGTTTGGCAGGTTTGGTTTCAATGTTTGAAATAGAAAATTCTGCCCCTTTGCATTTGGAAAGAAAATCAAAGGCCTCTTCGGAGGTTGATAATCTTCTGGCAAGATCGGCTTTCAGGATTGCTGTACCCAAATCAAAATTTCCGCGAACATTGTAGAACGATGAAGTCTTAAATTGATCAATCTCGCGTTCGCGTTCAACGATGATTCTTACAGCAACACTTTGCACACGGCCTGCACTTAATCCTTGTCTTACTTTTTTCCAGAGCACCGGAGAAAGTTCGAAACCCACCAGGCGGTCGAGCACTCTTCTTGCCTGTTGTGCATTCACTAAATCAATATCAATAGTGCGGGGATTTTCAATTGCTTTTTGAATGGCCGACTTAGTTATTTCATGAAACACGATACGCTTGGTGTTGGCAATGGGGAGGCCGAGCGCTTCGGCAAGATGCCATGAAATGGCTTCTCCTTCGCGGTCTTCGTCAGTGGCAAGCCACACTGTTTCGGCCTTCTTCGCGGCTTTTATCAGTTCCGCAACCACATCTTTTTTGTCCTCACTTATTTCATACACCGGCTCGAAGTTGTTGGCCACATCGATAGCTACATCGCTTTTGGGCAAGTCACGAACATGGCCGTAGCTCGACTTCACTACGAAATCTTTTCCGAGGTATCCCTCAATGGTTTTTGCCTTGGCAGGCGACTCAACTATGACTAGATTTTTACTCATTCAATCCATTTGTTGATTTGACGATTTCGCGATTTGTTGATTGTTCAACGCCACTGCACGAAATCATCAGTTGGTTTCAATTTCCACAGACACTCAGCCACTCGAAATACTTCTCAACTGAAAAATGTGCCGCGCTTTTTTTGAAGGCGGTAAATGTATAGGAGTCAAAAAGTGGAGCTATGAAGGTGAAATTGTGCAAATCTTGAATTGCTTTTTTTTGCATCATGACCCAGGCATTAGGCACAAGAAGAGAATGGCTTTTCATCATCCTCGCAGGATTTTTCATCACCAATGCTGTGACGGCTGAGTTAATTTCAAACAAGCTTTTTCAAATCGGGCCGTTCACCACCATCGTAGGAATTCTTCCGTGGCCCGTTGTTTTTCTTGTTACTGATTTGCTCAACGAGTTTTATGGAAAGAAAGCAGTGCGTAGGTTGTCGTGGATCACTGCCGGGTTAATTGCATATTGCTTTGTGATTGTGGTTTGCGCGATGCAACTGAAATCTGTAGGTGGCGCTACCGATGAGCAATACAATGCTGTCTTCGGGCAGGCACCGTGGATTATTGTGGGGAGCATCATCGCATTTCTTTTTGCCCAACTTCTCGATACCACATTGTTCGCATACCTAAAAACTAAAACCGGGAACCGGATGATTTGGCTTCGGGCGACAGGCTCCACTTTTATCTCACAATTCTTCGATACGTTTATTGTTGCCTACATTGGTTTTGTCTTGCCGGGTAAATGGTCGTGGGACTTGTATTTCGAAATCACACCGGTGAGCTACGCCCTGAAACTGATCATCGCTCTTGCACTCACACCACTTATTTATGTGGGGCATTTTGGTATAAGGCGATATTTGAAGGAGCATCATGTCATCCCTCCTGAGTGAAGAAGTTGAAAGGTTAAACGTATTCGCTCAACTCTATCCAGCGCATACTCTTTGAATCGAGGTCGCTGGAAACTTCTCCCAACCGTTTGGAAATTTTCAGCAGCTCGTTGTGGTCACTCACGTTTTCAGTCAGGCGGTCTTCAAGCATTTTCTCCTCCGTTTCCAGTTTCGGAATTTCGTTTTCTAACTTCTCGAATTCAAATTTTTCTTTGAATGAAAGTTTTGTCTTTTCTTTTGGAGAAAGTGTTACCGATTCTGCAATGGTGCCTTCCACTTTTGCTTTTTCCACGCCTTGTGTGGCTTTTGTATTTTGGGTAACCTCCATCTCATTCATCACCTTTCTGAAAGTGCTGTAGCTTCCAAGAATATCGCGCACATGGCCATGACCGTCCAGTACAAAAACATGATCTACCAGCTTGTCAAGAAAATAGCGGTCGTGGCTCACAATCATGAGGCAGCCGGGGTATTGCATAAGGTATTCTTCAAGGGCAGCAAGGGTAAAAACATCAAGGTCGTTGGTAGGCTCATCGAGTATCAGGAAATTGGGATTCTTCATGAGAACGAGAAGAAGTTGCAGCCGCTTGCGTTCACCACCGCTTAATTTTTCTACGAAGGTGCTGTGAGAGTTTTTAGGGAACATGAAGCGCTCAAGCATTTGCGCAGCAGTAATAGTTTTTCCTTTAGTGAGGGGAATAAAGTCGGCCACCTCGCGCACTGTTTCAAGTAAACGAAGGCCTTCTTTTATTGGCGTATTGTTTTGGCTGAAGTAACCGAATACAATGGTTTCGCCCACCACCACTTTTCCACTATCGGGTTCAATTCGTTTGGTTATAAGATTCAGGAAAGTGGTTTTGCCGGTTCCGTTTCTTCCCACAAGCCCAATGGTTTCTTTGGTGCGGAATACATAGTCGAAACCATTTAGCACTTTCACCTCACCAAATTCTTTTTTCACGTTGTGCATCTCCACGATTTTGCTTCCAAGACGAGAGATGTTTATTTCAATATCCAGTTCTTCATCGCGCGTTCTTTTCCGCACTTCCTCGCGCAGGTCTTCGAAACGCGACATGCGGCTTTTGCTTTTGGTGGTGCGCGCCTGCGGCATGGTGCGCGCCCATTCCAATTCCTTTTTGAAGCGCAAGTATTGTTTATCGCGCGTGGTGGATTCAAGCGTTTCCCTTTCCGATTTCTTTTCGAGGTAGTATGAAAAATTTCCTTTGTACCGATAGATGGAATGATTCTCCAGTTCAAGAATTTCATCGGTAATGTTTTCAAGAAAATAACGGTCGTGGGTCACCATGAAAATTGTCATGCCGGATTGGGAAAGAAATTCTTCCAGCCATTCAATCATGTCCAGGTCGAGGTGATTCGTAGGCTCATCGAGCAACACGAGGTCTGGTTCTTCAATCAGCACTTTGGCAAGTGCAATTCTTCTTTTCTGTCCGCCTGAAAGTGTTCCTACAATTTTTTCAAGGTCATGGATATCAAGTTTGCCAAGCACTTCGCGGGCGCGGGCTTCATAGTCCCACGCTCCGGTTTGGTCCATCAGGTCATGGGCGTGTTGCAATTGTTTTTCATCGTGATGTGCAATGGCAATTTCGTATTCGCTAATGGCACGTGTCCGCGGATTATCAGCAGAGAATATATTTTCAAGAATTGTTTTGTTGTCCTCCAGCTTATGTTCCTGTTCCAGGTACCCCAGCCGCACTTCACGGTTATAAGTAATAGTTCCACTATCAGGGGAATCCTTACCTGTAAGTAATCGCATGAGTGTGCTTTTTCCGGCCCCGTTGCGCGCCACGAGCGCCACCTTCTGCCCTTTCTCAATTCCGAACGAAAGGTTTTGAAAAAGTTGAAGAATGCCGTAAGACTTGGTGAGATTTTCTACCGAGAGATAATTCATGGCGGCAAAGATGGTCTGCTCATCTTGCCCCCGGATTGGCTGATGGTAAAACTGGAATATTTAGCTCAAAAGAAATGAGAGCCGCACCTCAGTTTTCCTTCCTGGAAGTTTCAGTTTTGCTTCCTGAAGAATAGGTGGTAGTGCCGGAAGTTTTCAGCGAATCTGAAACGGCTGATTCAACCAAAAAAAGATTGAAGAAAGAAAAGTACCCGCTTGAAAGACTGAAAGATGTTTCTGGTTTACTAATCGTGGTTGTACTTGTTTTGTCTTTCTTTGGATCTCCTGGTGATGGTAGGAATTTATTGGATGCTGCGGCTGAAGCCGCGGTGAGCACCAACACTAAAATTGCAGATATGGGTTTTTTCATTTTGAGGATTGAATGAATCGGCCGAAATTTACTTGGACACTACAGTATGAATAATGAATTAACACAAATTAGCGGCAAGATTATCTCCGAAAAGCAAAAGGCATTGGACGCCTTGATGATGACTGGTTTCTTTCTCCTCCTCTGCTGGTCGGCATTTGTGTTTGATGAGTATCTAGACTTTTCGCTAAAACAATACGGCTTGAGGCCGCGCTCTGTGGATGGGCTAATTGGTATAGTGAGCATGCACTTCCTGCATAGTGACCTTAAACACATCTGGCAAAACACTATGGCTTTTCTTGTACTCAACACTATGTTGTTCTACTTCTATCGCACCATTTCTTTAAAAGTCTTCCTTTGGTTGCTTTTTCTTCCAGGTATGATTTTATGGTTGTGGGCACGCCCCGATAATCACATTGGTGCGAGTATGATTATATACGGAATTGCAGCGTTTTTATTCACCGGTGGCGTAGTGCGCTGGGACATGCAACTGATGCGTGTCTCTCTTGTTGTTGCTCTATTTTATGGCAGCCTTGTGTGGTATCTCTTCCCTGTAGAGGAGCGCATTTCGTGGGAAGGACATCTGTCCGGTGCTGTAGTGGGGGCAGCGCTCGCAGCCATCTATCGCAAGCAAGGCCCGCAGCGAAAACAATTTGCCTGGGAAAATGAACCGGATGAACCCGATGAAAATTCAGAACCAGGAAATTCTACTGACAGTTCTGAAGGAATAGTGGAAGTAAAATACCACTACCGCGAGAGAATTTGAAAGATGATTTGATATTTTTCAATACCGGTAGCCTATCATGATCCTATGTCTCAAAATTGTGAAATTACCCATTCAACATCACTGGCATCACCAGCATCAATACATCTTCTGCCGAGTCTTTGTTTTCGGCAGGAGTTAGGATACCAGCGCGATTGGGCATACTCATTTCAATCTGGATACTTTCACTTTCAAGATTGGAAAGCATATCGCCAAGAAATTTGGAATTGAAACCAATTTCCATATCCTCTCCAGCATAAGTACAGTTCAATCTTTCGTTTGCCTCGTTGGCAAAATCAAGATCCTCCGCAGAAAGATGCAGTTCGCTGCCGCCAAGTTTCAGGCGCACTTGGTGGGTGGTCTTGTTGGCGAAAATGGAAACGCGTCTTATTGAGTTGAGGATATCCGTCCGGTCAATGGTGAGTTTGTTCGGATTTTCTTTTGGAATCACCGCCTCGTAGTTCGGGTACTTACCTTCAATGAGGCGGCACATAAGAACCTGATTGTCGAAAGAGAATTGTGCGTTGTTTTCAGTATATTCAATTTTCACAGGTGTGTCAATGGAAGAAAGAGCCTGGCGCAGCAGGTTGAGAGGTTTTTTCGGAACGATGAATGACGCTGGAGAATCAGAACCTACATCGGTGCGGGTATAACGCACCAATTTGTGTGCATCGGTCGCTACCAGACGCAGGCTGTTTTCCTGAATTTCAAAGTATACCCCACTCATTACCGGGCGCATGTCATCGCTGCCTGTGGCAAAAAGTGTTTTGTTGATGGCTTTGGCCAAAACAGTGCTGCCAATGGTAAGTGATTTGGGTTCCTCAAGCGCAGGCACACGAGGAAAATCTTCACCGTTGGCACCTGTCAGTTTGTACTTGCCGTAGTCCGAAGAAATTTCAATACCCAGCATTTTGTTGTCAATGTTAAACGTGAGGGGTTGCTCAGGGAGGTTCTTTAGAATGTCGAGAAGGAGTTTGGCCGGAATGGCAATCATGCCTTCGTCTTTTGCCTCTACGGCCATGTGCGTGGTCATGGCGGTTTCCAGGTCACTGGCACTAATGGTCATCTCCTTTTTCTTAATCTCCAAAAGAAAATTGTCAAGGATGGGCAGCGTGTTGCTGGCATTTAGTACACCCCCCAGCAATTGAAGTTGCTTGTGAAGGGCAGTGCTGGTAACAATGAATTTCATCAGAAGGGGTTTGAATTAATGGGCGGCAAACCTAATTGAATTTTTGAGACAGGATTGGGAGTGTTGAAAAGTGGCAGCGGACCGAATCACCCTTGATTTGCTCAGAAACTTATCACACAAAATTTTCCGCGCAACCCTAACTGGGTTTCCTTAGTTTTGACTCCAAACCAAAATACATTCATACAATGAAAACATTACGCATATTCCTGACCCTGACTGTGATGTTCACAGGCCTGTCAGTTTTTTCACAAAACATTATTACTGAAAATGAAGTTCATGTGGTTATCACTGGCGAAACCAGCCGTGAGGACCTTTCACAACTTCGTGCACAACTCCATGCTGTGGGCGTTGACTTCCAGTACACACCCACTTTCAACAGCGACCGCATGTTGATGGGTATCGAAGCAAAAGTTATCTTGGGTGAAAGCAACGGCACCGGAACCAACGCCATGCTCAGTGCGCCAGGAGAATACATTTCATTTAAACTCAGCAAACAAGAGGGCAGTCCGTTTGTCCTTGATTGCATCGGGAAATGTGAAGAATAAGAATCCGATGATTTAATTTTGAAAAAGCCCGGCCCGAAAGTGTCGGGCTTTTTCGTTAAATCTTTTGTGAAACTATGCAAGGCGTTGCAACAAATTAATGGAGTCAATGGCCGCACATCGGAAATGGCCTTCCGGGCAATTTCTTTTTCCATGCAAGCCGCATGAGCGACAATACAGTTGCTCATCAATTTCAATTACCATTGAGTTGTCGGAAAGCGGACCGAAACCAAATTCTGGAATGGTAGAACAAAAAACTGCTGTTACAGGGGCATTCATTGCACTGCACATATGAAGTGGTGCGCTGTCGTTCACGTAATTCATTACTGCACGATTCATCAAAGCTGCTGACTGAAGTAGTGAAAGTTTGCCTGCAAGATTTTCCACAGATTTGCTTGCGCAGGATGATTGTATAAGATTACAGAGTGAAGCATCTGTGGATGCACCGAGAAGAAAAATTTTCACCGCTTTGGTGCTGTTAATGAATGCAATCCATCCGCTGGCAGGATATTGTTTGGTAAACCAAACTGAGGCTGGGGAGATGGTGATAAATTCTTCAGCACAGAATTTTTCAATCGCTTGTTCATCAGTCTTGGAAGGATAAAGTTTGGGTAACTGGAAGGACGCATCTGTTAGATGCGCGACAAGTGAGAGATTTCTTTCCACTTCATGAATTCCTGCTTGTTCTTTCGAGCCAATGATATGCGGAAATTTTTTCTTGAAGAAAAATGAAAGCGGGTTCTTTTCAAAACCAATCGTCTGCCTCGCTCCGGAAAAAGTGGTAATCAATCCCGATGAAGCAAAGCGATGCAGGTTGATGACTAAATCGTATTTCCGTTTTCGAACCCGGCCAATCAAACTCAACAGATTTCGCAGTTTGCTTTCGCGCTTGTTCCAAACCAAAATGTGGTGGATCACAGGATTGTTTTCAAGCAATGATTCATTGCCCTTTCGCACAAGAAAATCAATTTGTGCCTGGGGGAAAAATCGTTTCAACTTCTCCGGCACAGAGGTGGCGAGAATTACGTCACCGATAAAAGCTGTTTGAATGATTAGAATTTTCAATCTGCAATAGAATTAAACGGCAACTCCATAGTCCCGCAGAGCATCATTGAGAGATGTTTTCAAATCGGTACTCGGTTTTCGTTTACCTATGATGAGCGCACAGTTCACGTTGTATTCACCCGCAGCAAATTTTTTGGAATAGCTGCCGGGAATTACCACACTTCTTTCCGGCACTTCGCCTTGGTAAGTCACCGGATCGGTACCCGACACATCAATGATTTTTGTGCTTTGTGTAAGCACCACGTTTGCACCCAACACAGCTTCTTTTTTAACACGAACACCTTCCACCACAATGCATCTTGAACCAATAAAACTTCCATCTTCGATGATGACGGGTGCAGCCTGAACAGGTTCTAGCACTCCACCAATTCCCACACCTCCACTCAGGTGAACATTTTTTCCAATCTGTGCACAACTCCCCACTGTTGCCCACGTGTCCACCATTGTTCCACTGTCCACATAAGCACCTATGTTTACATAAGATGGCATCATGATTACACCTTTGGCAAGGTAAGCACCGTATCGCGCAATGGCATGTGGCACTACGCGCACACCAAGCGCTGCATAGTTGCGTTTCAATTCCATTTTATCATGAAATTCCATTGGCCCTGCTTCCATCACTTTCATTTGTTGAATGGGGAAGTACAGGATAATTGCTTTCTTGATCCAGTCATTCACCAACCATGTTCCATCTGATTGTGGTGATGCCACGCGCAGTCTTCCCTTGTCCATTTCCTCAATTAACCAACGAATGCAGTCCTGAACAGGATTTTGTTTGAGCAATTCCCTGTCATTCCATGCATCATCAATGATTTTCTTCGCTTCATCCAAATTCATTTCATCAAATTTGGCCAAAAATAGAGGAGCATCAAAACGACCAACCATGTCGAAAATTCTTGCAATAGACTACGGACAGAAACGTACAGGAGTGGCCATTACTGACGAATTGCAAATAATCGCAAGTCCACTTGAGACCGTGCCTACACAGGAATTTTTTTGTTACCTGGAAAAACTTTTGCAAAAAGAAAAAATAGAAACTATTGTAGTTGGATTGCCCCTCCGGTTGAATGGCGAAGAATCAGCCACTACTCAACTTGTTAGGGATTTTACTGCACAGATCAGGAAAAAATTTCCCGCACTGCACATTGAAATGATAGACGAAGCCTTCACGAGCAAACTCGCTGCCCGTGCTTTGGTGGAAGGCGGAATGAAGAAGAAGGACAGGCAGAAAAAAGAAAACCTCGATAAGGTGAGTGCGGCTATTATTCTTCAATCGTACCTGCAATTGCACGGCTAATCATCCCTGCATGATCACATGGAATTCATTTTGTGTGGGGTCGAAAGCTTCAAGAAGTACATCAATCAGGTTTTCATTCCATACGGATTGATGCTGGAAAAAATTGTCGTGACGTTCCTGTAGCTCACCTTCGGGAAAAAGTTCGTCATACAATTTTTCAAACTGCGAAATAACTGTTTCCTGTTTAGATTTTGCTGCCTTGAAAATTCTTTTCTCGAGTGATTCGAGCGCGTTCAATTGTTTTTGTTTTTCCGCGTTCACAGCACCTTCAAGGGTTGGGTCAATTTCTTTCGCCTTAATTGAAATGTTGTTGAACGACTCTTCCATAGATTTTCTTTCATCATCTAGGTTGAATCCAACTTCGCGCTGTACCATTTTTTTTATCACTTCATCTTTGGGGAGGAATAAGTCTGAAATTTCCAATCCGAATTTCCGAAGCCGCGCAATTTGTTTTTCGTTGAGAAGCATTGCCATATCTCGAAGAACGAGAACCGGAAAAAAGGTTTTGTGGTTTTCGAAATTTCGCTTGCACTGTAACCAGTAGGCAATTTCACCAGGCCCACCTATGTAAGCAATGTCGGGAAGAATGGTTTCCTGAAAAAGCGGGCGCATCAGCACGTTAGGGCTGAAACGCTCTGGGTGGTTTTCCACTTCTTCCAGCACTTCTCCCATGGTGAAATGAATTGGAGTATCCAGGACATCAAACCGATCGCCTTTGCGTACTATGCGTGAGCGGATATTTTCTTTCAAGTAGAAGAGATTGACCTCACGCGGGTTCACCTGAATTTCATAGCCCAGCGATTTCAGTTCATCATTGCTCTCGTTCACGCTTCTGAATGTGTCACCATTCTGCAGTTCATTTTTTATGACGGCTGAAAACTCTCTCTTCAGTTCTGGTCTGTCAGCATCCAGTATAACCAGACCATATTCACCAAAAAGTGCGTTCACTAACCGTTGTGTTGCATCAACCAGCGTGAAATGCGGGGAATAAGCGTTTCGGACAGTTTCAGTTTTGACCAAAGTATCACTCCTTCCTTCGAAAAATCCAATAAATTCCTTCAATACTGATTCAAAATTATCTAGAGGAAATTTCCCAACAGCACCTCGCACATCGCTTTTCCATTCCAGTTTTTTTCCGAAAAGATGAATGTGGTTTACCTCCGCAAAGTCATGATCCTCGCTGGCCAACCAATAAACCGGAACAAAATTGCATTCGGGAAATTGATGTTTCAATTTCCTGCAAAGAGCTATGCAGGAAACAATCTTAAACACAAAATACAGTGGCCCTGTGAATATGCATAACTGATGCCCGGTGGTTACGGTAAAGGTGTTTTCGGAACGAAGCAATTCAATATTCTGTTTTGTCGCCTCCGTCCATATTTCTTTCTGCAACAGATATTCAACAAGCACTTTTCTATTGACGGGAAATTTTTTCCGTTCAGCTATGGCTTGAGAAAAGCCTTTATAGGAAACAGGAAAAGAAATGAATGAAGCTAGACTTTTTTCGCCACTGACATAGTCGCTAACAAGGCGTGACTGAAATTGGGATTCCCTCAAAAAAAAATTGGCTACACGCATAGTATTTGCGAATGTAGCCAACCGGATTTGCTTTAAATATTCAGAGGTCTAACGAACAAGATTCACTACACCCCTTATTTCTTTTCTTACCAGCTCGTGTTGCTCGTCTGTGGTGATGTAGCTCACTTCCCAAACAAATGCACCATTCTCACAGCGTTTAGCGTTGGCCGTTCCATTCCAGCCCTTGCTCTCATCTGCTGTGAAGAATAGTAGTTCGCCCCACCGAGAGTAAATAGAGAATTCATATTCTTTAATCATCCATGTTATTGGCTGAAACTCGTCATTGTTACCGTCATCGTTTGGTGTAAATGTGTTGGGGACGAAGAAATGTTCGGGATCTTGCGGCTGAATAACTCCAGGTTCACTATTTCCGACATGTCCGCCCTTATCTGGGTCCTGGTGGGAGGGATCGTAATTGGCTGGAACCTCTTCGATAAAGAAGTCGTCCAGAAAATAGTAAGCAAATTGCGGATGGTCGCCTTCCTTCAGAATAATTTCCTTATCGGAATCATCGCCAAACAGTCCGAAAGTCATGAACTGGTAATTTTGATCGGCATGGAAAATCATATTCACATGCACCCAATCGCGTGAGAATAAAACAGTGTCAATGGAAAATTGAGGAGTTACCATTAATGGGAATTGCGCTGTTTGAACCGGTTGGCTGGTGGAAAAATAAAGTCCAAGGTCTGAACACGCCAAGCCACCATTTGAAAGAGGGGTCCAGTATCCGTTGGTGATCTTAAATCCAAGAAGGTAATCTTTTCCTTCTTCCATGGGTTGGTCAAAAACCGCAGTTACATATTCCCGAATGTTAGAAAACATTGTGCCTGCTGCAATAAGTCCCATCACCGCATCACCATCATAAGAATCAACCAATGCGACCGGAGTTTCCGGTAGGTCAGCCACGGCACTGCCCAGGTAGTGAAAATAATCGGGTGATGCAATCATGCTCCCCGCATTATTCCACCCATCAACCACCTGCCACTGGCCGGTATTGCTAGGAAATGCTGAGCAAATCTCGAAACTGGAATTTACCAGTTGTGTCCAGCTTGAAGAAGACAACATGGTTGCCAGAATAAAAGTTGCTAATCGAGAGGTTTGCATCGTTTTAAAAAGTTGCGCTAAAATAGGGTCAACGGCTTTTCGCTCAACAATTTGTGATAGAAATAATTGCTATTTGTGAACAAGATGGGCTTCTTGAAGTTCCGGGTTTATTTAGCTGGCTTTCCAAATGTATATCTAATTGCAGCCTCCACTGACAAATGTTGACTGTTGATGCTGTAAACCGTTGCATTGTTTATAGCGCCTAACGGAACAAAAAGATTCAGGCCAAGGGCAAACAAAAGGTTATGGTCATTGCCCAAATCGGCAACCCGCCAAGAGCGTCCAGCGCCAATTTGCCCACTCAACAACAGGGGAGATATATGAAGATCTGATGACGAGACCGGTTGCCAATGGCCGTCCGAATGCACAAGCATCAAGGCGCCTCCATTCCTGGTTGTCGGGATAAAAATGTTTTGAAATGCAACTGTGCCGCCTATGGAATAATACCAGTATGCTCCGGTTTTTTTGTTGGGTAATGTATTCCATCGGATACCAAGTGGAACGCTGATATAACGTACAAGCAACACGTCCTTTTTCAATAGTACTTCGGTGGAATCAAGCTCAGCACCCAACGAATCGAGCACTGCAATAAAAACTTTTTCAAGTATCCCCCTTTGAGGGTTGCGGAATTGCAAAATAGAATCGTTACCTGGTTCATTCATCCCAAACGCTTTGAATGAATGACAATTTGTTCCGTAACCCATGCCCAACTGTGCGCAGAGTTTAGAGTTGAAGCGATAACAAAAACTGAGCATTGCTTCCGGTGCCCAACAGAACTTGTGCTTGTTACCGATAAAATTTTCGAGCGTTTCAAAGCCTGAAATGTTGGTGCCGGTTGTAGTGTGATAAGCGTTAAGCGAACCTGCAAAGGCAATATCACCGGCAAATTTTTTGGGCGGGGCACCACCCTTGTTTTCATCGGGCGGCCGGTGTTTTTCGAATTCTTTTTTGTTGAGTTCTTCCTTCTCTATTACCAGGTATTTTCCATCGAGTATAATGGTGTCGCAAGGTTCTAACCATGCGCGTACTAAGGTTGGCAGCAAAACAAAAAGCAACACCATCACTATGGTATTGCTTTTCGATGTTCTTGTTTTAGAGGCTGTCCAGGGCATTCGTTGGAATTGTCCCGGCTAATTTATGTGACGTGAAATTCTACTTCTTCATTACGGGCAGTGACATCACTACCTTGTCTTTTGGATCAATATGACCAAATCCTGCTTTAGCTTCAGGTTTTTGATGCGTGTGAGTAGTTGCTTCATCAACTACCGGGTTTTGAATTTCAAGATTAAGAACAGAAGCCGGTGTTCCATTATCTGTTGTGATTACAGCAGCGGCTTCTGCTTCGGATTGATTCAACCCTTCATTCATCGGTGATGATGCTTGAGAAATTGTCCTTTTTGCATCGCACTTTAAGGTTTCCGCACAAACCGATGGATTGGTCTTTTCCGAAAAACAACACGAGTGAGTTGCCGCATTGGAAATAAGCATAATCGGTGAGCCAATTTTCAATTCGCTTGTATTGGCATCTGCTTTCTGTGCAATGGACTTTCCATTGCTCATAGTTAAGGATGCGGTTGCAATACCCGCAGCCGCAATCAGCAGGTACCACATATTGAAACGTGTTGCATCGAATCGCATGAAATTGCTCATCCAGAGTTTGCGCCTCATTGCGGCATAAACACTTTGGGGAACTTCGGGGGCATAGCCCTGAAAGGTGTCTTTCACCTTGCTGAAAAATCTTTCTTCTGTCATCATCTTGTTTTTGGTTTCTTTACTCATTGTTGTGCATGAGGTTGTTTTACTTTACTTAATTCTATCAGTTCGCGTTGTAAATAAGTTTTTGCTCTTGAAAGCTGGCTCTTGGAAGTATTTACGTCCACTTCCAGCATATCTGCAATCTCTTTGTGCATATATCCTTCTATCACGTAGAGGTTGAACACTGTTTTGTAACCCGGTGGCAATTTCTGGATGCAGCTCATCATTTCTTCCTGTGTAAACTCAAGGTCGCTAAACTCCATGGGGTCCTTGCGGTAGAAAATCACGTCATCCAGGTCTTCCGTGTAGCCCTGCTTCTGGTTTTTGCGGTAAGCAGTGATGCTCGTGTTGATAGCTATTCTTCGAAGCCAACCTTCAAAACTGTGACCCTCTGTAAAAGTGTGAACGTTCTTGTAAATTTTCACAAACACTTCCTGCAACACATCCTGCGCTTCCATCCTGTTTTTGGTGTAGCGCAGGCAAATTCCAAACAGCAGGGACGAAAATTTCTTATAGAGCCTGTCCTGGTGGCGTTTTTCGCCCCTGATGCAGCCTTCTATCAATTGCCCTATCTCGTCCATTTTCGAAGAAGTAAACTGTTTCGTCCAGGCAAAGGTTGCACAATCGGGGCGAAAATTTTAGTACGGTTGTGCGAATTAGTCTGACTCTGTGAGTTCCAGATTCATTTCCGACCTTTGAAATATGTGTCAAGGATTTTGTGGGTATTGCGTTGTGGACGGATTCCAAATAGAAAACCAACTTTAGAAATCAGAAGGTCATGGTTATTGCTGTTTTTTTGCATGCACATTTTCAAACATAAATTCAGCAATGAAAAAAATTTTCAAATGGATCGGAATTACAATTCTGGTCGTTCTTATCCTTCTCATCACACTCCCGTTTTTATTTAAAGGAAAAATTATTGAGGCTATAAAGGGTGCGGCCAACGAGCAACTCAACGCTAAGGTTGAATTTGAAGAGGTGAGTTTGTCCCTGCTTACCAACTTTCCAAACCTCAGGATAAAGATTGAAAAATTCACGGTGCAGAATACACTGGCGCCATTCGATAGCGTGATGCTGGCTGAGGTAGGCAGCCTGGAAACAGTGGTAGATGTGATGAGTCTTTTTGGCGACCAGATTGGCATCAAGAGAATAGGATTGGTGAATCCCAATTTCGATGTGCGTGTCACCAAAGAAGGTTTGGCCAACTGGGACATTATGAAAGCAGATCCAACCGCAGGTACTGAAACACCATCGGACACCTCGGCTGCTGCAACATTCAACATCAATCTCGAAGAGTATTACATAGAGAATGGCAACTTGAGTTACAATGACCAGTCGCTACCCTTCTTTATTAAACTGGATTCACTCAACCACCGCGGTGCTGGCGACTTCACTGAAAAACTTTTCACGCTGAATACTACCACAGAAATCGGAAAACTGACTACCAGTTTTGATGGAGTTACGTATGCGAAGAACATGAAGACCGACATCAAGGCCGACCTTGAAATAGTGAACGAGGAAACGATGCGCATAACCTTCAAGGAGAATGAATTTAAGTTGAACGAATTACTTCTTACTGCCGATGGCTGGTTCTCTATGCCACCCGATGGCAGTTACGAAATGGACATAAAATATGCAATGAAAGAAGCCGAATTGCGCAGGCTGCTCTCCATGATACCTGCTGAGTTTGCGAGTGATGTAAGCGGTGTAAAGGCATCAGGTAATGTGGCATTTAATGGATTTGTAAAAGGACAAATGACCGAAACTTCGATGCCTGGTTTCGGAGTGAACCTTTCTATAGAGAATGGAAAATTCCAGTATCCGGATTTGCCAAAGAGCGTGGACAATATCCAGGTGAAGGCGACCATTGATGCCAGCGATGGAAACGACTACGACAAGATGAAAATTGATGTAGATAAATTTCATTTCGAGATGGCGCAAAATCCAGTGGATATAGTGCTAAAACTACGCTCCCCCATGAGCGACCCTGACATTGATTTTGTGTGCAAGGCAAATCTCGACCTGGACAAAGCCAAAGAATTTATCCCGCTGGAACAAGGCGATGAGGTGCATGGCCAAATCAATGCTGACGTGCAGTTGAAGGGGAGAATGAGTGCGGTAGAGCAGGAACGTTACGCTGACTTTTATGCTGCAGGTCTTTTGGAAATAAAGAACGTGATGTTCCACAGCGATTCACTTCCTTATGATATGAATGTGAACTCTGCGCGTTTTGAATTTTCGCCACAATTCATTGACCTTTCTAATTTCTCGGCACAGATTGGCAAGAGCGATATTGCTGCATCAGGCAAAATTGAAGATTACCTGCAGTATGCGTTGAAAGATTCATTGCTCTCAGGAAATTTCTCCGTGACCTCCAATCTTCTTGACCTCAATGAATTCATGACGGAAGAAGAGGCTGCTTCAACAGAAGCAACCACCGCAACACCAGCCGAGGCATCCGAAATTGCACCAATAGAACTGCCGGGCAATGTTGACTTTGGCCTCAATGCCGATTTCAAGAAAGTGATTTTTGGTGAAAACGAAATCACTAATATGAAAGGAAATATCCGGTTGAAAGATGAGATTGCTTCCATGAGTGGAGTGAGCCTGAATGTGCTGGACGGAGCAGTTGGAATGAACGGTAGTTACAACGCGCAGAACATCAGCCAGCCTAAAGTAAATTTCGATTACGACATCCGCGATATGGACATAAATAAGTTGGCAACACAGTTCAATACTATTGAAAAACTTGCCCCCATCGCCAAAAGCTGTAATGGCAAATTCTCCTCTTACTTCAATTTGATTGCCGATCTAAATGGCAAGATGGAACCTATTGACGAAACAGTTAATGGCAAGGGAACGCTCTCCACAAAAAGTGTTACCATCAATGATTTTAAACCACTGGTGAAAATTGCGGAAGTGACAAAGCTCGAAAAATTGCGCAACCAAAGTCTCAATGATGTAAACGTTTCATTTAAGATTGAAAACGGTGTGGTGTTCGTGGATCCTTTCGTAGTGAAACTGGATGGCATACCCGCCACCATTTCCGGAAGCACCAACCTAAAACAGGAAATTGATTACAAGGTTGACCTGGAAATTCCATTCGAGAAATTTCCGCAAGGGGCAGTGAACCAGGCCAACAGTCTTCTTGCCATGGCGAACGAAAAACTGGGGACGAACATCAGCGCAGGAAGCAAGCTGCCGGTGAAACTGAACATTACGGGAACTGTATTGGACCCCAAGATTTCTACTAACTACGGAGACCTTGGAAAAGATGCGGTGAACAACCTGAAAGACGAACTCGTGGATAAGGCAAAGGAAGAAGCAGTAAAACAACTTACCGATTTAAAAGATGATGCACTCGAAAAAGCGATGGCCGAAAAAGAACGGCTGGTGAAAGAAGCAGAAGCCGCCCGTGACAAAGCGTTGGCCGAAGCACAAGCCGTGGCCGACAAAGCGAAACTTGAAGCTAAGAACGCAGCGCAGAAGGGGAAAGATCTGGCTTATGCAGAAGCTAAGAAAATTGAAGATTCATCAAAGAATCCGCTGGAGAAACTTGCCAAGAAAAAACTTGCCGATGAAGCAAGAAAGAAAGCGGATGAGATTTATACTAAAGCCCTGAACGAAGCGAACAAAAAAGCAGATGCGGGAGTAAATGCCGCAAAAGCACAAGGTGATAAACTGGTGGCCGATGCCAATGCAAAAGGAGACAAGATGATAGCCGATGCCAATGCTAAGAGCAGTAACCAGATAAATAAGGTGAATGAGTAATTCAACAAGGAATTCTCATAAGAGATTGCCGCTAACCGTGTTCAAACTCAAAAAACTATGACAGCAGTACTCGTTCCTATAACTTCATATAAAAACCAAAAGCAATTCACACAACTTGCGGAAACCCTTGGCGAAAAAGTCATTGTATTGACGAAAGAGCAGATGGAAGATTTTGCGTTCGGTGCTTTCATTAAGAAGAATGACTCCGGGAAAATTGTGAGCAAGGCGACAATTCTTAAGAAGCTCAGCAAGAAATTATTATCGTTGATTTCGATCGGAACTTCTCATAACATCTTTCGAAAATTAAAGATGCCAAACTCCTGAAGAAAATTGATCAGGTTATTGAGGAGGTAGAACTGGCAACAAATCTTCAAGACATTTCCAATCTGCAAAAACTTGTTATCTGGGAGGATTATTACCGGACTCGAATTGGAGACTACCGCATAGGCTTGAAGCTAATTGATTCGTCAACGATTCGTTCTATTGCAGCGGCACATAGAAAGGAAATCTATCGCGTCTTTCCTTAGAGTCACTCACATCCCCTTCACCACAAACTCCGTCCTTCTGTTTTGTGCACGGCCTTGTTCCGTGTCGTTTGAAGCAACAGGTTTGGCTTCACCATGCCCTGAGTAGTTCATCCGTTTTCCTTCAACTCCGTGCTCGCTGAGGTAACGCATCACTTCGAAAGCGCGTTCGGCTGAAAGTGCTTTGTTGGCATTGTCGTCACCCACATTATCCGTGTGTCCAAGAATTTCTATTTGCAGATTTTCGTTCTCGACTAGCCACGATGCAAATTCATCCAATATGCCTTTGGAACTTTCTTCAATATCTGACTTGTTGGTTGAATAGATGATGTCGGGAAGAATAAAAGTTTTGTTGGCTTCGAGCGTCTCCACTTCCACATCCACTTTCACTACTGCAAGATTTTCGGGTTCATCATCTTTTACAACAAGGCGTGAGTTGAACGCCACGTCTTGTCCTTTCACTGCCATCACCACATCCTCCGGTTGCTCCATGTTAATGATGGCCCCATACGATCCGTCATCAGTATTCACTTTTATCATTTCAATCCTTCCTGAAGTTTTGTACTTCAGCTCCACCGAAGCACCCGATGCCGGCATTCCCATTTCATCTTTTACTTCACCCCGCAACACCAACACTTTTTCCGGGCGTGCGTGTTTGGGCATCTCGAAACTGTACACATTGTACCCGGCAGTTTTCTGAAAATTCTTCGCACCGAAATATGCCACTTCACCATCGGCACTCACTATAATGCCCACTTCGTTTTGTTCAGTGTTGATGGGAGCGCCAATGTTTTTTGGGGCACTCCATGAACCATCTTCCCGCATTTTGGAATAGAACAAATCCAGACCACCAACACCAAAGTGTGTATCACTTGTGAAATACAACGTGCGACTATCGCTGTGCATAAATGGTGCTTTCTCTTCGCCTTTGGTATTGATGATTTCGCCCACACCTTTTGCCAAACCCCACGTTCCATCCTCCTGCCGTTTGCTCACAAAAATGTCCGACTTCCAATTCACTTCAACTGCGTTAGGTTCTCTGGCTACTTCTGGCCGAATTGTGGCGAAGAATAACATCTTGCCATCGCCACTAAGCGAAGGCTGCGACTCCCATCCTTTGTCGGTATTGATGTTGGTGCCGAGATGTTCGGGATCGGTCCAGATGTAACTCTTTTTTCCATTTTCGATGGCGATGCATTCATATCGGGTTGCGAACAAATCAATATTCTCAGCATTGCCTGGCACAGGGTTTTTTCTTGCGAAAATGAATTCCTTGTTGTCCACTGAAATTGTGGCACCACCGTAACTGAGCATCCCAACATTGAAGGGTTCGGGCAATCGTTCACCACTGTCAAACGCCTGATTCATGTCCGGCCTTTTGCTCCATGTCATCTCTTCCACTTCGCGGCCAATGGCATCGCCTTTTGCTTTCCTTAAAAGTTTTCTTGTGTAAAACATCACCTCGCCATCGGGCGAAATGCAGGGGAGGTAGTCATCCACATCAGAACTAACTCCTGCCACTTTTATGGGATTGTAATTAATGTCGTGTTCGTAAATCTCTTTGTATTTCTTCAATGTCACTAACGCCTCTTCCACCTCCGCGTATTTCTTGTCGTAATCTTTTTCGAACTTCGATGGATCGCTGTCCGGGAAGCGCAGGAATTGGTCGAAATACTTTTCTGCCTCGGAGTATTTCGTGTCGGCATAAGCCATAGCACCTAAATAATAGTAAGGCTCGCTGTGATAGTCTTCGCACAATTCAATGATTTTTTCATACACCGTTTGGGCTGATGAAAAAGAGGAATTGGTGCGTTTGGCTGCAAGAAATTTCAACTTGCCGAGGCGCATGAGGCAGGGGAGGCATCCCGGTTCCTCTTCCAATGCCTTGTCCAGAAATTCCAGTTGTTCATCGCTTTCGTAATTCTTGTCTTTGGATTGTTCAAGAAGTTTTTCAACTTTGGAGGAAGGTTCATAATCGCATTGGGCGATGGTGGCAAATGACAAACTGAGAGCAAGAAGGAACAAAGACAGGTGCCTGGTTATCATTTTATTTTTTGGATGATTGCGGGTTCAAAATTCCATAGGGGAACGCGCGGGTTGATAAAAATTGTACCGGAGTTTTGAACGGGGGTATTGACGGCCAAAGAAATTTCTTTTGAGGTGAAACAAATCTCCTACTCTTGACTCCTATACAAATACAACTCCCTGACTCTTTCTTCTCAAAGGGTGGATGTGGTGGAAAGGGGGGAAAACAATAAAGAGTTGCCCTTGTGCAGAAAGTTCCCCCAAACCATCGCGTTCAAACCAAAAATCTCCTCCGGCAGGTAATCTGTTTCTCATTCAACAATCCCCAACAAAAAACCGCCACATTCCCACATGGCGGTTTTCCATTTATATTTCCTTAGCGTCTCTTGCTGCGAGATAAAGTTTACGCAGCCACGCTGTTCATCCCATCCAGCACATTCATCACTTCCTTCACTGCTTTGGCCGATGCGTTGAGCAATGCCATTTCAGCATCGTTCAGTTTCAGTTCAATAATTTGTTCGATACCGCCTTTGCCAAGTTTCACTGGCACGCCCAGGTAAATATCTTTCAAACCATATTGGCCGTTGAGCCATGCACACACCGGGTAAATGCGTTTCTGGTCGCGCACTATGGCTTCCACCATTTGCGCTGCGGCAGCACCCGGGGCATACCATGCGGAAGTGCCAAGAAGATTTACAATTTCACCGCCACCCGATTTGGTGCGTGCAACAATTGCGTTCAGTTTGTCTTCGGCAATCAATTCCGTGACCGGTATTCCGCCCACAGTTGTGTAGCGTGGAAGCGGAACCATCGTGTCACCGTGTCCGCCCATCAGCACAGCCTGAATATCTTTTGGTGAGCAGTTCAATTCCGTAGCAAGAAATGCGCGGTAACGGGCAGTATCAAGAATGCCAGCCATGCCGAACACGCGGTTGCTGTCCACCTTGGCAGTGAGGTAAGCGCAATAGGTCATCACATCCAGCGGATTGCTCACCACGATAATTTTTGCATCGGGCGAATGTTTTATCACATTTTCCGTAACACTTTTTACGATGCCCGCATTGGTCGCGATCAAATCATCGCGGCTCATTCCGGGTTTGCGCGGCAGGCCACTAGTGATAACCACCACTTCCGAACCAGCAGATTTTTCATAATCATCGGTGGAGCCCACCGTGCGTGAATCATAAAGATTGATGGGTGAAGTTTGCCAGATGTCTAGCGCCTTGCCTTCGGCAAATCCGGGCTTGATGTCAACGAGTATTACCTCGTTCGCAATTTCGCGATGAGCCAACACATCGGCACATGTTGCGCCCACATTGCCGGCTCCTACTACAGTTACTTTCATTTGATTTTAAAGTGTGTAAAATTTGTTTTCAAGATCGTTGACTTCGCACAAATCTGCAATGAAATTTGCCCGAAATCGCGGACGAAATTAGGACAATTTCCAGCCAGTGGAAACGTTCCGAAATTCAGAGCGGGGCTTTGCCAATTGCAGATTGCTTATTGCCAATTGATCGCAGGGCACCACTTTTGCCAACCGCACATCGCGCAATTCAAAAAACAACCAACGAATGAACCTGTTCAAGTATTCCATTCTTAGTTTCATCCTCTTCATTTCCATTTCTGCATTCGGCCAGAAGCCAGGGCTTCAATGGCCGGAGGGCATTAGGGGAACAGACTATAATGTGAAGGACCTGCAAGGAAAACGCCAGGGAGTGTGGGTGAAAGAGTGGAGCAAAAACCCGAAGATTCTTTTGTACAAAGGACAATTCAAAAACGATTTGCCAACCGGAGTTTTCGAGTGGTATTATGATAGTGGGGAACTATCCGCCCTGATGGATCATGTTCAGGACACCATGGTGAACTACCTCACTTACTTCGACCAGGGAACACATACTAAAATGAGCGAAGGCCGCCAGGAAAAAACAAAAGTGGAGGGCGCCTGGCGCATGTTGAAGGAAGGAACCTGGCAACTTTATAATACAGGAGGAATCAGGATTGGTGAAGAAAATTATTTACACGGTTCGTTGCACGGCACATGCCGCTACAACTACCCAAGTGGAAAACTTTATCAGGTAGTGGAATACAAAAACGGTTTGAAAGACGGACCAAGCATCGAATACTTTGAAGACGGTGTGAAGAAGTTGGAGTGCACATACAAAAACGATATGTATGATGGCTCAATCAAACATTATTTCCCGTCTGGTGCTTTGCAATTCACGGGGCAGTATTTAAGTGGATTGAAAGACGGAACCTGGACCATGTTCAACACTAGCCCCAAAGTGGAAATGATTGTTTCTTACAAACTGGGTGATGAAGTGAAGCGCATCTACATGAATGGAACCTTTGTTGAGCACTACGAAGGAGGAATCCCGAAAAGCGAATACAACTATGAGAACGGAAAAAAAGATGGGCCGTTTGAAGAATGGTATGACAAAGGCGAATTCCAGCTTGTTCCCGGCTCGCTAGATACCAGAGATGGTGCCCCAACAATGACAGAAAAATTGGTGGGTGCGCAACTAGCAGTAAAAGGCGATTACCTGAACGACCAACTGGAAGGAGAAGTGATTTACTACAACGAAGATGGCACCATAAACCGCATAGAGGAATGGACCGGAGGTAAATTGTTTAACACCCGCAAGAGAGAGTAGGGTTGCTTTAAGTTTGCAGTCAACTGATAAGGCATCAGTATTGAAAACGCAAACTATCTATGTCCAGAATTCTTTTTCTTACACCGGTTGTTTTAATGTTTTTGTCGTGCGGAAAAGACAAAGAACCACCAGCAGTCAATCTTGGCTACGAATATTTCCCCAATAAAGTGGGCACTTACATTACTTACGAAGTGGACTCCATTGGCTACTCCATCAACAGCGACACGGCTCACTACCTCATCAAGGAAATTCTAATGGAAGAATTCGTGGATGACATTGGCGAACTTGCCGTAACCATCGAGCGCTATCGCAGCGACAATGACGGAGCTTCGTTCCACCTCACTGATATCTGGACACAAAAACGCACTGCCACCTCAGCTCAAAAAGTGGAAGAAGACGTTCGATATGTGCGTTTGGTTTTCCCGCTGGAAGTGGGTAAAACATGGAACGGCAATGCTTACAATACGATGATCGCATGGAATTATGAGTACACGGGAATTGATGTGCCCAATTCTTACGGAGTGCTGTCTTTTCCAGAGTGCGTGGAAATTGAACAGCGAAATAATGTGAACTTCGTTGACCAGGAAATTGCCAGCGAGGTCTATGCAAAAAATGTTGGCCTGGTTTACAAACGACTCACCGACCTCAACTTCCAGAACGACATGATAACCGGAATTGACATGGAGATGGTGGTGGTAGATTATGGAGATTATGTGGAGTGAATTTTTTGATGTGGCGATATGATGATGCTGACCACGCTATGAGGTGTGGCAAGTCCGTCCCGATAGTAACCAGGATTTCGGGATGCTGATTAAGTGATTCGGTTCTGATGAAAAAACTACTTCCCATCTTACTTCTCACATTGTCAATTATCAGTTGTCAATTATCAATGGCCCAAACCGCTCCTAACAAATACTGGGTACAATTTTCCGACAAGAACAATTCTCCTTTCTCTCTTTCACACCCCGCACAATTTCTTTCCGCTGAAGCGATAACACGAAGAGCGAAATTTCAGATTCCTTATGACGAACGCGACTTGCCGGTGAATGAATCGTATGTGAATGAAGTGCTGGCACTTGGAAATTGTGCGATGGTGAACAGAAGCAAGTGGTTCAATGCAATTACGATCTACAGCGAAGATTCTTTGTTGATAGAAGACATTGCGCAGCTTCCGTTTGTTTCTGAAGTGCGTTCGGTTGAAGTGACAGTGCAGGGCGACAAGGAAAAATTTGCATTGCAACCATTTTCTGAAAAAAGCAAGGATGATGTCGCTTACAGTGAGTTGGCAAAATCGTATGGACCGAGTTTCCGGCAAACTGAAATGCTCAACGGACATGTGCTGCATGAATTGGGTTACACTGGTAAGAACATAAACATCGCGGTGCTGGATGCAGGATGGTGGCGTGCCGATATTCTTCCAGCTTTTGATAAACTGCGAAATGAAAACCGCATAGTTGCTGTGCGCGATTTCGTGGATGGTGGTGAAGATGTTTACGATCACAGTAACCACGGAACTTTTGTGTTGAGCCTCATGGCCGGAATAATTCCTGATTCGCTTTGCGGCACTGCCGTTGACGCAAACTATTGGTTGTTCCGCACAGAAGAAGCAGCTAGCGAATACGTGGTAGAGGAAGACAACTGGGTAGCGGCAGCGGAAGTTTGCGACAGTCTGGGAATTGACGTCATCAACTCAAGTCTCGGTTATTCTTTGTTTGACGATCCGGATCACAATCATTCAAAAACTGAAATGGATGGCAATACCACACGCGTGACGATTGCTGCGGACATCGCTGCGGAAAAAGGAATTCTGGTGGTGAACAGTGCAGGCAACAGCGGCAACAATCGCTGGCATATCATCACTGCTCCATCTGATGGTGATTCAGTGTTATGCGTTGGTGCGGTGGACGCAAACCTTAGCCACGCTGTCTTCTCCAGCTTCGGTCCTTCGGCTGATGGTGATGTGAAACCCAACGTATGCGCAATGGGATATGATTGTGTGATTGCGGATTTGGATTCTACTATCCGGTTGGGAAACGGAACTTCGTTTTCATCGCCCATTACTGCGGGCATGGCTGCATGCCTGTGGCAGGCTTTTCCGGAAAAGAAGAACATGCAAATTTTTGATGCGATAGAAAAGAGTGCGCATCTTTTTTCCAACCCGAATGATTCACTGGGATATGGTATGCCGGATTTCTGGCAGGCATTCCGTTCACTGCAAACTGAAATTCATCAATCAGGAAACATCCAACTTGAAGTGTGGCCGAATCCATTTTCAACATCGTTCAACATTACCATTCAAACAGCCAATGGGTGTGAAGCAGAAATTGAAATGGTGGATGCTGCGGGTAGAATTGTTTATGGGAAAAAATCTTTTGTGCTGAATTCGCCTGTGTCTATTCTGCGTGTGGATGAACTTTCAACCTTAAGCATCGGCCGGTACGTTATTCGAATTGTGACAGATGAAGAAGTACTGGAAGTGCCGCTGATGAAACTTGGGTTGTGAATATCTGGCGAACCAATTACTTCACGTCTCCAAGCAGCACTCCAACCAAACACGATTTTCGTTTTTCACATAACAACACACTATGATTTTTGTTGTTGTTTATTTGTTGCCCCTGCGTTAAGCGAATAAGTCTAAAAATCATTTTATCAAACCAAAATAAGCTTCTTTATGAAAACACTTTACCGTTACCTGTTGTGCATTTTAATCATTACATCTGCAATGATTGGTTCTGCACAGATTGTTATCAATGAGTACACCTGCTCGAACCTGAACGTCTTTACTGATGACTACGGAGAATACGAGGACTGGATTGAACTTTACAATGCAGGTGCTGAAACTGTTGACCTTGGAGGATACTACCTCACCGACATTTCATCGGAGTTGAATAAGTATCAGATTCCTGCCGGCACCACTATCAATGCTGGCGGCTTCAAAGTGTTTTTTGCGGATGGTCGCGCCATTGCAAATCACACCAACTTCAAACTTAACCAAACAAAAAACACGATGGAGACCATCGTGCTAAGTGACGCAACTCTTTCAGTTGTGGATAGCATTGGCATCAAACAAGCACAGAAGTCGCACACCCGCGGCAGAGTTACAGATGGCGCAGCCGAGTGGGGAATTTTCACCAACGATACTCCCAACGCAAGCAACAACACTAGCAGCGCATACACCAACTATGCTGACCGACCTGATATGGATATTGAGGCTGGTTTTTACAATGGCTCAGTTACCGTAACGATAGAAAACAGCGCAATTGGTTCAACTATTTATTACACCACTGATGGCAAAAAACCCAGCACAACATCACCGGTTTATGCCGATCCCCTTTTGATTGATGAAACAACCGTGGTGAAGGCTTATGCGGTGAGCACCGATCCACTTGTGCTGCCAAGCTTTGTTGAATTCGACACCTATTTCATTGATGAAAACCACACACTTCCTGTATTATCCATTGCGGGCACATCGCTGGACAACCTTGCAAATGGAAACGAAAACCTGACACCCGAAGGCAGCGCTGAATATTTTGAAGTGATGGGCAGCCGCGTGGCTCGCGGCTATGGAGAGTTCAACAGTCATGGACAAGATTCTTGGGTGAATGACCAACGCAGCATTGACCTTGTTTGCCGCGATGAAATGGGAATAAGCGGTCTTATGCGCGAAAAGATTTTCCGCCACTCCGACCGCGATAAATTCCAGCGACTAATCCTCCGTGCAGGTGGTGATGACAACTATCCCGATGGCAGCGACACTCCAGGTGGAGGGGCACACGTGCGCGATGCTTACCTGCACAACCTCTGCCATATAGGAGGCTTGAACTTCGACCTGCGCCTTTCCGAAAAATGCATCATTTACCTGAACGGCACCTACTGGGGAGTATATGACCTGAGGGAGAAACCCGATGACCATGACTATACTGATTACTACTACAACCAGGATAAATACAATATTGATTACATACAAACCTGGGGAAATACATGGGCACAATACGGTGATGATGCCATACTGGATGAGTGGGAAGCATTTTACGAATATGTTCAGGACAACGACATGAACGACCAGGCAGCATACGACTATGTAACCGGGCAAGTGGATGTGAGCAGCCTTGTGGATTATGTAATGGCAAACTCCTTTACAGTGTGCTCCGACTGGTTGAACTGGAATACCGGATGGTGGCGCGGCCTTAATCCTGAAGGAACCCACCACAAGTGGGGATTTCTGCTTTGGGACAACGATGCCACATGGGGGTACTACATCAACTACACAGGAATAGAAAGCACCGATGCCGATGCACTTCCCTGCCAGGTGGACGATCTCTGGGAGAGCGAGGGATGGGGCGGTTCTCCTGACCTCAACGGCCACATGGAAATTCTTGCCAAGCTGAGAGAAAACCCAATTGTAGATCAATACTATATCTCGCGGTACATTGATTTACGCAACAATGTGTTCAGTTGCGAAAACCTTCTGGCCTATCTCGACACAGTAGTAGGCTACATCGAACCGGAAATGGATGAGCACATTGATCGTTGGGGCGGAACAATTGGCGGATGGGAAGGAAACGTACAAGACTTGCGCGACTTCATTACTGCGCGTTGCACTTATATGGCCGATGGCCTCATTGATTGCTACGATCTGACCGGCCCTTACAATGTCACCTTCACAGCCAACCCCGAAGAAGCTGCCACGATGCAAGTCAATTCACTTGCAATTGATGCGTTGCCTTACACAGGCGAATTTTTTGGAGGCATTGATATTCTTTTGGATGTGAATCCGCTGGACGAAGAATATGTTTTTGATGATTGGACAACAGACAGCGATGCCGTAATTGCTGACCCACTTGCCGAAGTCACCAGTTTGCAACTTGCAGCAGACAATACCATCACTGCTAATTTCATTTTTGTGGATGTGTTTGAATCCGCAAATGCGGTATCAACCCTTGGTGCATTTCCATCACTCTTCAATTCCAATACAACCATTCGTTATTCAATTCAAAATGGAGGAAACACTTCTTTGAAATTGTATGATGAAAATGCAAAACTGCTTTCTGTGTTGGTTGACAATGCAAACCACGCCACCGGTTCATTCGACTTGAAACTCGACCTCTCATCATCCGGCCTTGCCAATGGTGTTTACTTTCTACAGCTCCTCAACGGAAGTCAAAAAGAAGTAGTGAAGTTGGTGTATTCGAAGTAACGACTACCTCACCCAAAGGCGCAAAGGTTTTTTCTAACACCTTTGCGCTTTTGCATTTATCCAATGACTTGTTTGAAAAAAATTGCACTGATAATCATTATGTTTTTTGGCGCAGTCAGTTGTTCCTCACAGCATCCTTCCTGGGATCTTGTTCCAAACTTTGTGGCAACGGACATCAACGGCAATTCACACGAATTGTATGAATACCTGCGTGAGGGTCACACTATTGTTTTAAATTTCATGACTACGTGGAGCAAGCCGTGCTGGGCTTACCACAACGGTGCAAAAAACGGAAGTGATGGAATTGGTGCTCTGCATCTTCTCGACAAAGAACACTCCGCAGAGCACGGAGGCAACGTCATTGTATTGATGATAGAAGGCGATGCTGAAACCAACGTGGAATGTTTGCATGGAGATCCGGCTTGCAACCTTACCACACAAGGCGATTGGGTGACCGACAATCCGATTCCCATGATTAATGATGCAGGCATTGCGAAAACTTTTGGGGTAAATTTTTTTCCGACAGTCATCACTGTTTGCCCTAACGGACAATTGTTTGAAACAGGCACCATCTCCGCTGAAGAACATTGGCAGTTCATTCAGGATGTCGTTTGCCAATCAATTCCAACATTTGATGCAGCGTTGAAATACAGTGAAGGCATTGCAACATCATGCAGCGGTTCCGAAATTTTGTTTGACATTATGAACCTCGGAGATTCCGCCATCACCAATTTGGAGATTCATGTAACCGGAGTGTTGCCTGAAATAAAATATCGCTGGAAGGGATACCTCGACACTTTTGAATCGGCAACGTTGAACCTGGGTGAAGTAAAAAGGAACACAGATGATGTCGTGAAAATTCTGGTCGCTGATGAAGATGAAAATCCAGCCAACAATTTTCTTTCGCTCAATCCTGATTCACCCGAATCAACTTCACACCTGCAATTTCACTTGCGGGCCGACATGCTTGAAGGGGACTTCATGACGCTTCACATTTTTGATAAACATGGAATTGAAGTAGTGACAGGCGGTCCGTGGGCCGACACTAGTGCCACCGAACCACTCAAGGTCTATGAAGATTTTTATCTCCCCGCGCTTGGCTGCTATCGAGTGTTGCTGGAAGATGATTATGCGGACGGATTGTTTGAAGGAGATTATTGCAAAGTGGCAGGAGTTAGTGCTGACAACAAACCTTTAGACCTGATACTGGATGTGAAGTACGGAAAATTCGCCACCAGAGAAACCAATGTGATGGTCAACGAAATGGTTCAGTGTAAGACCGATATTGATATGTTGAAGGAACCTGAAGTCTTTCAACACTCCACCACGGGAATGGTTGATCTCCGTTTCAATACAGTTCAACCGGGTGTTGTAATTCTTCAACTGACCAATGCCAACGGTGAGGTGGTGATGAAAAAATCATTGGGTGATCTTGGAACCGGAAACCATTTGGTACACGTTGACTTTCAAACCGTGAAAAAAGGAGCATACAGGCTGAGCATTACCCGCAACGGAAAAATTTCAAGCAGCAGGATTAGGATTGAGTGAGTGCATCCTGGTAGGTAAAAGCGTAGACCTGTAGAGCTAACGCACACCGATCTTGGTGACTAATGCGTGATCAGCAGTATCAATTGAATTGTGGACATGTGCCCGAGTGAGCCTTATTTGTCATTCACACACATTCCCGAACTGCGCCATAAAAATCAGCAGGTCGGAAATGTTTACCACGCCATCGCCTGTAAAATCAGCCGGGCAAGTGTTTGGTGGCGGGCATGGTGAACTGAGTGGGCTGCACATGGCGGCAGTGTAAATATCTGTGTTGGAAAAACTAGTACACACACCGCACATCGTCCGTTTGAGAAAACACGAAGCGAGTTTTACTAGACTTGCTTTAGGAAAAGTGCAATGTCCAAAGCTGGCAGGGACGGTGTGCAGTTCGGAACATTCGCCCGCATTCATGCGTGTAGTGTGGATAACGGATGAACCGGATACGAACATATAGCCACCGCAAAAGCATCCTATAACCTGGCCGGTGTTGTAGGGCACGACACAATCATTCGAGTCGTGAAAGGAGATGATGGGCACATTAGCATTGTCGCTGAGGTGCGCCAGCACAGGCACAGCACCGCAATGATTGATGATGGCTTTGATTTCGAATCCTGCGGGCAATTCATTTCCGCTTTCATCAAGACCTCCAACTTCACTTGAGAATCCTGCGGGCAGCCACGCATCCGCTTCGGACTGTGACCAGGTGGCTGCAAGTATTGAATTGAATGACCCAGCACTTTCACCACCCGTGAACATCCAATTGGTATCAATTTCCCAAGTCGCTGCGTTGTTGTAAATATGTCTCAACGCTGCGCGGGTGTCCTGCACAGCCATATAAACCGCTTTTTGCAGATTTGAATTGGGACATGAGCAAGCGGTGAAAATGTTGTTGAGATCGCAGTTCCAGCCCAGGCGATATTGAATAGTTGCAGCTACAAATCCCCTTCGTGCGTATTCCATACACTCGTACGCCATGTTGATCTTATTGCCGGAGAACCATGAACCGCCATGCACAAGAAGAATAAACGGACGCGATGAAGACTCATCAGCAACCATGTCGGGATAGTACACATCCATCACAAGATTCAAGGTCTGTCCTGTGAAGTAATGCTCCACCGTGGCGTATTGCGTGTTGTAGTCAATTTCTATCTCGCTGGAATCGAAGAGGGCGGTTTCGGAAAAACGGTTTTCGATGCATTGTTCCAGTTGTGCGTTCAAGATAAATGATGAGAACAGAAATAAGGAAAGGAAGATTGATTTCATCTCGCGGAAAATTATTTTGGTTTTTGGCTGCGCAAAATAACTTTCTATCCTTTGTGCAGCTGCATTGCGGTTTGTGAAAGGACCAGGTTAGCGGTTGAAAATAAAATACCGTGGGCACACGAGATGCTAGAGAAAAAAAAATCTTGTCTTCTTCTTTGCAAGTTCTAATCATGTTCTTGCTCCCTGATTTCATCGAAGCGATACTTAGTTTAGTGAGTAGCCTTTTGCATTCAGGCTAATAGTTAGATCCGGAGAGAAACATTCAGAGACCTCTGATGGTAAAAACATCCTGAACAAGGAAAATTTTGAAACCATGCATCTCGAAAAAATCTCATTTCTCACTCTGAAAAAAATCATGTTCTGGACAGTGGTAGTCTTCAGCACATTTATCCTGCTCAAGCCTTGAACTTTCTCAACCGAGGTCAATTTTTACTCCTCTCGGCACAATTGTTTGCCCGTGCACAGTAAAAGTGTCGTACTGTTGTATGTCGTTATGAAAAAAATTGCAGGAAAGTGAAACCTTGTTCAGAACAGTTCCGTTATAAGCCGACCTAAACAAACTAATCTGACTTTAAAACCAAACAAATGAACAAAGCTCAAGACTGGACCCATGCGGTTCTCCAAAGACTCATTATCGTATTTCTCGGACTTCTTACAATAGGAGTTCTTTTACAGTCGTGCCAGGTAGGTCATACCTCCTGCTCTGCCTACGACCAGGTGAAAGTGGAGAAACAAAACAGGTAGGAAAAATATTTTCGGCCAACACAATACTGGCAGTTGCTTACGGGCGGCTGCCTTTTTTTATTTCATGATAGTCCTAAATGCCTGGAATTGGAGACCGAAGACCACCGTGCTGATTTCATGACCACTGATGTCTTGATGAATGATGGCTGGAAAACAATGAACTCGAAAACAGAAACTGAACTAGTTTTCCCCCGTGCAACCCAATTCCGCTCGACTCATTAAAAGTTTTATCTCGTTTTCGCTATTGATTATCATTTTCGCATTTGGCTACCGTTGGCTTGAGGTGAAGAACGACAGGGCGCAGATGGCAGACTTCCGTGTTTATCATGATGCAGCATCAGCGCTGAGAGATGGCAGCGAGATGTACGGCAAGTCATTCGGAATTGACAGTGGCTTCTATAAGTATTCGCCCACGGCTGCTTTGATTTTTGTCCCCTTCACCTTTTTGTCTTACGCTGTTTCATCCGCGTTGTACTATGGTTTAATTGTGCTGGGAATTCTGGCCGTCTTTTTTGTCTTGCTGAAAAGGCTGGAACATGAAACCGGCCCTTTGAAAAAGGTCGGCTGGGTATTGCTCATTGGTGCATTGTTCATGGCCGATCATTTCGAGCGCGAACTTCATCTCGGCAATGTGAATTTGTTCCTCATGCTTCTCGCATTTGCTGTTTTTCTTTCTCTTCAGAACGGGAGAGAGTGGCTGGCCGGTGCCTTGTTCGCCTTGATTGTTTTGTTCAAACCCCACTTCCTCATTCTTGCTCCTTGGGTAATCTGGAAACAACATTGGCGCGCAGTTTTTTCGTTCTTCATCACGCTTCCTTTATTGATGTTGCTTCCTGTTTTGGTTGTGGGATGGAATGAAACGCTTCTGTTACATAGCCAATGGTTCCATGCCATGCGCGACCACAACATTCATCTCGCCCAGAGCCCCAACACTATTTATGGCCTGGTGAATTCCATTTCTTTCAAACCAATGGGAATGATACCCGGGGCTTGGTTTGTCCCTTTTGTTTTCTTCCTGATGGCCGTTTCGCTTTTAGCGTATGTCATGTTCATTGATTCCCGGAAACCACAATGGAAAGCTATGGAATACATGGAATTTTTTCTTCCCGTGGCCCTCATTCCAAATCTTGTTCACACCGACACGGAACATTTCATGTGGACACTTCCGCTTATTCTTCTACTGGCAGTTTTACTTTGGAAAAGATGGGATGGAAAATTCTGGATCATAATTGCAATGGTTGTAGCACTCATTCCTTACGCAATCAATTCGCCTGACATCGTTGGGCGCAAGGTGATGTTGCTCTTTGATGAAGGCGGATTACTCGGCCTCTCGAACCTGGTTCTTGTTGTTTGTGCTGCTGTGGCACACGTGCGATGGAACAGGCATAAGGCAATGGAGGAAGTACATCCTGAAATCTGAAACGATATAGTTCAATGAACAACAACCCGCAACATTCACCATCCACTTTAGGCAAATCTGAACTCATCCTTCGTACAGATGGTTCGCTTTATCACCTCGGCATCTTGCCCGAAGATGTGGGTGAAAAAGTGATTATTGTGGGCGACCCCGAACGTGTGCCAATTGTTTCTTCCCTCTTCGACAAAATCAACCGGAAAATTAAAACACGTGAATTTGTGACACATACCGGGGAACTTCGGGGTAAACAAATCACGGTTTTGTCCAGCGGCATTGGCGTGGACAACATTGATATTGTCTTGAATGAACTCGATGCAGCCGTGAACATTGAATTGACATCGCGGACCATCAAACCCGTTCTCCGCGCATTGGAAATTGTACGTATCGGAACAAGCGGTGCGCTGCGCGATGACATTCCTTTGGGAAGTTTTATTGCCTCATCCATGGCTTTCGGTTGGGATGGTGTGCCATGGCATTATCAATCTGAAATGAGTGAGGATGAAGGGGCGCTTGCCACAGCCATCGAAACCATCAAACACATAAAAGAAACTGCTGCAACTTATGCGGCATATGCTGATTCTGGACTTCTTCATCGCATCGCCCACGATATGATCAAAGGCATCACAGCGACCACCAATAGTTTTTATGGCGGACAGGGTCGTGCGCTTCGCATTCCACTCCGAAATGAGGAAGAACAGAATCAAATGATCGAAAATTTCTCATTCCGGGGGCAGCATATCACAAACTACGAAATGGAGACCAGCGGCCTTTATTCCTTGTCCAAAATGTTGGGCCACAGTGCCCTTACTGTCTGTGCCATTCTTGCCAACCGCCCGCGAAAAGAATTCCACAACAACCCGTCAGTTGCCGTGCAAAGCCTTGTCAGGCTTGTGCTGGAAAGATTTTAAGATGGGGTGTGTGAATATGTAGTTTATCTCCCCGGTTCTCTGGTTTAGTGTGCCGGTACTTTTGGATTGTTCCTTTCGGGGAATAGACTAAAGGCCTGAAGCACGAAGAAATAAAACACCCCAGCACTGTCCCCGGTCTTCGGTCTCCAGTCACCGGTCTTCAAGTCTTCGGTCTCCGGTCTTCAATCTCCCTTCATCCCATTTTGACCATGAATACGAACGAACTGAGCGCCTTAATCACTCTTATAGAAGACCCCGATGAAACCGTGTACTCCGAAGTGAGGAGAGAACTGGAATTGCGGGGCGAACAGATATTACCGCAATTGGAAAACTGGTGGGAGAGCCATGACTTCGGCCCATTGTTCCAGCGAAGGTTAGAGGAGTTGATCCAAACCATCCAGTACAAAACCGTTTTCCAGCGATTAAAGGAATGGAAAGAAAACCCTGAAGCACAATTACTCGAAGGCTGGCTCATCCTCAATCGTTACCAATATCCCTCATTCGATGAATATGAATTGAAGCGGCAGGTCTCAAAAATTCGCCAAGGAATATGGTTGGAATTAAATGATGAACTCACTGCTCTCGAAACTGTGAAAGTGTTCAATTACATCCTGTATAACCTGCAACAATTTCATGCACCCGAACACACTGACACCGATCCTCAATACCATTACCTGAGCGATGTACTCAGTTCCCGTTGCGGCAATCATATTGCATTGGCCATGCTCTACCTCGCCCTTGCCGAAAGCCTCGACATTCCTATATACGGTGTTGATGCTCCCTCTAAAGTTTTGATGTGTTATGCCAACCCCGTCTTCGATGATTTGGATGAACTCGATCAACTGGAAAACATAGAAGACCTTGCAACCCTTGAACATTTGCCCGAAGCCTGGCACGAAGACATACTTTTCTACATCAACGCTTCAGAGGTGGGCAAAGTGATTGCGCGCGATGAAGTAATAGAAGCCGCAAAAAAGAAAAACCCAAATGCCGATGGCCAACCATTGCTCCCTTGCACCCATCAGGCATTGATGATTCGCATGGTGCAATCACTCATACATTCCTACGAGCAATCATTCAAGCCGGATAAAGTGCGTGAATTGCAGGCGCTGGTGTCGGTGTTGTTGGAACAATGATTTTTTCCAGGGTCACCTCTTCCCTAGTCAGGAAGTCGATCAAGTTGCTGTGAAACTTTTATCTTTACTCAAAACACAAACATGGCTGTAACCCACAGCATACAAGTTCCTGATGACAAGGAATAATTCTTCGTTCGCCTCACGCACCAACTCAATTTCAAGACACAACAAGAGGAATTTATTGATAGCGTTATTCCAATAGAAAAAAAGCAGGAAATGCAGCACAGACTTGACACGCGCGGTGTGCACAAACAACATTCAATGGAAGAAATGCTTGACTATCTGAAATTTTCCCGGTAAACTTCTTTGCGCCTTCGTCACACGTAAGCGTGACGAGATTTTCTTTTGCGCCCATGCGTTTACTTTGCGTCTTTGCGGGAACTCATCCTAAAATGGATTCACCTTATGCTTCTCCACAACATCAGTTCCTGCTATATAATTAGGATCGGGCACCAGCGCAGCATCATACCCAAAAAGTTTGTTGTCCTTAATAATGGTATCCACATAAGTAGGCACCTTTTCCTCCCATCCAGGCATTCCATGATGTATCATATCCAGCACATCTTTAGAATAGATGCCCAGCACTTCCGGGTTATAATCCTCTATATCCACCAGCCGCTTATTCTTCAGCAAATAATCATACAGTGGCCTGACCCGCGGGTGGATAGGGCAATTTTTTGAAGTCAGCATGGCACCGTTTTCATCCTTCCACGGATAGAGATATATTTTGAGGTCGCGGCTAAACAGTATTCCGAAAGCTTCCAGTATCCCGCCATTTAAATCGCGGTAATACTTCTCACTGAATAACTCCATAAGCATATTGGTACCCATGATAATTCCCATGCGTTTAGCCGTAAACCGCGAGAAATAATCTACCAGTTTAAAATACTTGGAGTAATTAGACACCAGCACAGTTTGCCCAAGCGAACAAAGAATATCGGCACGGTCAAGAAAATCCTGCTCATTCAGTTCACCCTCTGCGCGCAGGTTATTAAGTGTAAGCTCAAAAAGCACTTGTATATTATCACCATCCACGCGGTACTCCCGCTCGAAGAGTTTAAAACCCTTCATAATCATATCAATATTCACCTTTGTTACAGGACGGAAACTTCCGCGCAACGCCAGGATGTTTTTCTTATAGAGAATATCAGCGGCTTGAATGTTTCTTCCGTCAGGTGAAAAAATTACTGCATCGGTCATCCCGTGCTTCACCAGTTGCAGCGACAAAAGGCGGTTGTCCACATTTTCAAAATCAGGCCCGGTCATGTGTACCATATCAATCTCCACCTGGTCGCGGCTCAGGTTATCGTAGAGTGAAAGCAGGAGTTCTGTGGGTTTATTGCTGAAGAAATAACAGCCGTACAAAAGATTTACGCCTAGCGTACCAATGGTAGCCTGCTGAAGCAGCGGCTCATTTTCATGCAGCCGTGCATGAAGTATAATCATGTTGGCCTCTTTACTTTCCTCCGTCTGGAATTTTACACCCAGCCAGCCATGCCCCTGTACGGTTTTCTGGAAATTGATAGTGGTAACCGTATCTGCATAAGAAAAGAATTTTTTGGTGGGATGATCCTTCCTCCGCAGGCGTTCCTCTATCAGTTTGTACTCATGGTTAAGCATATTAATGAGGCGCGGTTTGCACACATAACGGCCCTTGTCCTCCTTTCCATAAATAGCATCGCTGAAATCTTTGTCGTAGGCACTCATAGCCTTAGCAATAGTGCCGGATGCACCTCCCGCACGAAAGAAGTACCGCACCACCTCCTGCCCCGCACCAATCTCCGCAAACGTTCCATAAATATCCGGATTGAGATTGATGCGAAGTGCCTTTTGGCTTGCTGAAAGAACCACCCTGTCTATTTCCACCGTGTCCTGTTTTTATTTAAGCGTGTACAAAAGTAGATTCTTAACGGAGTCGAAAGGCCGGAATGTTGTCGCGTGTTTTGCAAGATGAATGCAAGCATGTTGTTCGCGACATAGCCGTGTTTAAAACAAACCTCATGAGCAAAACACACGTGGCATGATAAAAATACCTTAGGCCTGAAACTTGGCCTACTCCACTCTCCGTTATTCTAATCAAAAAACACGCAATGAAATATTTCCTCTTTCTTTTTCCTCTGCTGTTCATCTCTTGTAAAACACTCTCCCAACCCGGCATCCATCCTGAGTACAGCGTCCAAAACAAAAAAGCCATAAAGACCTACGAGGACATTCTTGAATACTACAATGCCTACAACTACGAAAAGAGCATTGAAATGTTGACTGGTTTGACTGCAGACTATCCTGAATTTCTCGAAGCACAAATCCTGCTTGCGCAGGTTTATGGAGAGACCAATCAAATGGAAAAGGCAATTGCACCGCTTGAAAGCGCTATGACACAGAATGGGAATTTTTATACCATGGGCTGGATGATGCTTGCCGAAATTCACTTCTCGATGGGGCATTATGATGAGGCGGAAAAAGCAGCTACACAATACATAAAAAGGCCCAATACTTCAAAAGAACTTACCCAACGAAACCAACTGATACTTGCTTCCTGCCAGTACGCCAAAGAAGCCATGAAATATCCCGTGCCCTTCGATCCGCAAAGCATGGGAGCAGCCATCAATTCAGAAAGGGACGAGTATTATCCGTGCCTCACTGCCGATGGAAATACTATGCTTTACACAAGACTGGTTGCTGACACTCGTGTGCAAGAAGGCAAACAGGAAGATTTTTTTATCTCGAAGAAGGTGTCAGGCGAATGGACAGCATCACAATCGATGACTGAAGTGAATACCGTACAAAACGAAGGAGCACCTTCTCTTTCTGCTGATGGCAAAACGGTGGTCTTCACGGCATGCGAGTGGTATGGCGACTACGGTAACGACAGGACTGGTTTTGGCTCGTGCGATTTATTCTTCTCTCAATTGAGTGGTGGAGCGTGGAGCGAAGTTAAAAATCTCGGCAGCTCGGTGAACTCTCCCAACTGGGAATCACAACCATCGTACAGTGCCGATGGAAGGTCACTCTATTTCGTGAGAGGAAAAACAGGAGGTGGAGAGCAGGACATTTATTTCTCCACCATAACCCCAAGCGGAAAATGGAGCAGCCCAGTGAAAGTGGTGGGCAGAGTGAATACTGTCGCCAACGAAGAGAGTGTGCAGATTCATCCCGATGGCCGCACACTTTATTTCTCCAGCGATGGTCACATAGGTATGGGCGGTCTCGATATTTATGTGAGCCATTTGATGCCCGATGGTTCGTGGGGCGAACCAAAGAATCTTGGCTATCCCATCAACACTTACAAAAACGAAAACTCAATACTGGTTACCACCGAAGGTGACATTGCACTCATGGCAAGCGACCGTGAAGGCGGCTTGGGTGGTCTTGATTTATACTCATTCCAACTGCATGAAAAAGTGCGGCCCGATGCAGTAACTTACTTGCGCGGTATCGTAAGCGATGCGTTGAGCTTCAAAAAGCTGGATGCAAAAGTTGAATTGATTTCACTGGATGATGGGAAGCAACGTGCCGAGGCTTACAGCGATCCCCGCACTGGAGAATACCTGGTGTGCATTCCGTCCGGAAAAGATTATGCTCTCAATGTGAGCAAGCAGGGTTACCTCTTCCACTCCGAAAATTTTTCTTTGAAAGAATATCTTTCATTGAAGCCCTTCGAGTTGGACGTGGAATTGAAAAAACTTCGTGCCGGTGAAACTGTTGTATTGAACAATGTGTTTTTCGATTCCAACTCTTCCGTGTTAAAACCCGAAAGCAAAGTGGAACTGAACCGTCTTGCCGACTTGCTTAAATCCAATGCCACGGTGAAAATTGAAATTGGAGGACACACCGACAACGTGGGCAGTGATACTGACAATATGAAATTGAGCGAAGCCCGTGCAAAGTCAGTTGTGGAATTTATAGTTACACAAGGCATTGACGCAAGTCGCCTATCGTCTAAAGGTTATGGAGAAACCACACCACTAGAAAGCAACGATACTGAACGTGGCAGAGCGAAGAACAGGAGAACGGAGATGAAAGTGATGGAATGAGGTGACATGGTGAAGACTTAGGAAATGAACTTGAACCTTCACATCATCACAACGCCACATCATCACAAGTTAACTTTCGCCCATGCTTCACTGGCATACATCCGCTTTTCATGACCTCACTCCAAATGAGTTGTATGAAATTCTTGCACTGCGTATAAGCGTTTTTGTAGTTGAACAAAACTGCTCATACCAGGAAGCCGATGGAAAGGATCAGGAGAGTTACCATCTTTTTGCCAATGATGAAAGCGGTAAGACAGTCGCGTACCTGCGATTGGTTAAGCCCGGAATTTCCTACGATGAATGGTCAATAGGCCGAGTGGTGTCAGATCCAAATGCTCGCATGAAAGGCCTTGGCAAAGAGGTAATGAAACGCGGATTGGAATGGATACACACCCACCACGGAAAATTGCCGGTGCGTATTTCAGCACAGCTTTACTTAAAAATGTTTTACGAGGATTTTGGATTTGTACAGGTAAGCGAATCTTACCTGGAAGATGACATTCCTCACATCGAAATGCTTTACACTCCATGAATGAATTATTGATCCCGTACTGGGAAAAACTGGTTGATCAGAAAAACCTCTTCCTTGCAGAACTTGATACATGGCAGGAAGAACATCGTCCGATAAAACCCACGGAAGGATGGAGTGCCTTGCAAGTGATGGAGCACATCATGATTGCAGAAGGCGGAACCCTAGCCTACATGAAAAAGAAAACTTCCAGTGGATGGGAAACACTTGAAATGTCAGGGGAAGAACACAATACAAAAAGCAAGATGGTGAATGAGCGGTTGCAATCACCGGAACGTTATGCCGCACCATCGGTGCTGAAAGAACCGCAAGGAAATTTTCCTTTTGAGGGAATGAAAACATTCTGGAACAACCAGCGCAATGACATGATGAATTTCATCAACTCGCTCACGCCTGAGTTTTACGACCGCCTCCTTTTCCGCCAGCCGAATGCCGGATTACTCAACCTCTATCAGGCAATGGAGTTCATGACTTACCACATCATGCATCACATTCCGCAGTTACAGCGAATCAAGGCCGGGTGGGAAAAGTAATCAGCTATCAACTGGCCGATAAATTTCATCGTGTACAGATAGCGATGGCTTGCCTGGTGGCATTTGTTACACCGTTGCACAAAAAGTATGTTCCAATGCTCATTGCGCTTTGGGGAATCAGTGCAATCATTCACGGAATTGCATTCAGGAAATTTTCTTTCCCGAAAAATCCCTGGCCTCTTGTCTTCATGATGGCGATCTACGGCTTGCATCTTTTAGGGTACTCCTATTCAGAACATCCTGCTGACGCCCTTCGCGAATTTGAAATCAAGATGAGCTATATGGTTTTTCCAATCATCGGCATTCTCATCAACCAGGTGACGGAAACCAACGTGCGCAGGGTGATGTGGTGGTTTTGTTACGGCATCATCTTGTTCATGATGATTTCCATTGGTTACGGAATAAAACGAAGTCTCGAATTCGATGACTGGAATTACATCACGTATGGACATCTCGGCATGGAAATTTTTCATCCCACCTATGCTGCGGTTTACCAATGCTTCGTATTGGGATTTATGATGTTGTCTGCTACCAAAGGTGAGTTTATTTTCGGAAACCGAAAACTTCATTATGGAATCATGTTTTTCATTCCGGTTTATGTCAGCCTGCTTGCCTCGAAGGCTGGACTTCTCAGCATACTCATTGTCATTGCCTGGTGTGCATGGAAGTGGTGGCGGGCACGATCGGGATGGAAATCCATCGCATTGGTTTGCGGAATTCTTTCCGTCATAAGCATTACTTCTGCGCTCATCACTCCTGCTTCATCGCGAAGAATTTCGAGTGCTGTTGACTCACCCGCTGCCATACGAGCAGACGAAAAAAAGATAGCACATAACAGTACTGAGTTGCGTTGGGTGGCATGGTCAGCTTCGTGGCAACTACTGAAACAAAATCCCGTGGGAGTGGGAACCGGAGATTCAACGCCTGAACTGGTGAAGGTGTATGACCAGATGGGTGAAGACTATGCGGCCAAGAAAAACCTGAACTCGCACAATCAGTTTCTACAACTGGGAGTGGAACTGGGTTGGCCTTGTCTCATTGTGCTGGTGATGTTACTTCTTCTTTTGATCGTTCATTCAATCAGAAAACGAAATCACCTTGCACAACTTTTCCTGTTGTTGTGCATTTTCAATTTCCTCTTTGAGTCTTTCCTGGAAGTGCAATCAGGCATCGTGTTCTTCTGTTTTTGGGCAATGTTGTTCGTGAAGCAGGCAGATGCGGAGACATTGTGATTTCGTGAATTCAATCGCCCCTACGCATTCTCTTCCACCATTCCAGCCTTCACCTTAAGGTCGTGATATTTTTTTGCAGCTTTTACAAATGCTACAAATAGTGGATGCGGGTTCATTACCGTGCTGTGGTACTCCGGGTGAAATTGTGTTGCGACAAACCACGGATGATTTTCAAGCTCGATAATTTCCACCAGCCCACTCTCCGGATTTATACCTACGCAGTGGTAACCGTGTTTCTCAAAATCCTCACGATAATCGTTATTGAATTCGAAACGGTGACGATGACGTTCTTCAACTGCTTCAGTCCCGTAGGCCTTAAATGTTTTACTGTTCGGATCAATGTTGCAGCGATATGCACCCAGTCTCATAGTTCCGCCCTTGTTCACAATTGATTTCTGTTCGGCCATTAGACAGATGACAGGATGCGTGGTATATTCCTTCATCTCGGTGGAGTGAGCGTCTTCAAACCTTAGGACATTTCTTGCGAACTCCACGGTTGCCATTTGCATCCCCAGGCAAATTCCGAAGAAGGGGATATTGTTTTCGCGAGCGTGTTTGATAGCTTCAAGTTTTCCATCCATGCCACGTGAACCAAAACCGGGAGCCACAAGAACTCCATCCACCCCAACAAGTTTTTCAATTGCATTTTTCGGATTCAGTTCCTCAGAATGAATCCAGCGGATGTTCACTGCCACTTCATTAGCTGCACCAGCATGGTTAAATGATTCCGCTATAGACTTGTAGGAATCTTTCAGTTCCACGTACTTGCCGATGAGTGCGATCGTTACGAAGCCTTTCGGATTTTTATATCGCTCAAGAAAGTCGGTCCACTTTTTAAGGTCGGGTTTCTTTTTTGATTTTACATGAAGTTTTTCCAACACCACTTCATCCAGTTTTTCTTCGAGCATCATCATAGGAACATCATAGATGGTTACAGCATCAATGCTCTGGATAACAGCGTTGGGTGTCACGTTACAAAACTTCGCAATCTTGTTGCGGATTGCTGGTGAAAGTTCATGCTCGGTGCGGCAAACAAGAATGTCGGGCTGCACTCCGTTTTCCAGCAACATCTTCACTGAATGCTGTGTGGGCTTTGTTTTCAATTCGCCCGCAGCGCTCAGGTAAGGAATAAGAGTAAGATGAATCACGATGCAGTCATCTTCTTTTTCCCATTTCATCTGTCGTACAGCTTCGATGTAGGGAAGCGATTCGATGTCGCCTACGGTGCCACCAATTTCTGTGATGACAAAATCAAAATCGCTCTTCGAACCAAGAATGTGAATGCACCTTTTTATTTCATCGGTGATGTGAGGAATGATTTGCACCGTCTTTCCCAGGTACTCTCCACGCCTTTCTTTTTCAATCACGCTCTGGTAGATGCGACCTGTCGTGATGTTGTTTGCCTGTGATGTGGGCACGTTCAGGAATCTTTCGTAGTGTCCCAGATCGAGATCAGTTTCTGCTCCGTCTTCGGTCACATAACACTCACCGTGTTCATAAGGATTAAGTGTGCCCGGATCCACATTGATGTACGGATCAAGTTTCTGGATAGTCACCCGGAAGCCGCGCGACTGAAGAAGTTTAGCAAGTGAAGCTGAGATGATTCCCTTTCCCAGGGAACTTGTTACGCCACCGGTAACGAAGATATATTTTGTGTTTTCAGAGGACATACCCGCAATCATGGTTACGGGGAGCAAAACTAACGCAATGGTGAAGCGAGGGAGGAGCTAGTTTTCAACGGAACGCAGAATTACTCCTCCGTCAAATCTCGGGTCAGGCTCTTCACCACTTTGAATTCAGCAAAGAACTCGCGGGCGATAACCCGAAGAATGGTATATGCCGGAATTGCGAGCACCATTCCAAGGATGCCTCCTATAGTTCCTGCAGCAAGCACCACAATAAAGATTTCGAGTGGATGTGCTTTCACACTTCCTCCCACTACAAGAGGCTGAATAACAAATCCATCTATTTGTTGTGCGACAATAAAAATGAGTCCGACTTTTAAGAGAAGCGGAATCAACTGGGTATTCATGTCAAGATGAAGCGAGGTAGTGAACGCAACCAGTATTCCAAAAGCTCCCGCCATCAGTGGGCCGATATATGGAATTACGTTCACTACTCCAGCGAATAGTCCAATGAGCAATGCATTCTTCACTCCAAGAATGTAAAGCCCGAGGCCAACCATCAAGGCCATCAAGATGCTTTGAATTGCGATGCCAATAAAAAACTTTCGCAGGAGTTTGTGCGTGTGTTCCATAATGTTCTTCATCGCCTCCATTTTTTTTTCGGGTGTAAGGGTGAAAACAATGCGCGTGAAAAGAAACCCATCTTTCAGGAAGAAGAAGGTCATAAATAGGATGGCGAAAGTTGCGATGAGAATGGAACCAATCACACCAAAGACATTATTGAAAAAGGATTGGAGCCAGGAGAATGAAAGCAAATCCTGCGCGCTCGCCACAAGGTATTCGGTCATGCTTGTGTCATCAAAATTCTCGTTCACACTACTGAAGGTGTCGCTGATTTTAGCGAGTTGTTCCTCCAGTCGTTCTGCAACTACAGCAGGATTCACTTCGGAAAGAATCCTCACTTCTTCAGCAACCAAAGGGGCGAACAATTTCACTAGCAAGTACAACACACCCAAGAAGACACCAAGTGTGATACACGCCCTCAACCATGAAGGCATTATCCACCCCCGAATCCTGATTTTGTGAAGCAAATCCATCAGCGGGGCGCCCATGAATGAGATGACTATGGCAACAAGCGCATAACCAATAATCGCCCTGAAAAACCAAATGAGATAGACTGCAATTACAACACCTGCAATAGTGAAAATGATTTTCCAGTTTTGATTGAGTTTCACTTAGGGAAATGGTTTTTGGGATAGTCAAAACTAACGAGTGTGCCTGCGCCCTCGCCTGCTTCCTTCCATGAAGTAATGTCCATTTCGATGTGGACAATACTGCAAGTGGGCATCTCGATGATTTCATTATTCAGGTAAGTGGCGAGTTGTGAGAATCCGGGATTATGCCCGAACATCATCATGTTGTCCAAACCATCCGGCAGATGGTTTACAACGTTGAGCAATTGCATCAGGCTGGCATCGTAGATTTTTTCATCCGTCCTGAACCTCTCATCCTTTAACTGCAAGGCTTTCTGAAAATATCTTGCGGTAGTAAGTGCGCGATTGGCCGGTGAGGAAACAATGAGTTGTGCATCCGGGTGTTCAGCAGCGAAACGTGCGGCCATAAAAGGGGCATCGCGCATTCCGCGCTCATTCAGCGGGCGTTCAAAATCGGTGAGCTTAGGATTGTCGCGGCTCGACTTGGCATGGCGGACAAGGAACAATGTTTTCATGGCTGCAAGAATATGAAACGGCAACAGCCCATCCCTTCCAAAAGGGAAGGGAACCATGCACGCATTCGTATGCCCTTCCCTTTTGGAAGGGATGGGCCTCTGCCCTGGCGTTCTGTGGTTTTGTGGTTTCGATACCATGAGATTCTAGAACTAATGTTTAGACATGTCTAAAAATATATTTTGCCAATTAAAGAATTTGAATCATACTTGCACCCTCAATTGAAGTACTCATGAATTCACTCAAAAAGCATTGGCTGGTTTTTGCAACTGTTGTTATTGCACTTTATTCCTGCGAGAAGCTTATGCCTCCGCTGCCCAGTGACAACGAATTGTTGGATGGTCCGCTTGCAGGACTGACAGCTGAACAAAATACCATTTTCCTCAACGGGGACATTGCATTTAATGATGAAGTGTTCACGCCCTCCAATGGGTTAGGACCATTGTTCGTTGCCACTTCGTGTGGTGCCTGCCATGCTGGAGATGGGAAAGGACATCCTTTCAGCACGCTTACGCGGTACGGTCAAGTGGATGAAACCGGAAACGACTTTCTCGATGTAGGCGGACCACAATTACAGAATCATGCGATACCAGGTTTTTCTCCTGAAACAATGCCTCCGGGTATTGGCCATTCGAAATTCACTCCACCTGCCAACACAGGTTTAGGTTTTTTGGAAGCAGTGACAGACGCGCATCTTATTTCACTGCAAGACCCCTTTGATTTGGATGGTGATGGAATATCCGGAGTGGTGAACTGGATTTCACTTCCCGATTTTGTTTCATCTGGTGACGGAAGTATTGCACAAAATGAAAAACACATCGGGCGGTTCGGGAAGAAGGCCGCGGCATTTAACCTCCTTCATCAAACCGTGAATGCATATATTCAGGACATGGGCATCACTTCCGATTTTGTAATGCAGGATTTGTTTCACTTTAACAATGGTGCTTTTGCAACCGACAACATTGCCGACCCTGAAGTGCCTGCCGCCACAGTGAACAACGTAGTGTTCTACTTGCAAACCCTTCGCGAACCATCAAGAAGAAATGAAGATGACCTGGATGTACTTGCCGGAAAAAACATTTTTGATGGACTCAATTGCAACGGCTGTCACCTCTCCGAAATGCAAACTGGTTTCTCTCCCATTGAGCCACTTTCTTACCAGGTATTTTATCCATATACCGATCTGTTGATGCACGACATGGGCAGTGAATTGGATGATGGTTACACTGAAGGTAGTGCACTGACATCTGAGTGGCGCACACCTCCACTTTGGGGATTAGGGCTTTCGGAAATATCGCAGGGTGGTGAGTATTTCCTGATGCACGATGGCCGCGCCCACAGCATTGAAGAGGCAATACTGATGCACGGAGGCGAAGCAACACAAGTCCGTGAAGAATTTAAATCATTGAGCGCAGGTGACAAAGACAAACTCATTCTTTTTCTTGAGTCACTCTGAGTATGGAGCGAATTAAATTCATCAGGAACTGTGGGGCTGTGTGCGCAGGTGCATTCATCTTGCCTGCACTTCTGCAAAGCTGCGCAGGTATGCATTATGCAGTTTTTACAGAAGAGGGTAAAACAATCCGCGTCAGCAAATCAGAGTTCTTATCTGAGAAAGGCTCTCCTCGAAAATTCGTAGCGGTGCGCATCACACAATCAGAATTTCCGATTGTGCTTTACAAAGTTTCAGAAAATGAATTTGTGGCACTCAGCACCGAGTGCTCTCATAACAGTTGTGAAGTGCGGCCTTACGATACATTGCTTGTGTGCCCATGCCACGGCAGCGAATTTTCCACAACAGGCAAAGTGCAAAGTCCACCTGCCGACAGCGACCTCAAACAATTCAAAACATCAACCGACAGTGAATACATCACCATTCAACTATAAAACATTCATCTCAACTCTTTCACTTGTTGTGCTGATGATTGCAGCAAATGCGCAACAAGATTCAACGCAACTGAACAGGAACGATACGCTCATTACCAATTCCGATGCGGTGTATAACAGGCCGTTTATGAAAGTAGGAAAACTGCCGCTGGCTATCGGAGGCTATTTGGAAGCGAATACAAACTATTCAGTAACCGATGGTATAAGTGAAGGATTCTCTTTCCAATTCAGGCGACTCACCATGTTCATGTCATCCACCATCACGAAGAACATCCGGTTTCTTTCGGAACTCGAATTCGAAGATGGAACGAAAGAAATCAATATCGAATTTGCTGCGCTGGATTTTGAGTTTCATCCACTATTCAATTTGCGCGGTGGCATAGTGATGAATCCAATCGGGGCTTTCAACCAGAATCATGACGGGCCGAAATGGGATTTTGTTGAGCGACCGATTTCAGCAACACGAATGCTCCCTGCCACGTGGTCGAATGTTGGTGCCGGTATTCACGGAAAATGGTTCATGCCGAAATGGGCACTGAGTTATGAAGCCTATCTCACCAACGGATTTGATGACCACATCATTGCGAATTCAGAGAACAAAACTTTTCTTCCCTCATCCAAAGAAAACGAAAACCGCTTCGAGGAAAGCTTCAATGGTGAACCGCTGTTCACTGGAAAGATTGCACTGCGCAATACCACCATCGGTGAAGTGGGCGTGAGTTATATGGGTGGTGTGTACAACAAGTTCCAGGAAGATGGTTTGATGCTCTCTGCAAAAAGGAGAGTGGATGTAATGGCGATTGATATCACATCAACACTTCCTGCAATCAACACTGTGCTTACCGGAGAATGGGCGTGGGTGATGGTAGATGTTCCGGCAGATTACACGCAACAATTCGGCAACAGGCAGCACGGGGGATTCATTGACATTGTTCAACCGATTTTGAAACGCAAAATGTTCAGTTGGGAAAAAGCCATGCTCAGTTTTGCAACTCGATTGGAGTACGTGGACTGGAATGTGGGAACGTTTAATGAAACAGGCGGCAACATCTCCGAACATATTTATGCAGTGGTACCCGCCATCAGTTTCCGACCCACAGCACAAACAGTTTTGCGATTGAACTACCGCTACGAATGGCAACAGGATTTACTCGGAAATCCTGCCGCGAAAACAGCAGCAATACAGTTTGGAGTGAGCAGCTATTTCTAATTGTGAATGGACAATTAAATGTCACAATGCACTTGTCATCAAATCAACAAATCATTCAACCTTGAACGAATCCGTTGACAACTATCTGAAGGGACTTTTTGCACTGAGTGGAAAGGGCAGCGGTGGTGTGACCACCAACGCCCTCGCGGAAAAGATGGAGACCAAGGCTTCTTCAGTGACTGACATGCTGAAGAAACTGAATGACCGCGGACTGGTAAAACACACGAAGTATTACGGCACTACACTTACAGATAAAGGAAAAAAGCAGGCCGTAAGCATCGTGCGCAAGCACAGGTTGTGGGAAGTGTTCCTGGTTGAGAAGCTAGGTTTCCGTTGGGACGAGGTGCACGACATTGCTGAGGAACTCGAACACGTGGATTCACCCGAACTCATCCAACGCCTCGATGAATTTCTCGGCTACCCTAAGTGGGATCCGCACGGTGATCCTATTCCTGATAAACTGGGCAAGATGCCTCCTGCCCCCAAGGTTATTTCATCAACGGAGTTGGTGGAAAACGATTGGGCAAGAGTGGTTGCAGTGGAAGATAGTAGCTCTGATTTTCTTCACTACCTCGAAACAAACAAGCTGATGCTCGGTACGGAATTCCAGGTGAGGAAAATCTTTACCTATGATCTTTCGATCCAAATAAAACTCAAGAACAAAATCATTTCACTTTCACGACAGGCTGCGCAAAACGTGCTTGTAGTAAAAATCTGATTGCATTATGATAGAACAATCTACCTTCTTCACACCACTGCTCGAGTGGTTCGAAACCATAAACCCTGTGTTGGGTGCCCTCATCGCCACATGCTTCACATGGCTGGTTACAGCATGTGGAGCAGGACTCGTGTTTTTCTTCAAAGACCTGAGCCGGAGAACACTCGATGGTATGCTTGGTTTTACAGGTGGCGTGATGGTGGCCGCAAGTTTTTGGTCGCTGCTTTCACCGGCTATTGACATGAGTCCCGGGACAGGATTTATGAAAGCTGTTCCTGCCGCAGTGGGATTTGGCCTAGGGGCATTTTTCCTTTTTGGTTTAGACCGGCTTATTCCTCACCTACACATAAATTTTCCGGCAACAAAAGCCGAAGGTGTTCAAACTAATTGGCACCGCACCATGCTGCTGGTCATGGCCATCACACTTCATAATATTCCGGAAGGGCTTGCGGTGGGCGTACTCTTTGGTGGAGTGGCTGCAGGCATCCCCGAAGCAACTATGGGTGGTGCAATTGCTCTTGCGATAGGAATTGGCTTGCAGAATTTTCCTGAAGGCATGGCCGTTTCGTTCCCACTCCGAAGGAATGGTTTGTCAAGAAGAAAATCTTTTTGGTACGGACAACTTTCGGCCATAGTGGAACCGGTGGCAGGTGTAATAGGTGCCGTGGCGGTGATGCAGATGATGCCTATTCTCCCTTATGCACTTGCATTTGCAGCAGGCGCCATGATCTATGTAGTGGTGGAAGAAGTGATTCCCGAAACTCAACAAGACAAATACACCGATGTGGCTACACTCGGTTTCATTGGTGGTTTTTTAATAATGATGATGCTGGATGTGGGGTTGAGTTGATCGGGTTGCAAATTTTCGCAATAGATATAGGACTCAATTTTTCATTCTCAACTAATACTCAAAGATGCTCGAACTCAACTTCAATCCCTTTCCTGAACTCGAAACCGAAAGACTAAAGCTCGAAAGAGTTGCAACTGTTCATGCTGAAGCCATGTTCGAGATGCGGAGTAATGATGATGTGATGCGCTACATAGAACGCCCGCGACCGAAATCAATAGAAGATATCCATGTCCTCATTCGCAGGAACAACGAATTGATTGATGCGAACGAAGCACTCATCTGGTTCCTTCGCTTGAAAGACACCGACAAGTTCTGTGGAAATATTCTTCTCTGGCAAATCAATAAAGACAACCATCGTGGAGAGGTTGGTTACCTGCTGCATCCGGACTATTGGAGAAAAGGCATCGTCACGGAAGCAGTACAGGAGGTATTGCGTTATGGTTTTGACGAACTGAAACTGCACAGCATTGAAGCGAATGTGAATCCGAAGAACGAACCAAGTTGGAAACTACTGGAGAAATGCGGCTTTGTGCGCGAAGCATATTTCCGCGAGAATTTTTATTGGGGGGGGAAATTTCACGATACCATGATTTATTCGTTGCTTGTTCAGGATTGGAAGAAATCACGTTTGTAATTTGATCCGTTTCTGTTCTCACTAGTTGTAAAAAAATCTCTTGCCTTCCATTTAGCCTTGATAAGAAGATTCATCAATTCTCGTTTTATCATGAAAACATTTTGTTTTGCCCTGCTCGTTGCATTTGCTTTTTTTTCATGCACCAATCCACCTCCTTCCAGTTCCGCTAACTCATCCAAAGATTCAACTGCCTATAACAAAGGCTGCGGTTCTCGAACATCAGACAAAGAGTGGTACCTCTCCAATTTAAAAGCTCCATTGTTTGAAGGCTTGGATGGCATTCATTTTCCAATCACCACAAAGAGTGCGGAGTCACAACAATACTTCGACCAGGGATTGATGTTGTCCTTTGCATTCAATCATGCCGAAGCCGCACGCTCGTTCTGGCAAGCCACACGTTTTGATTCCACCTGCGCCATGTGCTGGTGGGGATTCGCATACGTACTTGGCCCTAACTACAACGCTGGAATGGAACCTGACAATTTTGAACGCGCTCACACTGCTTCGCAAAAAGCCATGAAGTATTCCGCATCATGCAGGGAAAAGGAGAAATCACTTATTGAAGCACTCACGCATCGCTATTCCAAAGAGGTGGTGGAAGACCGTTCTCATCTTGACGATGCATATGCAGTTGCAATGAAAGGTGTCCACAAAAAATTTCCCGGTGATGTTGACATTGCTTCGCTCTATGCAGAATCGCTTATGGATATGCATCCGTGGGATTTATACGAACATGACGGCACACCAAAATCATGGACACCGGAAATTGTTTCTGTTCTGGAAGAATGTCTTGCCGCATCTCCCCAGCATGTGGGTGCAAACCATTTTTACATCCATGCAGTGGAGGCTTCACTGACTGCCGACCGTGGTCTGCCAAATGCGAAGCTGCTTGAGAATTTGGTTCCGGGTGCAGGCCATCTTGTGCATATGCCATCGCACATCTATATCCGCACTGGCCATTACAATGATGGTGTGCTCGTGAATGAAAGAGCCTGCGAAATAGACAGCGCATACGTGGAGAGATGCCATGCTTATGGTGCCTATCCTTTGGCTTACTATCCGCACAATGCACACTTCATTGCGGCATGTGCAGCATTGAGTGGTCAAAGCGCAAAGGCAATGGAAGGTGCATGGAAAACATCCATGCTCACTGCGGAAGATTTGCTGGATGCCGAAGGAATGGAATCCCTCCAGCACTATTACATTATTCCGTGGTACACATCGGTGAAGTTTGCCCAATGGGAAACTATACTTGAAATGAAAATGCCGCACGCGAAGCTGAAATACCCCATGGGCATAGTGCATTATTCACGAGGCATGGCGCGGTGTGGTTTAGGAAAAACAAGTGAAGCTGAAAAAGAACTTGCTGCCTTGCGGGAAATAATGAAAGACACCACAGTGTGGGACATTACTATCTGGAACATCAATTCTGTTGGGCACATGTTGCAGATTGCCGAAAAGGTATTGAGCGCTCACATTTCATCGTCACAAAGTGATTTCAAGACTGCCGAAAAACTCCTGCGTGAAGCCGTGAGCATTGAAGACAATCTTGCTTACAACGAACCACCCGATTGGTTCTTCTCTGTGCGGCATTATTTGGGAAATGTATTACTTCAAGCAAAGAAGTTTGAACAAGCAGAGCGTGTATTTCGTGAAGACCTGGTGACATTTCCTGAAAATGGATTTGCTTTGAATGGATTACATACTGCCCTTGCCGGACAGAACAAAATTGAGGATGCAGGTACGGTGCAGCTTCGTTTCAATAATGCATGGCGCTTTGCAGATTGCCTGTTGGATAAGGCGTTGGTGATGCGATGATTTTTTTCGTGAAATTTTATTTCAGGTAAAACATGAATCCCATCGCGAAAGAAGGATAGTGAACCTGCTGCAACTTCATAACAGCCTCCACAGTTTACTTGAGACAAACCCAAACATTATGAAAAAACCAATTTTAATTTTTGCACATGCGCTTTGCTCAATCTGCTTTTCTGCACAGGAAATTGACTGCGAAAACATTTGCGTGGAAAACATTCAGATCAACGATGGCACTGGATTTCTGGAAGTGACCATCAACAACGGCAGTGATGACTTCATTAACTACCCAATTATCATAGTTGAAGTGGACGATGAAATTGTAGCCAATCCCGATTCAACTTTCAAACTGTTCGGGCAGATGGCCGGTACCACTGTTACTCACAACGTGACCACAACTCTTACTGAAATTCCTCCCGGCTTTGCGTGCACTGTGTATTTGATAGATGGATTCTGGGATGTCGGCTGCACTCTTTATTATCCTTGCATTCCAGATGGTGTAGCCGCAACTGATGAGTCCGCTATCCACGTTTTTTATGATTTTCTGAATGATTGTGTAGTGGTTCAATCTGAAATAGAGTTTGCAGAAATCGAATTGCTGAATTCATTCGGGCAAGTCATTCAATCCAAGGAAAATCCGGTAACTTCATGTCCTGTGAATCTTGCAGGTCTTTCATCAGGCGTTTACTTTCTAAGAATGAAATCAGAAAATGGGATTGCAGCATGTCATTCCTTTATCCGGTAGTACCTGGAAGTATCAGATTGAAATCAAAGCTGTCGAATTCACACAGCATCTATTTTCGCCCTAAAAGAATTTTCAATGAATAAAGATTGGCCCCTCTGGGAAATTTTCATACGAAGCAAAAGCGGTTTGGCGCACAAGCATGTGGGAAGTCTTCACGCCACCGATGCAAAAATGGCAATGGAAAATGCGCGCGATGTTTACACGAGAAGAATGGAAGGTGTGAGCATATGGGTGGTGGAAAGCAAATTCATCACTGCTTCATCGCCCGATGAAAAAGATATTCTGTTCGATCCGGCAAATGATAAAGTTTATCGCCACCCGACTTTCTATGACATTCCACCAGAGGTGGGCCACATGTGAAAATAAAGGTAAAAAGGCAAAGGATCCCGATAAAAATCGGGATTCCGCTACGCTTCACAAAAGACAAAAAACAACGGCAAAAGATAAAAAGCAAGTAAGAAAATTGAATCACGAACAAAAACTTGAATACCTGTTTCGCATTGCTGATACCCATCTTATCTATGGGCAGCGGTTGAGCCTTTGGTGCGGACATGGGCCAGTGCTTGAAGAAGACATAGCACTCGCCAACATCGCTCTCGATTACCTGGGTCAAGCTTCAAATCTTTTAAAGCACATTGCTGAACTCGAAGGAAAAGGACGCGATGAAGATGCGCTGGCCTTTTTGCGCGAGCCGATGGAGTACCACAACTTCCTCATTGTGGAGTTGCCCAATGGAGACTATGGGCGAACCATTGCGCGGCAATTTTTTTTCAGCACATGGTATTTTTTATTCCTGCAACAACTTCAAAATTCTTCCGATGAATTCCTGAAAGGCTTTGCTGAAAAATCGATCAAGGAAGTTCGGTATCACGTTCAGCACTCATCGGACTGGGTGAAACGCATGGGAGATGGAACCGAGGTGAGCCATTACAAAATTCAGACAGCCATCAATGAATTGTGGTCTTATACCGGGGAGTTTTTTGAAACCGATGAAGTGGATAAACAGGCCGTTCGCTCAGGCATAGCAGGTGGAAGCAATGAACTTGAAGCCCCGTGGATTAATATCGTGAATGAAGTTTTTTCCGAAGCAACACTGAGCACACCAACCGGGCGGCACATGATAGAAAGCGGAAGAAGCGGAATTCATACCGTTAGTTTTGAAAGTTTGCTCACAGAAATGCAGCATCTGCAACGTACCTATCCAGGTGCCAAGTGGTAGTTTCAAAGATGGGTGACCGATGAAAAACACAGAGACGACAAATTCAGGAAATAAAATTTCTGTTGCAGATGTCTGGAAATTGCTTGAACGGGTTGTTGATCCTGAAATTCCCGTTTTGAATGTGGTGGAAATGGGAATAGTGCGCGATGTGAAAATTTCGGATGAAGGAAAAGTTGAGGTTATCATCACACCCACTTACTCTGGATGCCCTGCCATGCGCACCATCGAGGAGGATATTGAGGCAGTGCTCAAAGAAAAATTCATTACCCATTATTCTTTCCATACCATTTTATCTCCCGCATGGACTACCGACTGGATGACGGACGAGGCCCGTGAAAAACTTCAGTCTTATGGAGTATCACCTCCACAAAAAGGCAGTGCAGATAAAAATTTACTGATTGGCCGGTTGAAGGAAGTGAAATGCCCGCGGTGTTCTTCAACGAATACACAAATGATTTCTCAATTCGGTTCCACCGCATGCAAATCACTTTACAAATGCGATGCTTGCCTGGAACCTTTTGATTATTTCAAGTGTATTTAGACGACCGAGTTAATTGAAAATGAATATCGGGAATCTTACCCAAAACTCGAAGCGGCCTTGTCCTTATGCTCATGAGAAGCCATTCATACAAGAAGCGTTGGCAACAAAATAAGTGATAGCCTTCAGGCAATAATTGAAAGACGGACATTCAACCCGTCACTGAGTTTGCCCCCCATACTTAGGATCGAACCTCAATTCAGGATTGAACTGGATGCGGGCGGCCTTGTTTTCGCAAATCATTTGCTGGTGCTCCAGCGGATGTGCCCAAATGGCGTTGAGTAATTCGACACCTTCCTTCTGCGAAAAATTGGGGTACCGCTTGTTGAGTTCCATCATGGCCTCATCATAATTTACAGCATTCAGTATGTAGTCAGGGAATTTGTAATCCCTGGGAACGGGCTGCGCCATTACATCACGTCCGTATTGCTTCACATCCTCCAAGGTTTTCATCTTGGGAATGGGCACACCCAGTATAGGCTTTGCTTTTTGAACCTCTTGTTCATCTTTCTTCAAATAATGAGCAGCGCCTAACCCTGCACCCACACACACCAGCAGCACTATGATGATCGCTTTCATATTGAGCTGCCTTTTCTGAGGTTGAATTTTCCTGTTCTTGATTTTATTCTTGTTCATGGTTATCTATTTTTATTGCGATGATGTGTTGCTATTTAAGGAGGTAAAGTTTAAAATTCCTATTCTCCTTTCAACACCTGCTGCTGGTAATGATTGAGATTTTGAGTATCCGTAAGCACAGCCAGGTAACAGCCCTTTTCCAATCCCTGTAGCCAAAGTGTTGCATTATTGCTAATTACATCCTGTTGAAATACGATGCGGCCACAAAGGTCGAACAACCGGAGCACAAAAGGACCGCCACCAGCAGGCAGCGCTGCTTTAAGAGTGTTAGTAAAAGGATTGGGATGGAGAGAAAACTCCGATCCATTTATTTCGGGAATGCTGGTGACAAAGCCTATGGTGAATTGGGTAGAAATGGTGCAGCCATGAGCATCCAACACTTCAAGATCGTAAGTACCGGCTGCAAGATTATTAGCGGTGTTGCTGGTAGTCCACATTCCCCCAAAGTTGAACTGGAAGCCCGGAGAGCCACCCTGCACAGTTACCTCCGCAGTTCCCCATTCTCCGTTTTCGTATTGTGGTGTGCCATCCAACATTACAGAAAGTTCATCTGGTTGAGCAATGGTGAACAAGAATGGAAGGCTACAATTATTTGCATCAGTGATCATCCCTTCATACTCACCAGCTGCAAGTACTTCGGGATTTTGCCCCAGCCAGTCCACCGCGTAACCGGGAGTGCCGCCAGCAATTGTCAGTTCGACACTTCCGTCATTGCCGCCATAACATGCCACATCTGTTACTACAGTTTCAGCTTGAATAATTGGGGGTTCATTAATAATAAAGGAGAAAGAAAGTGAGCAACCGAGTGCGTCAACCACCAGTGCTGCATGTTGACCTGATGTAAGTTCAAAGGGATTTTCTCCCAACCAGTCCACCATGTAGCCTGGAGTTCCACCAAAAAATTCTACATCCACACTACCATCATTGCCCCCAAAGCAAGTAATATCTGTTGCAGAAGTTTCCACAACAATCGGATCGGGTTCTTCAATTTCAAACTGAATTATGGAAATACACTGGTTCAAATCAGTGACAACTACCTGGTATTGGCCAGCGGCCAGTTGAAGATGATTTTCATTTTGCCAATCCGTACTATATCCAGGAGTTCCACCACTGATGGTAAGTTGTGCACTGCCATCGTTTCCGCCTGAACAGGTCACGTGGTTTAGCGCAACACTTACACTCGTGGGATCGGGTTGAGAGATATTAACCTCTCCATTAAAAGCACATCCCTGCACTGTGGTGCCAGCAAAGGCATATACTCCGGAAGTAAGTCCTGAAATTTCGTTGCCCTGATCCCCCTGAGACCACTCTATCGTAGCTATGGGCGTAAGCGCCATCACGGCAGCGCTACCATTATTTCCGCCAAAACAAGAGGGTGCAATACTGGTAACCTCCACTCCGGGCGCATCGGCAAACGTCACTTCAATACTGTCGGTAAACATGATGATACCGTATTCATCGGTAAGCATTGCTGAATAAATTCCTGGCTGCCCAGTTGAAATGGATGGACTAATCTCCCCCGTGCTCCATTGGTATACGGAAAACTCACCTGCACTCAGCGTTGCTGAATCACCCGGACAAATAACAACATCCGGATTCGCCTGCACGGTGAGTGGTGCGGGGTAGCCTGTACCTTCCGTCAGGTTGAGATGCTGGTTTATCTGCAGATTGTAATAAGTATCAACAGTTCCGGCATTCCATTCTACCACGAGCGAGTCCACCAATTCGATTTGCCCCAATCCGAAAATTTCCTTGGCTGAATTTTGTCCTGCAAGATTTTCTCCGCAATGGGTGTAGCGCACGTAATGATTGCCATCGGCATAGCAGTGAATCCATGATCCGATACCATCGCGATTAGATATGGTGCCGTGAAGTGTCGCACTGAGAAAATTGTTTTCTCCACCGTCATTCATCCAAAGTTTAGTAGGCGAAAGATCGTTTTGGTTGTTTATAAAATCGTAATATCCATCATTGTTCATATCGCCCATAGCAGCTGTGAAGGAGGGGCTGAGATCGCCTGCAAGTCCCACGGTGGTATAACCCTGTGTAAAAGTGTCGTCCTGGTCATTGAGGTAGAAATGGTTTTGCGCGGGTCCGAAAAAATTGGCGGTAGTTCCAACAAATAAATCCTGCCAGGTGTTGTTGTCATAATCCAGCCAAAGCGCAGCCCAGCATATAAGATTAACGGTGACACCGGCAGATAAGGCTATGTTGGTAAATGTATGGTCGCTGTTGTGCTCGTATAGTTTATTCCCGGGCCATCCATTGGTCACATAAATATCGAGGTCTCCGTCATTGTCATAATCATCTACAGTGCCCGACATAGCATCGAAAGCCTGATTGAGGCCAGTTGCCACTGTTACATTGGTAAATGTTCCATCCTGGTTGTTGAGGTACAGTTCATTTGTCCATGCGTTTCGGTCAATCACTAGAAAAAGATCCTCCCATCCATCGTGGTTGTAGTCGAAAAAAACAGGTTGGAAAACGGCACGCGGTGTCAGTTGCACACCTGCTGCCAGGGTTACATCGGTAAAAGTTCCATCACAATTGCTGTGATAAAGCCGGGCACGGTGGTCGGGGCTAACATCAAATAAATCATCGTCATAATATTTAGCGACATAAAGATCGAGGCAGCCGTCATGATCATAATCGCAGTAGGCTGCTCCCCAGTATTCCCAACTTCCATTGTCAAGCCCCGCTTCATCACTCACTTCGGTAAAAGAAAAATAACCATCGTTGTTCCATAATTCCAGTGGGCCTCCCAGCTGTGTGGTTAGAAGATCGGCATCGCCATCATTATCATAATCGCTCCAGAGCATCATAACAATATGAGCAGGAGGATCTATATCCATTGACCATTCCACCGGTTCATAATTCCCCTGGTTGTTGATTAAAAAGAGGGGTTCATCGGCACCGTTGGCTATAGTGAGATCGTCCCATCCATCATAGTTGAAATCATAGAAACTTACTCCGTTGCCATCAAAGGTTCCTTCGTTCACATTCACTATGCCTTGTTCAAGGGTTACATCAATGAACTGCGTGTGAGCGGGAAACCTTGCCAACAGAATAAGAAGGAACAGGAATGTGTTTTTTTTCATTACTTCTACAGATTAATTGCCTTGATGCTGGATCACCAGTTTTTGCATAGCGCAATTATTATTGTTTAAGATGGTGATGCAGTAGAGACCATCGGGCAGCGAAGTAGTGTTCAATTTTTTGTCTGGGGATTGTTGTACAAAATTTCCTGCACAGTCGAAAACCAATATCAGGCATCCGGCCTGCCAGCCCGCTATTTCAGCATAACCATCAGCGGGATTTGGAAACACGCTGAATTCCTGAGTAAGAATTTCGGTAATGGCTTCTATGTAATCAATAGTAAAGTCGGCATCAAATGCGCAACCGTTAGCATCGGTAACCTGCACATTGTAAAAACCGGTAGGGAGGTCTTCAATCGTTAAAACATCTTCCTGATTTGTGCTCCAGAGAATTTCGTAGGGTTCGCTTCCACCTGTAAGATCAATGCCGGCTGTTCCATCGTTTCCATCTACGAACTGATCGGTTGTAGACAAAATACCAGTCAATTCATCGGGTTCACCAATTGTGAACTGTATTTCACTTTCACACTGATTTGCATCGGTCACTATCACTGAATAATTTCCTGCATAGAGTTGAGCCGGATCGTTTCCGCTCCAATCCAACTGATAGCCTGGAACACCTCCCACAGGCTCAACTTCAGCCCAACCGTTTTGCTCTCCGAAACAAAGCACGTTGCCAGTAATCATTGTAGCCGTAAGCAAATCAGGTTGATTGATGGTGAACGAAATTTCTTTCTGGCACAAATGATAATCGGTGACAAGCACTGTGTAATCGCCAGCTTCGATTGATTCGGGGTTTAGTCCGTTCCAGTTTATTTCATAAACGGGTACACCGCCTGAAATGAAGCCTTCGGCATGCCCATTCTGTTCACCGAAACACATGACATTCTGGGTTGTTATCAGTACAGACAGCGAGTCGGGTTGGGTCACTTCCACATTATCACTCACCAGACAGCCACCAGCGGTGTGTGCGTTGAATGAATAGCTTCCTGCTGCCAGATTGAAAACAGAAAAAAATCCATCGGCATCATTGCTCCATTGGATGTCGCTCATTTGCTCCTCACCAAAATCCAGTTCAATGCTTCCGTCCAAGTTTCCATAACAATTGACATGTGTGATGGTGACAATAGGCTCCGGAGGTGTTGACATTACTATAGTTACAGGAAATGATTGGGCCACATCCCCGAAAATAGTTTCAGCGCTTACGGAATACTGGCCGCCTTCAAACACAGTGATGGATTTGGTGGTGTCTCCCGTACTCCACAAATAATTTTCAAAATCGCCAGCATCCAGCACCAGCGAATCACCAGGACATAAAACCAAGTCGCCATTGTAGGTGACAAGAAAAGGCAATGCAAGACTTGCTCCCTCCACCAAGTGAAGCACCTGGTTCACTTCTACATTCAAATACACATCGTGAGTTCCCGAGTTCCAGTCCACCACCAGAGAATCAACCGAACTAAAATCAGCGAGGCCGAAAATTTCCTTGCCCGAATTCTGTCCAACGAAATTTTCACCGCAATGAGTGTAACGCACATAGTGCTCGCCACCGGCATAACAATGAATCCATGACCCTATTCCGTTTTTGTTAGCCACCACGCCTTCAAGGTCCACAGAAAGCCAGTTGTTTTCGCCACCATCGTTCTGATATAATTTAGTTGGGAAAGGATCATCATTGTTAAGCACAAAATCATAATATCCGTCATTGTTGAAGTCTCCCATTGCGCACATGTACGATTCAGAGTCATCATTATCAATGCCGACCAGGACATTCGACTGAGTGAATCCGGTTCCTGCATTGTTTACAAAAAACTGGTTGCCAATGGGATCGAGCACGGGAGAAGTAAGACAAACAAAAAGGTCTTGCCACGAGTTGTTATCGTAATCGAGCCACATTGAACCCCAGGTAGTTTGATTCAGGATTACTCCCATTGCAGCCGCAACGTTGGTATAGGTTTCGTTGCCATTGTTTCGGAGCAGGAGGTTGCCATTGGGGCCGTTGCTTACATAAATATCAGTATCGGTGTCGTTGTCAAAATCATCCACAGTTCCTGTCATCGAGCATATCGCTTGGTTCGTACCAGATGCCACTGTCACATTAGTAAAAGTTCCATCACCGTTGTTTTCATACAATTCGTTAGTGAAGGCTATCCTGTCAATCACCAAAAACAAATCTTCCCATCCATCATTGTTGTAATCCAAAAAGACAGGCTGGAAGGTGGTGCGCGGTGGCAAGTCAATTCCCGATGTGAGGGTGGCATCTGTAAATGTTCCGTTACCGTTGTTGTGATAAAGAACGCTGCGGAATTCGGGTTCCGGATCGAAAACAGGGTGATAGTATTTCGCCACATAGAGATCGAGAAATCCATCGTGATCCACATCACAGAAAGCAGCTCCCCAATAATAGTAACTGGTTTGATCAAGACCAGCGGCCACAGCCACATTGGTAAAATTCAGGTTGCCATCGTTGTTCCAAAGTTGAAGCGGCCCGTGCTGCTTTGTAATGAGCAAATCGTTATCCCCGTCATTGTCATAATCCGCCCAAAGGAGCATGGATATATGTTCTGCAGGCAGGTTGGCAATTTCGAAATCGGCCGCCTCGAAAGTTCCATTATTGTTGATTAAAAAATGAGGATCACTGGCGCCATCAGCTATGGTGAGGTCGTCCCAGCCATCGCCCGTAAAGTCGAAAAAACTCACACCGTCCCCATAAATGTTTCCTTCGTTTACTATGTTGGCCCCAAGCAGGCCGGAAACATTAATGAACTGTCCGTTGCCGGTTGCCGAAAAAAAAAGGGCGGAGAAAATCAACGCACAGGTTCTTGTTTTGGTTATTTGGATTGAATACATGTTAGTCTGAAAAGTTCAATGCCAAATGTAAGCAGCACTGGGTCCAAATTATCCACCCCCGCGTTTTTGCCACCAACTTTTGTCTGTCGATGTCATGGATATCCGTAAGCCTGCATTGAACATCAGCACATTCTCCGACTGGTTTTTGAGTGCTGTTTGATTGTGACCATTGACCGCTTCGGAAAAATTATACAGCTCCGCAACAGGAAACCATGCGGCTGACAGTGTTGGTGTAAGCACAAATCGCCCCACCATAAGCAGATGATAACCGCTGCCAAGCGATGCGCAAAACGATGACGAGAGCGGGCGATAAATTTCATCTTCAGCCGTTTCAATTCGCTCACCATTTCGCTTTACGTGAGGAAGAAAAAATGTGTAGCCGGGGGTGATAGAGATAAACCACCGGGGGCCGAGCGCACCAATAAATCCATGTTGTTTGAAAAGTGCTTTGGGGTTTATGCGGATTTCAATTCCGCCTTCCAGTAATTGAATGCCTGTGGAAATTTCAGTACCATTATTTGTGATGGAGGATGAAAATGCTTTGTACCCGATGTGTGGATTTAAAAACACTTGCCCTTTTTCACTAAATAAAAATTCGAATCCAAGCCTCGCTCCTATTCCATGAGCAAGTGGTGAAAGCGGCTGCTGCCAGGGTCGCGAAAAATTATAGGTCTGGAAAATTTCATCCCATTGTTTTGAATAAAGAAAAGTGTAGGAAGGTGTGAGATTGAGTTGAGCGGTGGCAAAGGAAAATCCACCGCAGAGAACGCAGAGAAGGCGCAGCGTTGCTTCAAGATTTTTCTTAACACACGAGTTCATTTCAAATTTCAATTCTATACGTTCCTGAAGCATCCCCTAAAAAACGGAACAGCCAGGATTTCGCTACGTTCAACAACTTTCAACCTGCAACATTTATGTCAACAACTCTTTAACTGCCCTCAACCCGCTTTCCATTGCGCCATGCACAGTGCCGAAGTGACCGCCAAAGTGTGTGGCTTCTCCGGCAAAGAAAATTTTTCCATCAACTGGCTGTGCAATGATTTCAAAGGCACCAAGGCTTCCCACTTTAGGATAGGAATAGGCTCCGCGAACAAATGGTTCGGCACCCCAATCTTGTATCACATGATCAACATAATGCGATGAAGCATCACCCAGAATGGCATCAAGTTCCGCGAGAATTACGTCAATCATTCCATCACCTAAGCCCAGGAGATACTCGGCATTTTCTCCATTCACAAATGCAGTGAGGATATTATCTGTTCCTCTTCCGCCTGCCCCTGTGGCCCAAAACTCCGGCACGTGACCATCGCTGTAAATAGAGCCTGTATTGACCGGCCACACCCGTTCATCAAACTTCAAAATGATTTTCATTCCCGTGTCCATCCCGATTTTCTGGAATGCTTCAATCTTGTTTGAAGGAAGTGCAGGAACAAAATTGATGTCGCCCTCTTTCAGAATGGTGATGGGAACTGTGACGATGATTTTGTCCGCTTCGTATTCAATTCCGCTTTCGCTGGTGAGCAGAATTTTCTGGTCTTCATAGTTGATAGAAATAATTTGCGTGTTCAATTCAACCTGATCGAGCACACCTGAAAATCTTTCTTCCATGATGTAAAGAAAATCCTTGTCTTTCAACAGAAAATTTTCATCCCCTGCTGTCCATCGTTCTTCACTCTCGCGCAGGCCATACATGCCAAGGCGCGAATTGGAAGTTCCGTATTCATTTCCCACCCACGCATTAAAAATATGTTCGACACTGCTGTGAACCCCGTTGACTCCTCCCCATTGTTCTGCGGTTACATCACCACCATCATACGCTTCAATTGAATCCACAAGGTCAGTCATATCAGAGAAAAAAGCATTGTTCAATGCAGATGCTTCTGTTTGCAAAACACCATTGATTCGAAACAAGTCGTTGGTCTCAGCTGTCACGAATTGCGCACCGCTTGCCACTACCATATCATGCCACAAAGAATTTTGTCCGTGCACTTCTTCCGCTCCAAGTTCTATGGTGAAATCACCAAAACCTTCCAACCGTTTTATCCTCCCTCCTATTCCATTACTTGCTTCGAGAATTTGCACATCCACGCCCTGCTGATGCAACAAGTAAGCGGCATACAATCCGGCAGCACCCGCACCCACGATGATCACCTTACCATCGAAATTCAGATTTTCAACAAGTGAATCCCGCTTGCAGGATGAAAATATTCCGGGCAAGAGCGCGAATGCCGGAATGGTGAATGAAGTTTGGCGGAGGAATTTTCTTCGGGTCAACATTTTTCATTTCTGATCAGTGAGCCTAAGTTGCTTCATCTTTTCACTAAAGGTCCAGCCAATAGTCTTTGCGCGAAATTTTGCATCGTTCGCTTTTTCGCCCACAAAAAGTTCGTCCACTGTTTTATTGAACAACTCGAGCCAGCGATCGAAATGGCGCTGATCAATTTTCAGGTTGCGGTGCTTGTCGAACACGTTGGTGGTGTAGCCCTCTTCATTCAAAAGAACGAATGACCAGAATTGGATTATGCGTGGTTTGTGTTCTGGAAAATTGATGCGTTCGAAATGCGGAGCAAGCAAATCGTCAGAAAGCACCTTGCTGTAGAATGCATCAACGAGTTGTACAACATCCTCTCTTGTTTCAATTTCTTTTTGCATCGCTCCACCATGATAAAGTAAGAAGGCTTCCCACATAAGGTTCAAGAAAATTCCAGTTAGCCACCACAGCAATTCCCAATTTCATATTTCCTGAAAGATTTATTCCGGCATCCAATTGTATGGGCACTCCAATAGTCAGCCTGGTCACTTTTCGAAATTCACCCGGATCGCCATCATCGCAATACCACCGGTGGTTGAGTCCCATACCGGCAGTGGCAGACAGGTATCCTTTTTTTCCTGCTAATGCGTCCCCCCACAACAAGCCGGCTTCAAGATTACGGCTTTTTGACACCGTGCAGGAGTCGTGTGGCCCAGCCACAAGTTCTTGTGAAAAATACATGCGATAAGAAGTAATGATGTAGTCGCTTCGTTTGGAAAAAGTACCTCCTACCATGTAGGATTGATAGTCCGCATTGCTGACACCAGCCCCTGCCAGCCACCATTGTTTTCCTTTTAGCAGATTTGCCTTAGCCTGAGCTGAAATGGATTCAGCAAAAAGAAAAAATGCCAGAGCACAGAAAGCAGAACGAAGAGGAGCCAATTTCCATTCACCGTTCATTCAATTGATTTTACGTTGCAGATTTCTTTCATACTCCTCATTCAAATTCGTCCAGATTTCTATCGGGACCAGATTCCGTATACCATTTTCATTTTTAACTTTCCTCCTGATAGTTATCGAGGCTCCCTTTTTTTCCCCATAATTAAGAGGGTTCAATTTTTACTTTCATAAGCTTCCAGTACATCATCCACCGGTTCCCACAGTTCAATTTTGTTTCCTTCCGGATCCATTATCCATGCAAATTTTCCATAATCGTACGGATCAATTTCGCCCACTTGCTGCACACCATCCGATTTCAGTTTCGTAAGTAATGCTTCCAAATTGTTCACCCGGAAATTGAACATAAAAGGTTTGGTGCTTGGCGCATAATAGTCGGTGGTCTCCTTAAAAATTCCAAACGAAGTACTTCCAATTTGTTCTTGATTATCGCGGTTACGCCATTTGAAATAAGCGCTCCCTGAGGAGAAATCAGTGCCCAAATGTTTGTCGTACCAATCTCTCAGAACTTTAGAATCTTTTGCTTTGAAAAACACACCCCCAAAGCCCTGCACCTTTAAATCGGTGGTATCGCGCTGTTCGTTTTTCTGAATAATTTCATGCGGAATTTTTGTGTCCGAGAAAACTCTCCATTCAGAAATTTTTCCGTCTAGCACTTTAGAAAGAATGGACAGAGGGATTTTGAATGATGAAGTAGAATCGCCCTTGCCACCGAAACTTCCTGATGCATATCCGGTAATCGAAATAGTATTGTTTTCCTGCATAGCGGTAACTTGTTCAACTGTGTAATCGGGGAACTTGGCAAAGTATTGCTCCCATGCCTTTTTGTTTTCTTCGAGTCCAGTAATTCGCTTGTCTTGTGCATCAATAAACACCATTCCATCAGCCATTATTCCAACCATTTTTTCAAGTTCATGATTGTTGATAGCTGCGATGAATGCAGTGGTCAGTTTTTTTTCTTCACTCATGTTGTCACAATTTATGTTGCAAGATGACGCAACAATCAATACGTGGTATAAAGTAATTTTTCATGCGATGTTAGTTTTAAATTTCTATTGCGTAGCATCATTGAGTGCATCCACGATAATTTCCAACGCTTTATCAATTTCCTGTTGAGTGCAAACAAGCGGTGGAGCAATGCGGAACGAAGCAGGGCAAGAGAGAAACCAAAAAGCAATGAGGCCACGATCCAAACATTTTTCAACCACACGATTCACGATATCTTCACTTTCGAGATCAATGGCGAAGAACAATCCCCGGTAACGAATTTCTTTTATGGCCGGATAATTCTTCAACGCATTGAAAATTCTCAAACCCTTTTCTTTTACATCCTCCAACACTTTTTCATCGCGGTATACTTCTAGTGTTGCAGCAATGCTCGCACAAATAAGCGGGTGCCCTCCAAAAGTGGTAATGTGGCCAAGAGCGGGATCGTGAGTAAAAGTTTCCATTAGCTTTCTTGAAGCAACCATGCATCCCACGGGCAAACCTCCGGCTAGCGCTTTTCCTGTGGCAAGAATATCCGGCACAATTTCCATTTGCTCAAATGCCCACATTGTCCCTGTGCGACCCATGCCGCATTGCACTTCATCTAGAATAAGCATTGTGTTAGTTTCATCACACCGTTTTCGCAACGCCTTCATGTATTGCACGGAAGGAATTCTTACACCCGCATCGCCTTGTATGGTTTCTATGATGACACATGCGGTGCAATCGTCTATCATTTTCAAATCTTCCTCCGAACCGAAACGCATAAAATGTACATCGGGAAGCAAAGGGCGAAAAGCGGATTTCTTCAACTCATTTCCGCTTACCGAAAGCGAACCATGTGTACTTCCGTGATAGGCTCCTATACACGAAACAATTTTCGTTCTGCCCGTTGCTCGTTTTGCAAGTTTCAGCGCAGCTTCGTTGGCTTCCGTTCCACTGTTCACGAAATAGCAGGTATCGAGTGTAGCAGGTAGTGTATCCGTCAAAAGTTTTGCAGCGCGAACTTGTGGTTGCTGTAAAAACTCTCCGTACACCATCACATGAAGATGTTTGCCGGCTTGATCTTTTATGGCTTGAACAATTTTTGGATGACCATGCCCCAGGTTGCTCACACCCACTCCCGAAATAAAATCAATGAAGACTTTGCCGCTGACATCATAGAGGTAAATGCCTTCCGCACGGATGATGTTGAGACCAAGTGGGAAAGGACTTGTCTGCGCCAGAGAGTTATCAAAAAAAACAGTTGACAGCATGTCGGCAAATCTCACCTAATTGAGAGAAACGATTGAACTCACTTTTACCCGGGCAAAATCATTTTCAACTCTCGAGGTTGTTTAAATCGGAAAGACTTTGTCTTAACCCTTGTCAAGTGAAGGTGACAAGGCAGCCGCTAACATTTGCGCACTGATTCAAAAAATAAATCAATACAAATTTTATGAAAACAATTAAATTTTTAGCGGCAGGCATCATTGCCTCATCATTCTTCCTGGCATCTTGCGCAGGTTCAGGTTCTGAAAAACCTGCCAATGCCGACTCAACTGCAACAGGCGCCCTTGCCGATGGCCGCTACACCATTAACCCAGCGCTGAGCAAAGTGACTTGGAAAGCAGAAATGTTTAAAGTGAAAGAACACTTTGGAACCATTGGAATAAAGGAAGGAGTTTTTGAAGTGAGGGATGGTAAACTAGCCAGTGGCAATGTGGTGGTTGATATGAAAAGCATGGCACCGCAGGATACCAACTACACTGCTGAAGGAGATGGGTCCAAAGGCAAACTCATTGGCCACCTGCAATCCGCAGATTTCTTCAATGTTGAACTTTTCCCCACTTCCACGTTTAGCATAACCTCGGTAGAAGGCAGTACTGCCAAAGGCACATTGACACTGCGCGACAAAACAGATGCAGAGCAGGTGGAAAACATGGTTCTCAATGCCACCCCATCAGGGGTTACTGCATCAGGATCGCTGACCTTCGACCGCCAGAAGTACGGTGCAGCATTCACAACCGGATCGCCCGACTTTGTAATTTCGGATGATGTTATGCTCACCTTTGAATTAGTAGCCGACAGATAATCGCAAGGAATAGATTTTCAAATTGAACGAAAGGGTCAGGCTCACCAAATTGGACTTGGTGCGACTGGCCCTTTCGGCTTTTTAATCATCCAGGTGGAAGTTGACAGGGAGCGGTTGGCAGCAGGCAGTCTCCAGTCATCAACAAATAATTCATCACACATTACTCATCAACAAATAATTTTTGAGCATCATTCATCTGCATCATTACCCAACACATCAGTCATCAACACATCTTTCATCTGGTTATCGCCACATCGCCACATCTTGCGGCTCGGTTAGTGTCAAGCAGCGACTCGCATTAACGTTTTTATGAAGTTGCAAGCAGAGACACACCTCTACTTTTGACCGGACAATAAACACTAAAGATTATTTAAAGAATATGATTAAGAAAATTCAGATTGCAGCCATAGCTCTGCTTATCGTTTTATCGGGCAACACGCAAATACAGCCCGAAAAAGCAACCTCGACCACAGACAAGTTTGCCTACCTCCTTAGCCAAATTGACCGTATGTATGTGGAAGATGTGGATGCGGAGGCATTGACAGAAAAAGCCATTGTCGCCATGCTTCTGGACCTCGATCCCCATTCGGTTTACATGTCGAAGGAGGAAATGCAGGAAGCCAACGAGCCGCTACAGGGAAGTTTCGATGGCATAGGTGTCCAGTTCCAGATTATGATGGATACTATTTATGTGGTGACGCCTATAGTGGGTGGCCCATCGGAAAAACTGGGCATAATGGCCGGTGATAAAATTGTGGAAGTGAACGGAGAAAATGTGGCGGGCATTGGTATTACCAACAATGACGTGCAAGCCAAACTCAAAGGCCCCAAAGGAACTAAAGTGAAAGTAGGCATCAAACGCAAAAGCACTAAGAGCCTTATTCAATATGAAATAGTCAGGGATAAAATTCCTATCCACTCGCTGGATGCTTCCTACATGGCAACGCCTGAAATCGGCTACATTAAAGTAAGTCGTTTTGCAAAAACTACTATGGAAGAGTTGCATGCTGCACTCACGGATTTAAAAAGCAAAGGCATGAAAGACTTAGTGCTCGACCTCCAGGGAAATGGTGGTGGACTGCTAAACACAGCAGTAGAAATGGCCGATGAATTTCTTGGCAACGACCGCCTGCTCGTTTATACGGAAGGTCGCTCGTTTGCCCGCGAAGATTACAAAGCGCATGTGCCGGGACTTTTCGAAAAAGGAAGACTCGTGGTACTCATTGATGAAGCTTCGGCCAGTGCTAGCGAGATTGTTAGTGGTGCAGTGCAGGACTGGGATCGCGGGCTGGTTATAGGGCGCAGGTCCTTTGGAAAAGGGTTGGTACAAAAACCCATTTATCTTCCTGATGGAAGTGCCGTGAGACTCACTACCCAGAAATACTACACCCCATCAGGTCGCTGCATACAGAAGTCGTATGAAGATGGTGCCGAAGAATATTTCAAGGAGAAATACGCTCGCTGGGAAAGTGGCGAGTATTTTCATGCGGACAGCATTCATGTGCCGGACTCGCTCAAGTTTGTGACTAACGTGAAGAAACGCACAGTATATGGTGGCGGTGGAATTATGCCTGACGTTTTTGTGCCGGTGGACACAACAGATAATAGTGATTATTTCACCGGACTGCTGCGCACCGGAGTGACCAACACCTATAGCATAAACTACGTGGATAAAAACAGGGCTGATCTTAAAAGCAAGTACCCTACGCTACAGAGTTTCATCACCGGTTTTCAGGTAAGCGAAAGCATGATGAAGGAGCAGATTGCTGAAGCCGAAAAGGAAAAAATAAAATTCAATGAAGAAGAATTCCAGCGTTCTAAAAAAATTATTGAACTGCGCACCAAGGCTCTTGTTGCCCGAAACCTTTTTGACAATGCTGCTTTCTTCCAGGTGATCAACCAACTCAACGATCCTTTTGTAAAAGCCATTGAAACATTGCAGAACGGCAGCTTCGAAAAAATGAAATTGGCTTACAATGATTTTAAGTAAACACTAACAACCTACAGCGCATGTGCAATTATTTTTGCCGAGCCTTTCAGCAATCAAATCATTAACCCATAAACATAAAAAAAAGATGAGTAACGGAGTAAAAATAGGACTGCTTGGAGTAATTGCAGTTCTTCTTGGATTCACATTTTTCCGCCTGTTTTCAGGTGGCAGCGAAGACAAGATGTTCAAACCTAACGAGTCGACCGCTAACAGCGGTGTGGCACAAAATGCTTCTTCCAAAACCGTGCAGGCGGAAGATGGTCAATGGTATTACCCAGGGGCCGATGGACAGGCAGACCTCAGCCGCCCAATGGATGGTGCGAAAAAAGACCAGAAAGAACCGGGAGTTACAGCCAGCGCAGGCCGGGCAAAAACAGTGATGACTTTCGAACAGCCGGAACACGACTTTGGAACTATTAAACAAGGCGATCGTGTGGAATACAGTTTCAAATTCACCAACACCGGCAAAGAACCGTTGATAATTGAAGATGCAACTGCTACATGTGGATGCACCGTGCCTCAATGGCCAAAGGATCCTATTGCCCCTGGCAAATCGGATGAGATACGTGTGTCGTTTAACAGTGCCGGAAAAAAAGATGTGGTGAGCAAAATGGTGACCATCACCGCGAACACTGAACCCATAAGCACCAAACTAACCATTAAAGCAACAGTACTTGTTGACCCCAATGCTCCCGTCACTAAACCGGTTCCGGGAGGACATTGATAATAACATTCAAACCAACTCAACCCCCGCCTTCTGTAGTGCGGGGGTTTTTTTTGAAATCCCTAAGCGCTTGAGCCGAATCATATCACGCAGATTAGATTTGACTTGCAAATTAAAAATAACTCAAAATTTTAACCAGAGAAACAATGAACAATGGAATAAAAATCGGGATACTGGGAACCATAGCAGTGTTGGTTGCCTACTTGTTTTTCCGCTTGTTTTCGCAAACCGGAGACGAGGTACTGCCCTCTTCATCCGGCAACAATCCTGCTGCCACCACCACAAAATTGCCCAACCAGGTGAGGGCACCCAATGGTGTTTGGTACAAGCCTGATGCTAACGGACAACCGGATATGAGCAAGCCGGTGAACACAGCAGGGGGCGCACTAAATGAAGTGCCCGGTGCCAGCAGTGCCAACAGAACAAGAACCACTATTGCCTTTGATAAAACTGAACACAATTTTGGGGTGCTAAATCAGGGGGATAAAAAAGATTGTATTTTCCGTTTCACCAATACGGGAAGCGAACCGCTTATTATTGAAGACTGCCACGCCTCCTGTGGATGCACAGTGCCGCAATGGCCCAAAGTGCCTATAGCCCCGGGAAAATCGGATGAGATTCGTGTGGCTTACAAAAGTGCCGGAAAACAGGGCGCACAAAGCAAAGACATCACCATTACTGCCAACACCACTCCCGTAACTATTAAACTAAACATAAAAGCAAACGTGCTGGTGGATCCCAATGCTCCACAAAACCCGGATGGGATAATTGTGCATTGATGCTCTCAAGAAATCATGCACAGGCTCTTAAATTTTCAGCAGCCTGAAAGTTTGGCGTTGTTGTCCGATCGTCACTTTCACAGTGTAAACAATGCATCGCTCGTTCTCAAGTGTAAATGTGGTTTATAACCTTGATTGCCCAAGTGATGCAGTTCCAAGGAAGAAGCGCCAACCTCATTTACCGAGGTGAGAATTTCAACATTATTGTGAGTATACCCCTCTTCATCTGCGTACATGCAGGGAAAGAGATGGCTACCGAAGTTGGCAAAAAACTGACCCTGCGTGTATCCATCTTCAGTGATGGAAATAAGAGCTGCATCATCAAGATAAATTCCCATGGGTAGGGCAACACTTCCTGATGCGAGGGTTCAATAGGATCACAGTGATCCGACAATGGCTTCACTGAAGCATGCCATGACTAGCGCCAGGCACTTAGCAAACCGCACATCAAAACAGCGGTGATGCTCCAGTAAACCCAGTTCACCAGGAACCAAGAAAATTTCCTTTTTTCGAAAACCGCCATGGTAGCAAAAATGGGAAGAAGAAGTGTTATGGCATAAGCCATTCCGTGAAAGGCCCCGTGTCCGAAGGTGATATAGCTATGTCCGTCCACAGCGTCTGTCACCTGGTGGTGATCGGTGCCACCAGCACCGGTAACATTGGCCCAAAAATGCAAGGCCAGCAGAAACGAAACAACCAGACATACAAGGTACAGAATTGGTTTCGGTCCATTGCCCACGCCCTCTTTTGTGAAACCGTTGGCACGCATCCAAATGCTGCCGGCCACCGCAGGGTGGTAGTAAATGAAACCCATGATCATGGGTATGGCTGCCGCCACTACTACGGCAAGAACGTTCATCTGAGGTTCTGGTACAATTTCCATGGTTTGATTTTGTTTATTGGTTTATGGGTCAAACATAAGAGTTGCGAAATTCAATGAATGGCCGGATGGGGTTAGTTACTCACAGGGTCTTTGGACAAGCTCACAAAAAGAACGAACGGATAAGATTCTCCCTAGTTCGGTGGTAAGCAACCTCTTCAAAAAATTTGACGCGATTGAACAAGGTATCCACTGTTGCCTATTGCCCTTTACCTCTGCGTTTTTCAGCATAAGCAGTTGCGGCCTCTCGAACCCATTTGCCATCGTCATAAGCTTTTTTGCGTGTGGCCACCCGGTGTTGGTTGAACGGATCTCCGCCTTTTACAATGACACGAAACTCCTCCCAGTTTATTTCACCAAAGTCGTAATGACCGCGTGTTTCATTCCATTTTAGATCCTTGTCGGGGAAAGTGAGGCCAATGAATTCTGCCTGCGGCACCGTCATATCCACAAACTTTTGACGCAGTTCATCATTGGAATGGCGCTTGATTTTCCAGGCCATGTTCTGTGCGCTGTTGGGGCTGTCAGTGTCGGACGGGCCGAACATCATCAGCGATGGCCACCACCAGCGATTGAGAGCCTCCTGTGCCATTTGTTTTTGCGCCTGATTTCCTTTTTTTGCAAGTGAGATCATGATCTCATATCCCTGGCGCTGGTGAAAAGATTCTTCCTTACATATCCTGATCATGGCGCGGCTGTATGGACCATAACTGGTGCGCTGCAGCGACACCTGGTTCACTATTGCAGCACCATCTACCAGCCAGCCAATGGCTCCCATATCGGCCCATGTAAGAGTAGGATAATTAAAAATGGAAGAGTATTTCGCTTTGCCTTCATTCAACTCATTGATGAGTGTGTCGCGATCAATGCCCAGTGTTTCGGCAGCGCTGTATAGGTATAGCCCATGACCTGCTTCGTCCTGCACTTTGCTTAGCAAAATTATTTTTCTGCGCAGCGATGGTGCGCGCGAAATCCATTCTCCCTCCGGCAACATGCCCACAATTTCGCTATGTGCGTGTTGGGCTATCTGGCGGATCAATGTTTTCCTGTAGCCATCGGGCATCCAGTTTTTGGCTTCGATTTTATTCTCGCCATCCACGTAGGCCTGGAAGTGTTCGGGTTGTGTCATGATGATGATTTTGATGCAAGTTTAATGCGAGTCTCAAACAATCCGATAATTCTCGGGACGAGATCCCGTTGAATATCCATTGCAAAGCTGAAAAGAATTGGCATCAGTAAAAAACGAAACGTGAACAGGTCCAGTATTATACTTGCACGTATGAAAACAATTTATTGCATTCTTGTAGCTCTCTCTTCGATTTCACTTCTCAGTTTTTGTACAGAAAATATTGCACCCGATGGTGTTCCATCAGCCAACTTATCAGCTCAAAACATCGCTACGGATTTTTACTCATTAACATACTCTGGTATTAGAGGCGAAGCCGTGAGCATGTCCACTTATAAAGGCAAATATGTGCTTTGCGTAAATGTGGCGAGTGAGTGCGGCAACACTCCGCAGTACGCAGCACTTCAGCAACTTTACGATGCGCACAAAAACCAACTGGTGGTGGTTGGTTTTCCATGCAACCAGTTTGGCAAACAGGAACCGGACAACGAAAAGCAGATAGAAGATTTCTGCACAAAGAATTATGGGGTCACATTTCCGCTTGCATCCAAGGTGGATGTGAAAGGGGAAAACCAACATCCTGTTTATGCGTGGCTCACTGGCAAAGAACTGAATGACGTGAGTGACGCAAAAGTGGAATGGAACTTCCACAAGTTTCTTGTCTCACCCGATGGCGAGTGGCTGAAAAGTTTCAGTGCGGGCAGCGAACCGCTGGAAGTGGTAGAGTGGTTGAAGTGAGAAAAGACTGAGTGCTGATGAACGATGTGCTGGTGAACGATTCTGCCGACTGCCCGCTGTTGACTACCACCTGCAGCCTTAACAAGCGAAAGTTTTCTCAATCTATCGAACCTTAAAACAACATAGACAATGAATCAGTTTAAAAAAGTAGCTCCGGGACGCACTCCCATCAAAATCACTCACAAGAATCAAAAGGTATTTGTAGTAAAGCTTCATGGTGGTTATATAAAAAAGTATTCTGCCGCCAAGCCATTGTACCTGCTGGAATTGACACAGGACAGCAAGGAAGCTCAAACTTTTAACATGACTGATGCCATGGAAATTTCGAAGAAGGATCATTATGCCAAGGTGGAGACCGTGGAGAAATAAGTGAGAGAAAAGCAATGTGCTGACATGGTCAGCGCGAATGATTCTTTCTGGCGCTGCACTCAATTTCATTCATTGAGTTGCCAGGCCAAGTCGCACAATTCATTATACAAACTAACCTGGCTTTCTGCCAATGCATTTAAAAGCACGAAAGGTTTTCTTTGCCTTGTATGCCTTCTAGCTTTTTGCCCTTTCCACGCCTTGCGTGGCCATTGCATTTCACTCTTGAAATTGCAGCTCAAACAATTTCCTGTACTGCCCTTCCTGTTCTAACAATTGGTGGTGAGAACCCACCTGGATAATTTTTCCTTTTTCAAGCACCACAATTTTATTGGCGCGTTGGATGGTAGAGAGGCGATGAGCTATGGCTATAGAAGTGCGGCCTTCCGTCAGTTTTGCCGATGCGTGTTGGATAAGTTCTTCGCTCTCGGTGTCCACGCTGCTCGTGGCTTCATCCAGAATAAGGATGCTCGGATTGTGAACATAAGCACGAAGAAAGGCGAGCAATTGGCGCTGACCTACGCTCAACATTCCTCCGCGTTCGCGAACGTTGTAATCGTAACCACCGGGCAGTCGTGAAATAAAATCATGGGTACCCACACGCTCCGATGCAGCAATCACCGCTTCCCTTTTAATGTGGCCGTTGCCCAGTGTAATGTTGTTGTGAACGGTGTCAGAAAAAAGAAATACGTCCTGCAACACCACGCCTACATTTCTTCTCAAACTTTCCAGTGTGTATTCGCGAATGTCGCGTCCGTCTATTTTTATTTCTCCTTTCTGGAAATCATAAAATCGGCTCAGCAGATTTACTATAGATGTTTTGCCGGCACCAGTGGCTCCAACAAATGCCACCATTTCGCCCGCCTTTACTTCCAGGTTTACATCGCGCAACACCCACTGTGCCTCCTCATCATCGGGCTTGGCATCGGAGTAACTGAACCATACATTTTTCAATTGCACATCACCGCGCAGATGCTTGGCTTCTGTGGTTCCTGTGTCGAGTTGTTTTTCATCAGTATCGAAAAGTTTAAACACGCGTTCAGCATTCACCACACCCATTTGCAGTGTATTAAAATTATCGGCCATTTGCCTTATGGGCCGGTACAACGCGAAAATGAAGAGGCAATACTTCATTAGTACACCTTCGGTAATCTGGCCACCTATTCCGCTGCGAAGTCCCCACCACAGCAAGAGTGCAATGCTACCCGCTGACAACAATTCCACTACGGGAAAAAAAATAGAGTAGGCCCATATCCCTCGAATGTGTGCGTTGCGATGTTCGCGGTTTATCTGGTTAAATTTTTCCTGCTCTCTCTTTTCACGGTTGAAAATCTGTATGATGTTCATGCCCGTTACGTGCTCCTGTATAAAAGTGTTGATGCGGGAAACTTCGTTTCGCACATCGTTGAATGATTTTTTTACCGCCCGCTGAAAAAGCCGAGTGGCATAAATCAAAATCGGGATTGGAATGAGGATGATGAGGGAGAGTTGCCAGTTATCACTAAACATCCAAATCAGGATGATGGTTAGTTTTAGAAGATCGCCAAAAATGTTGAGGAACCCTTCGGAAAATACATCGGCAATACCGTCAATATCCGAGATATGCCTTGTCACCAATTGCCCCACAGGAGTTTTATCGAAGTAGCGCAACTTGAATTTGGAAGTGTGTTGGTAAAGCTTAGAACGAAGGTCCAGGGTTACGCTTTGCGCCACATAGTTGCCGTGCCATGTTTGTACAAAACCCATTATAGCTTCGAGAATAAGGAAGCTTACATAAAGTATGGCGCTCCACATTAATCCATAACCGTTGCCATTCTTTACATGATCGTCAATGGCGGTTTGAACCAGCTCTGGCCGCACGGGACCCAAAAAAGCTCCGATCACCACAATGCCAAGGGCCAGGCGGAAGCGCCCCTTGTATGGTTTCGATTGCGCAATCAAGCGCCCGAACAGTTTCCAGTCAAATGCTTTTCCCGATGCGGTTGCCATTTCTTCTAATTGTTCAATTTGAAAATTTGAGGACTTGAAAATGGCCCCACGCAGAGATTGATATCAACGTCTTGTTTCGTGTTCATTGCTTTTTGCGCTTTCATTTTCAAATTCTCAAATTGATTCATTGATAAAAGGATATTTGACTTGCACCAAATGCAGCCCGGCAGCCTTAATGCTGTCGCCTGCCATCATCCGGTTTTTGGATTCTATCACGGTCTTGTATTCATCCAGCGTCATTCTTCCTTTGCCTATAATAAAGTGTGTTCCCACAATGGCGCGCACCATGTTCCTTAGAAAACGATTGGCCGATATGGTGAATTTCAGTTGGTGCCCAGTGCGTTCCCATGTCGCCCTGCGCACATAGCAAATGGAAGTTGATTGTCCGCCACCGGTTCGCTGGAAACTTGAAAAATCGTTATAGTCAAGAAGCATTTGTGCCGCTTCGTTCATAATCTCCACATCCAGCGGAAACGGAAAGAACTTGCTGTAAAGATGAGTAAACGGATTTCTTCTTTGATGAACATGATATTCATAAGTGCGCTCGGTAGCATCGAATCGTGCGTGAGCTTTATCAGCAACGCGAAGGATATTGTGCACTGCAATGTCCCACGGCAGCAGTTGGTTCAGTTTGAAGAAGAGCATGTCCTGGTCATCAATTTCTTTCTCCGCCTCGAAGTGGAGGTAAAAATTTTTTGCATGAACCCCGGCATCGGTTCTTCCGCAGCCCACTGTCACCACTTTTTCCTGACGAAGAAGTCTGCGCAATGCCTTTTCAATTTCAGCCTGCACCGTGTTGCCGTTCGCCTGAAACTGCCAGCCACAATAGTTGGTGCCGTCATAAGAAATGTGGAGGAAGTATCGTGGACGAACTATTCTCTCTTCCGTTTCATCTTGCATCATGAGGGCACAAAAAAAGGCGCAAAACACTTCGCGCCTTTTGATTTCATTGTTTAATGATGCTTATCAATACACAAACTTTTCGAAATGCGCGGGGCTTCCATTCAAGGAAACACTCACCAGGTAAGAACCGTGCTTGATATCTGCAATTGAGAACGTGCGTTGGAGTTGGCCTGCTTCTATGTTTTCATTCATCAGTAAAGCCACTTCTTTTCCGCCTATGGAGTAGAGTTTAATTTCCAGCTTTGCAGCAGTAATGAGCGTGTAGTTCATGTTCAAAGTCTGCAATGAGGGATTGCAGAAAACTTCTAATACAGGTGTTTGGTTATTTTCCTTAACACCCACAGACCCGTCACTCGCAACATGTGTGGTGGTGTAGATAAAGTCTCCTGTTTTGAGGCCGTTATTATTGGCAGCATTACCAGCCACATAAAAAGTAATTTCGCCCACGTTCGTGGCAGGAGCTTCCCAAGTAAACTCGAAGGTGTGGGAATCGTTCGTTAATCCGGCATCTTCCAGGTGTACAATGTTTTTGCGAACATTCCCGCTTATAGTTTTTGTCTTGATTTGGGTACCGGTTCCGGGCACAAGATTTCCGCCATTGGCACCACTGGGCAGCAGTGCTTCAACACCTAATCCGAAAAGTGGACGGCCTGCTTGAGCAACGGTTACAGAGATGATGTAGGTGCTTCCGGGAACATATTCCCAATCGGGAATGTTGGACGTGATCGTGACGGATCCACCCTGCGAATTGTCGGCTGTGCCTGTGTGGCAACTTGTGGTGCTACAGGTTGTTTCCCCAGGTGAACCGGTGTTTCCTGCTCTTCCATCTTCTTTATCATACCCTCCTGCAAAAAAAAGGATGAATAAAAATGCACTAACTGATACTAAAGTAATTTTTGCTTTCATAAAAGTGTTTGATTTTATAAATGCAATGGTATCCAACAACCATTTACGTGTGCCTAATTAAGGAGCCGGTTTATTGGAATCTTGATAGCCTTTACATAGTTCATGGCAAGGAACTCTCTCGCGGGCAACCACCCACTCATATCCATTGATAGCCTGTCTATCTGGAGCCTATTGTTTACACTACTGCTCTCTGCCAACTCTTCATCAAGCCCAAATAGGAATCTGCTCCGCTTTGTATTCGCCCGCTTCGAGTTTTGCTCGCACTTTGATAAATGCTTCAATGGTTCGGTTCACATCTTCAATGGTGTGGATAACGGTGGGGATGAGGCGCAACATAATTACGTCCTTGGGCACCACAGGATAGATGACAACGGAACAGAAGATGCCGTGAGTCTCGCGCAGATCAAGTGTCACGTTGGTGGCTTCCCCCAAACTTCCCTTCATAAAAACAGGAGTTACCACCGAGTCGGTGTGGCCTATATCAAACCCTGCATTCTTCAACCCGCTTTGTAATGTTTTTGCAATGTGCCAGAGTTGGGTTTGCAACTCAGGGCGCGTGCGCATCATTTCAAGACGCTTGATTGCACCTATTACTATCGGAAGCGGGAGAGATTTGGCAAAGGTCTGCGAGCGCATGTTGTAACGCATGTATTCAATCACCTGTTCGTCACTCGCCACAAATGCACCAATGGTGGCCATTGCTTTTGCAAAGGTTCCAAAGTACACATCCACTTTATCCATTACACCCTGCACATCGGCTGCACCACGGCCGCAGTCGCCAATGGTTCCGAAACCGTGGGCATCATCAATAAAGAGACGGAAGCCATATTCGTCTTTGTAACTGCAGATTTCTTTGAGCTTGCTCATATCGCCTGCCATACCGAACACACCCTCAGTCAACACAAGAATTCCTCCTCCCGTCTGGTCGGTTAGTTTTTTTGCGTGCTTCAATTGCTTGGCGAAGCTCTCCATGTTGTTGTGCTGGAACACGAAACGTTTGCCGTGATGCAGGCGCACACCGTCCACCATGCAGGCGTGGCATTCGCTGTCGTACACTATCACATCGTTTCTTCCCACCAGGCATTCAATTGCGCTTTGGCAGCCCTGGTATCCAAAGTTCAAAAGGAACGCATCCTCTTTTCCCACGAATGAAGACAGGTTTGCCTCCAGTTGTTCGTGATACTTGGTTTGACCGGTCATCATGCGGGCGCCCATGGGGTAAGCAAGTCCCCATTGTTCCGCTGCTTCGGCATCCACTTTGCGCACTTCCGGATCGTTAGCCAGGCCTATGTAGTTGTTGAGGCTCCACACCAGCACGGGTTTGCCCCGAAAAGTCATGTGTGCGCTAATGTCGCCTTCCAGCTTTGGAAAGGAGAAGTAACCGTGCGCTGCTTTTGAATGCTGACCAAGGGGGCCGCGATTATTCTTTATTCTTTCAAAGATGTCCAATGTGCTGGGGGTTTTAAAATTTTGGTGCGAAAATAAGCGGAGGCGAATGGGTTTCAAGCCTCAGAACTCACCACCTCATTAGCTTTCGCCAATGTCAAAAATCATCCTTGTAACAGGGGCATCATCCGGCATTGGTAAAGCCATTGCAAAAGTGCTTTCAACAAATGGACACACTGTTTATGGCACTAGCCGAAGGGCGCAAAATTTTGAACCGCTGGAGAATTTCTGCATGGTGCAAATGGATGTAATTGATGAAAACTCCGTGCGTCAAGCCATTGAAATCATCCAACTGAAACATGGAAGACTGGATGTGGTGGTGAACAACGCAGGCGTGGGTTTCAATGGCGCAGCGGAGGATGTGTCTAACGAAGAAATAAGAAACAATTTCGAGCTGAATGTTATCGGTGCATGGAATGTGTGCCGGGCGGTGCTGCCCATTATGCGCAACCAAAAAAGTGGTCACATTATCAGCATTTCATCTTTTGCGGGCTTGATGGGATTGCCATTCCGCAGCGTGTACTCCGCCACCAAACATGCACTGGAAGGAATGATGGAATGCCTGAGTATGGAAGTGCAGCAATGGAACGTTCACGTTTCCATTATTGAACCTGCTGAGTTCAAGACCAACATCATTGACAACCGTGGCACATCAAAGAAAGTGGGTGAGCATTACAGGAGCGATTTCCAACGCATCACCAAACAAATAAATGAGGGTGTGAACGGTGCTCCGGAACCTGGAATGGTGGGCGAAGTGGTCCTGAAAATTATTTCATCGCAACATCCAAAACTCCGATACAAAATAGCTCCGCTCAGTACGCGCCTCAGTATCCCACTAAAGCGACTGCTGCCAGCTCGAATGTTTGAAAGAATGATGATGAAGCGTTTCGGGTTGTAAATTTTTGTATCGAATTCTCATTTGGTTTCACCGGATGCTCAATCGCACTTGCTGCACAATCAATCACCCACATTCCATGATATGACTTTACTGAATCTTTGGGTCATAATTCGGAAACGAACTATAATCTGAAAGTTTTGATGAAGGTTAAAAAGCAATAGTGAGTAAATAAGTTAAGGCTTGTTTTTATTTATATCCAGGTGCTGAAATGCCAAACGAGCGGGACAACGGTTCCACCCGTTTGGTTTTTGTGATTAAGGCAATGATGGTTTGAAAAACTTTCTCACTCACCTAGTTTCTCTTCCTCATCGCTAGACTTGCCGGTGAGTACCTGAATAAATTCTTCTTTGCGCCTGCGGGCCACCAGCACTTCGCTTCCGTCTTCCATCACCACATAACCACCTTCTTCCTTCACGAATTTTTTTACATAAGCGAGGTTGATAATGTGCGATTGATGAGTTCGGAAAAAGCGATCATGAGGCAGCATGTCTTCAAATTCTTTCAGTGATTTTGGAACCGTGATTTTTTCTTTTGTGGTAAGAAAGAAGTGTGTGTAGTTACTGTCGCTTTCCAGACGCATGATGTTGTCCAGTTTCACGACAGTGAAACTATCATGCGAACTGAGTGTAATACGATCAAGTTTGTTGTGATTTTTTACTTCCATCAGATGATCCCAACGCTCTTCATTTCCTTTCTTGGTTTTCTTCACTTTGCTAATGGCTTCCATCAATTCATCAGGATCAATTGGCTTGAGCAGGTAATCAATGGCGGCATACTTAAAAGCCTTTACTGCATAATTATCGAAAGCTGTGGTAAAGATTACAGCAAATGGGGGATGACGGATTTTCTCTATCAGGTCAAACCCTGTTCCGTCCTGCATTTGTATGTCGAGCAACACAAGATCGGGGTCTAATGAGTGAATTTTTTTATACGCATCGGCCACGCCTGTGGCTTCGTCAAGAATTTTTACTTGCGGACAAAAGTTGGTGACAAACGTTCTAAGGGTGGAACGTGCGTCCGCTTCGTCATCTACGATGAGTGCAGTAATCATGGTGCTTAGGTGCTTGTGCCAGCGAAAGTAGTTATTCGGGCTAATGGTTCCGGGTTCTTTAGTTCCGGGTTCCCAGTTTCGGGTTCTGTGAAACCAGGAACTCGAAATTACTTGACTCTGATCTTCACCTCCACTTTAGTTCCAAGCACTTCGCCATGCCGGTCTTTTATTTCTTCGATGGAAACCTTTTTATCCGCATTGCCTTCGTCAAGAATTTCCAATCGCTTTTGGGTGATGGTCATTCCTACGGATTTGTGGAGTGATTCTTTTCCGGCTTTTTGCTTTTTGCTTTGCTCGATACCAATACCGTTGTCGGTTACGGTTGCCAGAAGATATTTTCCATCAAGGATGTAATAGAGATCGATTTTGCCACGTGAGCGAGTTTGTGCGAGGCCGTGAATAATTGCGTTTTCCAGATAGGGCTGGATGAGCAGTGGCGGAAGTTTTATTTCGGAAGTTTCACATTCTTCGTCAACAATAATTTCGAAATCAAACTTTTCCTTGAACCGCATTTTTTCCAGTTCGAGGTACAGCGTGAGGGAATCAATTTCATCCTGCAACTTGATTTTTGATGAACGCGAGTTGTTCAGCATCGCGCGGATGAGTCTTGAAAATTTTGCGAGGAAACGGTTGGCTTTGTCATTCTCATTGTTGGCTATGTAGCTCTGTATGGAGTTAAGCGAATTGAAAATGAAATGCGGGTTCATTTGTGCCTGCAATGCACTTCGTTCCAGTTCCGAAACCTGTGCGCGAAGCAGGGCTTCATTTCGGGAGCGGTTCAGAAAAAACCAAAACAGCAGGGAAAGACCAAACGCCAGCAACGCAATAGTGCACACCACAAACCATGGCTGCGACCAAATGGATTTTTGTGATTCAACATGAATGGTGCTAACTCTCTCAGTGCTGCCATCTGCTTTTCTTCTTCCAATTTCTATAGCGCCATTGTTTCCCTGGAATGTAATGGTGGAGTCGCTCGGTAGAAAGACATCGCTCCATTCTCCACTTTCATCCAGTCGTACCACAATGGAATCTTGCTGTGCAAATCCAGCTAGCGGAAGAAGTAAAACAAGGAGGAGAGTAAGGCGCATAAATTTTTTTGAATCAATGCAACGATAAGTCAGAGCATTTTATGATCCGGGCAGGCAACCTATTCGGCCGAAATTTTATGAACATCATTGTTGTCGGCTTCAATTTGGTTTTTCACATTGCGGATGCGAATGGAAACGCCTGCCATTTCGCCATAGCCATTGGACACCAGCCAGGTTATTGCACCGTCTTCATTATCGGCCCCGCGTGCCATTTTCTCCAACACATCAAATCCGAATTTTTTTAACCATACCAGTGCGTTGGGATTTCCTTCCGCGCCATTGATAAGTGCCATCAGGTGTTCATGTCGGTTTTGCAGAAGCCAGTTGCGCGCTTCATCCTTGTTGTGAAGAGCAAAGACGAACAATCCCAATTCGGGGTAACCGTTTTGAATAAGCCATTGCCTTAACTCTTTGTTGCCGCTGATGGCTTCGCCCCAAGCCATGATAACTTTGGCGGGATATTCAAATTTCATATCGCAAAGATGCATGAGGGCAAAACAGAATTATGAGCAAATTATTCTTTGGTGAAGGTTGATTTCGGAAATTATTGCACCAATTCTCAAAGCGATAGTTCCAAAATTCGTGATGAGTTCGCGGAAAATGCACTCCGCCCTTCTGCACCTTTTAAAAAATCTGAAAGCCCGCCCAGAAGTATACCAACAAGGGAGGTTGTCTGAAAAGGGGTTAATCGTCTACAGGAAAAAGTAATGTACAAACTCATTTCAAAAATGCTTGAGGTTGACGGTGCGACACATGACAATAAAAAGGCAAGAGAAAAAAGAATGAAATGCTATCCAACGTAATTTCCTTCATGCCTCACAATCGTGATAGCGCGTTCGGGTAGTCGGAAGCACAATTGTATCAGGCCAGATTTTCCAAATCATCCCGTAGAAATAATTGCATTCCAAACCTTGCACATTAAAAAAATTTGGTACGAGCATCAGACTACAAGACCTTCACGGGCTTTAAAAAAAATTCAATTATGAGAAAAAATCAACTTTTATTTTTGGTGATGGTTGCGGCATCCATGTCTGTCATTGCACAAGGCAATCTTGAATTCACACATGATGATGCCGAAGTGAAACTGTCTAAAGACCAGCCTTATGATTTAATGTACCAGCAGGAGTTGCGGGCGCAGATGGGCTGGCAACAATTTCTTGAGGAACATGGCCAGTGGTATGTCCACTTTAATGAAGCAACTGGGTTGCCACACAGGGCTTATGGCTCACCGGTTCCCGTTCAAGGTTCATCCCCTGAAGAAATGGCGATGAACTTCGTAAGCCAGCATTTGCAAATGTTCAATCTTCCAGTAGAAGAATTGGAATTGCCCGCTGCTCCGATTAAAGGTAAATACACTTGGGTGAATTTCCGGCAAGTACATCAGGGATTGCCCGTGCTCCACAGCCGTGTTGCAGTGAAACTTTTGGGTAATGAAGTGGTGCTATTCGGTTGCGAGGCATATTCAAATATGTCGGTTGACATCAACCCGACACTTCCAGCAAGCCAGGCATTGAATGTTGCGGTAAGCGGAATTACCAACCAAATTTTGGGTACTGAAATCACTGGAGGTCTCAAGATTCTACCCGTTCCTGGAAACAAATCCTGTAGTTTCCATCTGGTATACCAATGCTTGGTGAAAAGCATAAGTAGTAATGATGTTCCTGCAAACTACCTAACGTACGTGGATGCTCACAACGGGCAGATACTTATGCGCACAAATACTGTGCATCACATTTGTGATCACGCTTGTTATCACGAACCTGAACTTCCTCCCAATCCTGCCATGCTGCCTGTTCTCGATTCGCAGGTAAATCTTAGCGGTGATGCTTATCCTTTTAGTCCTTATGATAACATCGAATCATTCCCGATGACCAATGTGCAGATAAACGCAGGAGGCGACAACTATTACACCGATGAAACTGGTTTTGTGAACATCCCGGAAACACCCGGAACACAAGCCCAAGTGAGGCTCATGGGTTTGTGGAGCAGAGTGTACACCGATGGTGTAACACCAGCTTTCAACTTCACACTGCAAACCGGGACGAATAATGAGAACTTCAACATAGTAGCGAACATAAAAGAAAGATCTGCCTACAAAGGAGTGAACGAAATTCATGAACACATGAAATCCTGGCTACCTGATTTTACAGAAATGGATTTTCAACTTACCACCAACGTAGATGTGGCTGGTGAGTGCAATGCCTTTTATGATGGAGAATCCATCAATTTTTATTCGATAGGTGGAGGATGCAATGCAACTTCACAGATTGCTGATGTGGTATATCATGAATACGGGCATGGTATCAACGACAAGTATTACCAAAGCATCGGAGGAAACTTCATCAATGGCGCAATGGGTGAAGGATATGCTGATTACTGGGCAATTTCATTGACTAACAATCCACACCTTGGCCAGGGATTTTATACCGACAGTCAGGATGGAATCCGCAGGTATGATCTCGAACCCGCGGTTTACCCCGTGGATTTATCCGGTGAGGTACATGCCGATGGAGAAATAATTATGGGTGCTTGGTGGGACACTCATCTTCTAATGGGAAGCGACTGGGATTTAACCATGCCCATTTTTCTCGAAGCATATTTAGGACTACAAGCAGAAACACCTGGCGGACAGGAAGGTGCTGCATATACTGATGTATTGGTTGATGCCTTGATGGCTGATGATAACGATGGGGATATCACCAACGGAACGCCTAATTCGGCAGCCATCATCGAAGGCTTTGCCATCCATGGCATCACCTTGTTGAGCAACGCTACACTTTATCATAACGATATTGAATTTGCAATGGATGAAACGCCCATCAACATCAACGCAACATTGGATCTTGATTTTGATTTTATCCCATTTCTCGAAAGTGCATCACTCAACTACAAACTGAACGATGAAGTAGTGTGGACAGAAGTAGCTATGAACAATACTGGGGGCGAGAGTTATCAAGCCGTTATTCCGGCACAACCCAAAGGAACTGTGATAGCTTATTATTTGTCAACGCACGACATTTTTGGCAACATCAGCAACGTGCAACCAGTGGCGGCATCACTTGATGTTTATCCCAACTTACCCTATTTCATCCTAGTGGGTGTGGAAGCAATTGGTATTCATGATTGTGATGACAATGAAGACTGGGGAGCATGGGAAGAAGGTGTACCGGGCGACAATGCCGGAACCGGCACCTGGATTTTTGCCGAACCTGCAGGGTCTTACGGTACTGACGGAGGAATGGTGCAGGTGGAGTACCAGCACACTCCCGGTGGAGAATATTGTTTTGTAACAGGAAATGCCGATGAAACAGAAACAATAGGGGCCAACGATGTGGATGACGGACATACCACACTCCAGACTTCAGAAATTGACCTCACCGAATATGTAAACCCGATTATTGCCTACTGGAGATATTACACCAATAGCCCTTCCGGTGGTGCCAATCCTGGTGCCGACTGGTGGCAGGTGCGCATAAGCGATAATGGCGGCAACACTTGGACCTATATTGAAAACAACCTGACCGATGATATGAGCTGGAGGCGCAACGCATTCCGCGTTCTTGATTATGTGGATGCCACAAACGAAGTGATGCTTCAGTTTATAGCATCTGATAGCACACACATTGGTGAATACCTCGATGGCGGCTCACTCATTGAAGCCACAGTGGATGATTTTGTGGTGTACGATGAAGCGGTTGAACCTACAGTAAGCGAAATTTCGACCTTAGCTTCACTCAACATCTACCCTAATCCTGCCAGTTCGTTTGTATGGATGGATATTGAGCTTGCAAAAACTTCAGAAATAGGCATGGTACTTTACAATAACATTGGCGAAGAAGTATTAGTGCTTCCATCCAGCCAGTTTCCTGCCGGAAGCAACCGTATCCGTCTACCTCTTGCTTCCCTTAATTCAGGAATTTATTTATTGAAGATGGAGGCTGGAAGCCAACGTTTGCTCGAAAAAATTATAGTGAAGTAATTCATATTACTAAAAAAGAAAACCGCCACGCAATAAAGTGTGGCGGTTTTTTTGTGAATGATGTTTGTGATTTACTTCGTTGGAAGTTCCTTGGTGGCCCCATCACCCGTCACAAGCAGATATTTGTATTCCGTTTTTGTTTCCTTCGACACGTCAGGTTTTTCGGGTTTCTACTCCAGGGTGAATTTCACCTGAAGGTTGTATGTGTACTGCACTGATGGTTCAATAATTTCCGGATTGAAAATGATGTCGTATCCGTTGTAAGGAATTTTGTTGTAATAAACCGTGGACGGCCTTCTAATCTGAGTGGGTTGTGCTTTTTTCTTGGCGGCATCAATGGAAATGCTGGAGCTTGCCTGGTAGGCGGTGTAACGATCCAACGGAAAGAACACTCCGATTTTATCAGTAGCCAGTGTCCATTGCCCATCCATTGCCACTCCCAGTTTTTTGTATTGTGCTACTCGTTTCTCTACCATCTTGGTGGCTTCCGTGCGAAGTGAATCGTAAATATGCTCCATGTTCTTCACGTAGTAGTCCACCTTCACCAAATCGTAAATTTCATTGATAGCCGCAGCAGTGATAATTTCATCCAGCACCTGTTCATCGCGAAAATGGATGTGGATGTTTTTCTGCATCTCGAATCCCGCAGGAATTTCGGTAAAGGTTTTAGAAAAGAGTTTGCGCGTTGTTTCAATTTCATAAACAGGAACCAGCGAAAGCATGTCAATCACAAAATCATCCTCACGCACTCCCACTTTCACTACATCCCTTTTGAAACGGTTGATGCGTTCGTTCATCAGCGAATCGGTTTCGCGAGCTGTGTTGCCGATTTGTATCAAGTTGAAAATGGCCAGGTAGGAGTCGGCTTTAACATTGTACATGGCATTCACTTCCAGCAACACTTCGTTTTGATTGTTGAAGAAAGCTTTGTCGAAAAAAGTTTGGTTCTGTAAAAGCCATCGCTGATTTTCGTTGTAAAGAATGTTGCCCGAAGCCTGGGCAAAAGCAATTCCTGAATACAGGAACATAAAAAACACTAAGCAAAATTTTGAATACATAGTAGTACGGATTATTTGATTTAGCCAACCCGTACACTAAGCGAACATTTTCGTTCAGATCGTCATTCCACTTTCGCTATCCAATAAGCGATAGCATCATAAAGAATCAGTTGCTATCGGGAATTGTCAAGTTACGAAGAGAGCAAAGGCGTGTAGCGCTAGTTAACGCTTCTTACTGTGAAATTGCGGAGGCGGTCCATTCAATTCTCTAATTGAGAATTTTGACACGAATCTCAATCTCTTCACTTCCTTTTTTGGTATTGGACATCAGCAATATTTTCCTGTATTGCCAGCCCGTTTTTCCTTTAGAATCAAAGTAAACTTTTATCTGCCCTGCTTTTCCAGGCAGAATGGGTTCCTTGGAAAATTCTACTCGAGTGCAGGTACACTCGACTTTGTAGTCAGAGATTATGAGTGGAACATTTCCGGTATTAGTAAAATCGAAAGTGCATTCAAGCGGTGTTCCTTCCGTTGTTGGTTCGAACTTGTGCACTTTCTCTTCAAAAGAAAACTCCGCAAATTGCGCTATGGCAATTGCGGAGTTCAATATGAAGATGCAAAGAGTGATGAAATATTTCATCGCTGTTGCATTTTTAGTTGTTTTCGGGAGCACCAGAAGGTGTTCTCACAGGTGCGCCTGGTGTTGCACCGCCATTAGGGTCAACCTCAACAGAACCTTTGATGCGAACCACTTTGGTGGGTTCGTTATCAGCGTTGGAGTTGATGGTTACACTCTTATTAATTGGACCACTGCGCTTGGTGTCGTACTTCACCGAAATCATGGATGTTTGCCCTGGAAGGATCGGGTTAGGATCACACTTGGGAACGGTACATCCGCATGAACCTTTGCACTTGCTCAAAATAAGCGGGCCAACTCCTGTGTTGGTTACTTTGAATTCGCAGGTTCCGTCACCACCATAAGGAATGGTTCCGTAGTCGTGAACTTCTTTGTCCAGTGTAATGATTGCTCCGCTAGGCGTTATTGGTGTTGTTGCGGGTTCAGTGGTTTGGGCAAAAGCGGAAAAGCATCCGATTGCAATTGCCAGTGTAAAAAGAATTTTTTTCATTGTTTTTTTGTTTGATGAGTTTTTTGTTGTTGTCTGTTATTTCTACCCAAATTAAGGGTCAGTTTGTTTCGTATCAAAAGCCGTTTAACTAAACTTTAACGGCTGTCACGTTACTCGATCACTTCGCCTTTTATCCTAACCTTCACTTCAGTGCTGTCTTTGCTGTTGCTTGTTATAGTGATGAACTTGTTGAAGGTGCCCAACTTGTCTGTCTTGTACTGCACTTTTATTTCGTTGGCGGCCCCTGGCAAAATGGGTGTAGGATCACATTCAGGAACGGTACATCCGCAAGATGCCTTGCACTTCGAAATTATCAGTGGCTGGTCGCCTGTGTTCGTCACCTTAAATGAACAGATGGCTTCCGAATCTTTTTTTATCTGGCCAAATTCATGTTCTTCTTCGGCTAGCGTCAGGAGCGGGCCACCCGCTGTTATCTCTACGTTGCTGTTTCCCTCCTGTGCTCCCGACTCGCATGATGCTATCGCCAACGAAATGGCCAAACACAGAAGGAGTAATAATTTTTTCATTGTGGAAAATCTCTTTGAACTTTTGATGATGCAAATGTGTGCTGATGTGTTGTGGACAGGCAACGACTTTAACACGTACTTAAACGGTTTAACAAGACTTTAAACTCTGCCAATTCATGTTTCTATTTTTGACCTCTTCATCAAAACACTGATTCGAACAAGCTAATGTCAAAGGAAATTCCCAGTAGATATGACCCGTCAGCAACTGAAGACAAGTGGTACGCATTCTGGCTCGAAAATAAATTTTTTAAATCGGTGCCGGACGGGCGCAAGCCCTTCACCATTGTTATTCCGCCACCCAATGTGACTGGCGTTTTGCACATGGGGCACATGCTCAACAATACCATTCAGGATGTGCTGGTGCGCAGGGCGCGCATGCTTGGCTTCAATGCTTGCTGGGTACCGGGAACCGATCATGCTTCCATTGCCACTGAAGCCAAAGTGGTGAGAAAACTTCGCGAAGAAGGCATCAAAAAATCAGACCTGAGTCGTGAAGATTTTTTGGAACACGCCTGGGACTGGACCCGCAAACATGGAGGCATTATTCTCGAACAACTCAAGAAACTGGGTGCGAGTTGCGACTGGGATCGCACCCGCTTCACCATGGATGAAAAATATTATGACAGTGTGATTGATGTTTTTATTGACCTCCATAAGAAAGGCAAAATCTACCGGGGCGAACGCATGATTAACTGGGACCCCGCAGCCCGAACAGCCCTGAGCGATGAGGAAGTGCTTTACAAAGAAGTCAATTCAAAATTGTACTTTGTGAGATACGAAATTGCCGGAAACAAAAATGAGTTTGTGACCATTGCAACCACACGTCCTGAGACTATTCTTGGCGACACTGCCATCTGCATTCACCCCAAAGATGAGCGGTACAAACACCTGCATGGCCAACGTGCAATTGTTCCAATTATCAATCGCGAAATTCCAATTATTACGGATGAATACGTAGAGATGGAATTCGGAACCGGCTGTTTGAAAGTGACTCCGGCACACGACCCGAACGATTTTGTTCTGGGTGAAAAACATAAACTCGAAATCGTGAACATGATGAACGATGACGGCACTGTGAGTGCAGCAGGGCAGGTTTATGTGGGTCTTGATCGTTTCAAAGCAAGGAAGAAAATAGCTGAAGACATTGAGAAACTCGGTCAACTTGTGAGAGTGGAGGAACTTCAAAACAAGGTTGGTTTCAGTGAGCGCACCGATGTACAAATTGAACCGCGCCTTTCATTGCAATGGTTTGTGGATATGAAGGAGTTGAGTAAACCGGCTCTCGAAAATGTGATGAATGACAACATTCGATTTTTCCCGCCCAAGTTCAAGAACAGTTATCGAAACTGGATGGAGAACATCAGGGACTGGTGTATTTCACGACAGTTGTGGTGGGGGCATCGCATTCCGGCATGGTACGCTCCCGATGGTTCGTTTGCAGTTGCGAAAACAAAAGAAGAAGCCTACTCGCAGCTGGCAGCCCACGACCCAAAGCTCAACGCAAATAATATCAGCCAAGACACAGATGTACTCGACACCTGGTTTTCTTCATGGCTATGGCCCATTTCGGTTTTCGATGGTTTTTACAAGAAGGATGAAGTGGATTATTACTACCCGACAAACGATCTTGTAACCGCTCCTGAAATTATGTTTTTCTGGGTGGCTCGTATGATCATTGCGGGCTACGAATACCGTGGTGAGTTGCCGTTCCGTAATGTGTATTACACAGGCATTGTGCGTGACAAGCAGGGGAAAAAAATGTCTAAGTCACTTGGCAATTCCCCTGACCCTCTTGAACTGATTGCAAAACATGGTGCCGATGGTGTGCGCGTAGGAATGTTACTCTCGTCACCTGCTGGAAATGATTTGCTTTTTGATGAATCACTTTGTGAACAGGGAAGAAATTTTGCCAACAAAATCTGGAATGCGTTCCGCCTTGTGAACGGATGGAATGTGGAAGACATTCCTCAGCCGGAATCTTCGCGCATTGCAATTGAATGGATGAATTCAAAATTCGATTCCGATCTGGTTGAGTTGAACGATGACTACGAAAAATTCCGCATCAATGAAGCGCTGATGACCACTTACAAATTGGTGTGGGATGATTTCTGTGCCTGGTATCTCGAAATGATTAAGCCTGTATTTGGCCAGCCTATGGACAAGCAGACTTTTGAATCAACCGTAGAAATTTTTGAAAAGCTCCTTAAAGTTTTGCATCCCTTCATGCCTTTCATCTCAGAGGAAATCTGGCATTACATCCGTGAACGGCAATCAGCTAATGAATCAATCTGTATAGCACCTTGGCCGGAGGTTCGAAATGTGAATGCTGTTTTGCTTTCAGATTTCAACTCGTTCGCTGAAGTAGTGATTGCTATCCGCAATGTGAGAAAAGAAAATAACATTGCCAACAAAGAAAAATTGAACCTGGTAGTTAAGGCTGCAACAGCCTTGAAAAAAACATTTGATGCCTCGCTTGCCCACTTGTGCAATCTCTCAGCAATCGAATACACGAATGAAAAACCCGCCAACGCATTTTCCTTCATTGTGGAGTCCAGCGAATACTTCATTCCATTTACTGCCAACGTGGATGTGGAAGCCGAGAAGAAGAAAATTGCTGAGGAGCTTAACTACACACGTGGCTTCCTGAAATCGGTCGAAGTGAAACTCACCAACGAACGTTTTGTGAACAATGCTCCCGCTCTGGTGCTGGAGAGCGAACGTAAAAAACAAAACGATGCACTTTCTAAAATAAAAGTGCTGGAGGAAAAGCTTTCCGCCCTGAATTGAACATCCCCTCATCAATTAAAAACAGACTATGCCTCCAGCTATTAAAGGCCAACTTCCCCAAGTCGGAAGTCAATTGCCTCACTTCCGTCTTACTGATAAAGACAGAGTGGACATGAATGAAAATTCTTTTCCTGGAAAAAGAATGGTGCTCAACATTTTTCCCTCTATTGACACCAGCACCTGCGCAGCATCAGTTCGTAAGTTCAACCAACTGGCATCCGCATTGGACAGCACGGTGGTCCTTTGCGTTTCTAAAGATCTGCCTTATGCACACAAAAGATTTTGTGGAGCGGAGGGAATTGAAAACGTGGTGACAGCTTCGCAATACAAAGACGATTCTTTTTCGAAGAATTATGGTGTAGAAATTTCAGAAGGTAAAATGGAAGGGCTTTTCACCCGCGCAATTGTGGTGGCCAATGCCTCGGGAAAAATTCTTCACATGCAACACTGCGAACTCAATGATGAACCGGACTATCAAAAGGTGCTCGATATTTTATTGATGTGATGAACGAACGATGTGCTGATGCGCAATGCACTGCAAGGGCATGCACGCACATCGAATGATTACACGCATTCAATCCGCACATAGGCACATCATTTCAGCTCATAGGCTTATCCTTCACCTCCCCGTAACGCTGGAATAACTTTGTACCCGTCCATTTGGGCGCATGATCGGGATGCCAAAAAAAAGTCATAAGCAATTTATCAATCGCGAAATTTCGTGGCTGGCATTTAATGAACGTGTGCTTCAGGAAGCGCAGGATAAATCAGTGCCGCTGATTGAACGCATGAGGTTTCTCGGAATTTTTTCAAACAATCTTGACGAATTCTTTAAAGTGCGTGTGGCCACCTTGAGGCGTGCAGCCAAGTTTGGCAGAGGCAGCCTCGACCCCATGGACTTCGATCCGGCTGAAACACTTGCGCAAATTCACCAGAGGGTGGTGAAACAACAACTGGTTTTCGAAAAAACATTCAAAGCACTCTCGCAGGAATTGGCCCGGCACGACATTCATTTTGTAGATGAAACTAAACTGGATGCTGAACAGAAAACATTTGTGGAAAATTATTTTGAGCAGAACGTGCGTCCATATCTGGTGCCACTGATGCTCTCATCCAAAGTTCCGTTTCCCGATCTCAAAGACAATGTGATTTACCTGGCCATAGCCCTGGGTCACAAGAATGAAAAATCGGTTTCGAACCATGCGCTGATCGAACTATCGCAGATACTTCCACGGTTTATTGAATTGCCGAAACGCGGCAACCAGCATAAGGTGATGTTTCTGGATGATGTGATCCGCTACAGGCTGCGCAAGGTGTTTGGCATTTTCGCTTTCGACCAGGTGCATGCTTATACCATAAAAATAACCCGCGATGCGGAACTGGATGTGGACGATGACTTGTCGAAAGGATTGGTAGAGAAAATGTCGCGAAGCCTTTCACAACGCAAGCGCGGCAGGTACGTGCGGCTGAACTACGATAAGGACATGCCTCCCTCTCTTCTGAGCTTCATCCTTCAAAAAACACGCATCAGGGATACGGAAAACATCATTCCCGGTGGGCGATATCACAACAAGAAAGACCTGATGCGCTTTCCTGATTTCGGGAGAAAGGATTTGCGCTACGAGCCTATGGAACCGCTCTCACATCCCGACCTGAAAAACAAGCCGGTGGTGATGGATGCCATTGCGAAAAGGGATGTGCTTCTTCATTACCCATATCATTCATTCACCCACATCATTGACCTGTTGCGCGAGGCTGCCATTGACCCGCGGGTGCGTACCATCCGCATCAGCATTTATCGCGTGGCGAAAAATTCACAGATCGTGAATGCACTCGTAAACGCAGCCAAAAACGGGAAGCGGGTGATTGCTGTGGTGGAACTTCAGGCGCGTTTCGATGAAGAGGACAATATCCATTGGACGCAACAACTACAGGAAGCGGGAGCACGGGTAATTCCAGGTGTACCCGGATTAAAGGTGCACTCAAAGCTCATCCTCATTTCGCGAAAGGAAGGAACCCGCACGGTTCGATACTCCCACATAGGCAGTGGAAATTTTCATGAGAAAACGGCAAGGGTTTACAGCGATGTTTCATTGCTCACGGCCAACCGCGACATCGGGCGGGAGGTGAGAAAGATTTTTGAATTCTTCGAGAGCAACTACCAGCGGAATGTGTTTCGCCACCTCATTGTTTCGCCCTTCAGCACTCGCAGAAAATTCACCGACCTTATTCATGAAGAAATAAAAAATGCGAAAAAGAACAGGCCTGCATGGATTACCATCAAGCTGAACAACCTGGTGGATGCCGGCATGATTCGCAAACTCTACGAAGCATCGCAGGCAGGTGTGAAGGTGAACCTGATCATTCGCGGCACGTGTTCTCTGGTGCCGGGAGAAAAGGGACTGAGCGAAAACATTCGCGTGGTGTCCGTGGTGGGCAGGTTCCTGGAACATGCACGCATCATTTCCTTCTGCAACAACGGCAAACCGCTGTTCTACATTTCCAGTGGCGACTGGATGCTGCGCAATCTCGACCTGCGCATTGAGGTCACAGCACCGGTGAATGATGAAAGGCTGAAACACGAACTCCAGGATTATCTCGATATGCAGCTCTCTCCTTATGCGAAAGTGCGCGTGGTGGACAGAGATCTGAAAAACGCATACCTGCCTGTGCCCAAGGGAAAACAGCCTGTGGACTGCCAGGTGGCGGCTTATGCGTATTTCAAAGGGAAATAAAAAGGAAATATTCTAGGGGCAAAAGGCCAAGGGCAATGTGCAACTGTGCATGTCGCTCTTTGCCATTTACCTTTTGTCCTTTGCCTTTTGAAGCTTCTCTTCCACAATTTATCGCGGCACTCTTCGTTTCCTGTTCCATTCGTTTTTTCAGACTGGTGATTTTTGATGGAATTAAATTATTTCCCTTTGTGGAAAACGATTGTTCACCTGCCATCATCAACTTCAGGAATTTGAAATTAATTTTTTTGATGAAACCAAAATGTATTAACCTGCCTGCCTCCTTCATTTTTCTTTTAATTGTTTCATCAGCAATTTATGCCCAGCCATTCGCTTATGAAATGCCTCACCTGCCTTTTTCTGCGGATTCACTAGCGCCACCCGATTCGCTATTACACAAAAAAATAGCGGAGATGGATATGGGGCTGCAATCCGTGAAAACTTCCATTGAAAAAATGGAGAACAAGGTGAACGCAGAGCAAGACAAACGGGCGCACTTCGGGTTGAGCCTCGGCTACCGGTGGCTTACACCCGGAAGCCGCACACAAAATGTGCAGGCAAGTGTTTCGCCCATTGATTCAACCCTGAGGCTCACGCGAATCGAAAGCACATCCTACCTCTTTTCCACTTCCATGATTTTCGATCTCAGCCTGGGCAAAGGGCATAGTGTTGAACGCAGGCAGGAAATTTTGCAGCGCAAAAGTGCCCGCACTGGGTCCAGAAAAAAGTTTAAAGGCGCTGCTGCAAAATCGCAGGCGCTCCAGGGGGCGGGTACGCGAAGCCGAATGGGAATGTTTTTATACAACTCCATGGACAGGCTTTGCCTGGTATCGAATCTCAACATTTTCGATTTCAGCAACGGTCAAAAGGAACTCGCATTTAATAAGAGTGTGGAAGGGGGCCTCGGTGTGGGTTATCGCTTAAACGATTCGATGTATCTCGGTTTCAATTGGGAGCATGTTAACTCCATGCAGTTGTACGATGATATTAAACAATACGAAGGCAAAAGAGTTTTGCTCAACGGGTCGCCCTTGCTCACCTCCAACCAACTGGATACCGACAACGAGGATTTGTATTACCGAAAAACCCTGAGCGGGTGGAGTGTGAAGATGATTGTGAAGTTGTAGGCCACATAAAAGGGCAAAAAAACCCCGAATCGTTGGAATGAATGGTTTGACCAAGGACGTTTTTCGGTTAGCTCACTCCTTCAAAAACCTCTCACTCAACACGATCTTTCCTGCTGTGTTGAATAACTGCGCAAGGCACATCCCGCTTGACAGTTCTTCCACTTTCATCATATCATTCATTACAAGCGATTGTTTCACCAATATACCATTGGATGAATAAACTTTGCAATGCGAAGCATCGTTGCCGGGGGGAAGGTGGTAGTGAATGAAAGATTTTTTGGGGTTGAGTTAATGAACCGGAACCTGCCCTCTTTATCTCGATTCATGAAGGTGGGCAGGTGCGTTATGATCAATTAGACAGAACTGTAACCGTTCCGGAAATTATTTGGGTTTGCATGTCGGTGCATAAGCGCTGATAAGCACATGTGAAGAAATATGCGCCTGCGGAAGCCAATTGCTCTTGAACCATTCCGTCCCAAAAAGGATCAGTTGGTGAACTCCGAAATACCAAACTTCCCCAACGGTTGAATACTTTCAAATCAAAAGAATTAAATGCGTTCATGAAATCTTGCTTGTCTTGATACAGCGTTTCATCGAACTGGAAAGGCATGAATTCTTCGTTCATTCTATTATTATCGGGGGTAATGATGTTTGGAAAAGTAATCGGCTGTGATACGGCATGAGACATTTCATTCACAAAAACAGAAAAGGATGCTGACAGTGCATAATCACAATCAGTGTTTTCAGCCAGCAGGGTTATTTCATAATTTCCCTCTTGCAGGTATTGATAACTCAAAATCTGGTCGTTGCTATTGTTGCCATCTCCAAAATTCCATACAACATAATTTATTCCTGTGCCTGTCCATGCCAGTTCAATTGACTGGTTCGGCTGGCAGGAATCAGGATCGACTACAGAATAACTGAATGTGATGGGCTCTGAATCAAGTACTGTAACCGGCACAGTGTCCTGTATTGCGCATGATGTGCCATTATTGATTTGGAGTACAACCAGATATTCACCACTTGCTGGGTAGGTATAGAAGGGCTGTGCAAATGAACTCACATCATCTTGGGCTTCTTCCACTCCAAAGTTCCATGAATAATCTTCGGCAGATTGTGTTGCAGCTTCGAATGAGATTTCCATTCCAAGACATACTGTATCCGGCTGCACAATCTCAACAGAAGGGTAAGGTTGAACCATGACTGAAATTTCAGCACTGTCTGTACAGAAATCTGTGAAAGCAAAAAGTGTAATATTGAATTGACCCTGTTCTTCCCATTGCACGGATGGAGATGTATTAACGGACTGTGCTGGTATTCCATTTTCAAACTCCCAATCGAAAGAGGCATTTGAACCAAAAAAACCACCAACACTGAGCGGAAATTCCCATGCTTCATCGGTACAGAATGATTCGCCTGATTCAATGGCAACATCCAGCAGGTAGTCAATAGAAAGAGTTTGTATGAGTGTATCGGTGCAGGCGGAGTCCGGATTTGCAATGAGTTGCACATCATAAAAGCCCGGTTCGGGAAAAGTGTATTGCGGTTGCAAAGCGCTGCTGTTCTCAGTACCTGCCACGCCAAAATCCCAACTGAAAACTGATGTGTTCAATGAAGTATTTTCAAAAGTGATCTCAAGACCTGCACATTCGGGCGCACTGAATTGCGCCTCAGGAAATACGCAATCATAAAAATCAAAATTGTAGTCGAGCCGGGTTTCTTCTATCAATTGGCCGTTGCGGTATTCGGCAATACAAATGGAAACAGCATAACTTCCAGCCTGTAACGGAGTTCCTGAGAGTTGACCCGTAACCGGATCAATAGCAAAGGCCGGATCAGAATCTATAGGATAATTGTACGAATACCCTTCTGCCCAGGCAATTTCGGAAAACTCCGGTGGCTCGCCTGGCGGCCACCAGGGGTAAGGCCAAGATGATGGAGCATAACAAAGGCTGAATGAAAGTGAATCTCCATCCGGGTCTTGCACATCCAGTGCATAGTTTAAAGGTTCATTCGCACAAAATGCAGGAGGAAAGGAATTGAAAACAGGGCTATTGTTTTCACTGAAGATGTCGGCCTGTGCAATCTTAAGTGGAAGATAGAGATACTCATTACTTATTCCCTCAATAATATTGGCCACTCCATACCTGCAACAACTTTGGGTAACCATCCAGTCGCCATTTTCAAAAGCGCTTAGCGGTATGGTACCCTTATACGTGACCTGTTTTCTGCATACGTCATAGTAATCACCCTGAACCATGCAGGGCTCTGAAATCATTGTAACATAGCTTGTATTATTGATGTATGCCCAGTAGACCTGCTGGGGAATACTGAGTTCGTCCCAAATCCCAATTCCGCTTGAGTCAATTGCTTGCAGAAAACAATCAGTGAATGAAATAATCGTCACTTCAATACTATCATTTCCAAGTGAACGATAAGACGTATGGATACCCTTATATGGCCCCCATGCATATGCCCGCAAAACAATGCACGTAATAATGATAGTAAACAATAGCCAGTTTTTAAACATGATAAAGAATACGGGTTGGGACAAAAGTATGTTACAACCCGCTCTGTTAAATTCTCAGATAGGAAGAACTGCAAAAACTAACACGATCCCGGATATCCACCGGTCCCAAAACATGTACCGAAAATCAGATAATCACTGCTATTTACATAGCCATCTCCTGTGAAATCACCGCAAGGTTGATTTGGTCCCGTACCATACCATCCCATAAAGGTCAACAGATCATTTACCTGTACCGTACCCATATCATCAAAATCTGCTTCACAACAAGTGTCGTCATTACAATCGTTTCGATTTTGATTAAGTTCGTTTTCGGCTGCAATACGTCCTAAGTCATGAAGTTGTCCTTCCTCATCCTTAAACATATAGGTAGGCACCCAGCCAATTTCTGTGTTGCCGCGGTAAAAGCCTATGAACTCTTTCTCAAAATCCTTTTCCGTCATCGCTGCCCATTGAATTTTGTCAAGGTCGAAAACAGGATAAACAGGTACAGCGGTATTCACCGCTTCTTCCTTGGTGCATGACACCAGTGAAGCACAAAACACTCCGAATACTAATCCTACAGCAATCACTGTAGCGGTCATGAAAGAAAAACTAGATTTTTTCATCTTATTTTGGTTTTTGAAATTATCGCCTACTCTTTTCAGGATTTTCGGCTTCCTCCGTTTTTTCGTATGAAATTGATCACACCTCCCCCACCACTGTTGCCGCCACTTCATCGCTCCAGCTTCCCACCACATCATCTTTGAAGAGGTAGATCATTTTGTACTTCCACACTGCGCTTTGGCCTGCAGGTGGCAGGTCACTCTTATCTATATAGTCCGGGCGCAGGTCGCGTTCGAGGTTTACCCAGGCACCACCGGCCACGGCTTTCCAGATTTCAACGCCTTCAAATTTTCCTTTCTTCCATTTCAGGTTTGGATAACCTCCGCTGCTTAGTTCTATAGTGAAAATGGGTTTGCCATCTCCCGGAACGAAAGGAGTAACAGGTGCCTCAATACCCAAATCTTCGCCAATGGATGTGGTGTATCCGGGTGCCACAATGATGATTTGGATGATGGCGCGAAATCTCCCTTCAATATCTCCTACCACCAGCGTGGGCAGTGGAGTGATGAGTGCGGGAGGAGCCGGAATGGAGGGCAGGGTGGTGCCGCCTGTTCCGTAACGTGCCTGCTTTAGGTAAGCGGTCACGTTTTCACTGTAAGTGCGCATGAGCGAGGGAACGCCCACCAGGTAGTACATAAAAGCAGCATCGGCTGCGGCTGCACTTACCTGCCCTGCGCTCAGGCCAAGGGTGGCCTGGTATCCGGGCAGTTTCTGTGCGAAATTGCGGAGTTGGTTTGCGAAACCGTCATAAGTTTTGTTTACGAAAATTGCCATGGTTTTATGTTTTAATTATTGATAATAAGGATGTTACATGTTTGTAGGCGGTAGTCTGCACCATGCAGGCAGTTGCCCGCATGGTGGAGGAAGTCGCCCGCATGGTGCCGGGAGTTGGCTGCAGGGCGCAAGGAGTTGACTGCGTGGTGCGGGGAGCTACCTGCATGATAGAGGGAATTGCCTGCGTGGTGCGGGCGACCGTCTTTAAGACACAGGCAATTGCCACCATCATGGAGTGAGGTGCGTTTGCCATGCGGCAGGTTGTTCTAAATAAAATGTAAGAAGACATTAGGTAGGAAAAACTCGGTGGGTACTGGCGGCAAACATGTTGTTTTCAGCAACAGTGGCACAAGGTCATTTATAACCTCCGGAGGGGGGTCATTTTTACCCCCCACGGGACAGGTTATTTTGCCTTTATTTGCTCTGCACCAAATTTTCCCACCTATGAATCCAGAACAAACGCACATGCAGCAGAATACGCATCCTATCCACATTGCTTTTGTAGATGATCACGCAGCCGTGGCAGAGGGACTTGAAGCTATGGGAGTGAAAGCTGATTTCATTGTCGATTTTATAGCCTTCAGTGGAATGGAAATGATGAAATTGATGGAAGAAAACACCACCACAAAGGTGGTATTTATGGATATTGACATGCCCAAAATGAATGGAATTGAAGCCACCAGGCAACTCAAGCAATTGAAACCAGATGTACAGGTGATAGCCCTTACAGCGATGTGCTCCGATGAGAACATGATGGAGATGATGCTTGCCGGAGCCAGCGCATTTTTGTTCAAAGGCATTCATTTCTCCGAAATAGCTGATGCGGTGCGGGGGGTACTTAAGGATGGTTTCTGGAGCAATAGCTATTACCAAAATACGGTACGGGGGATACAAGAATATCTCCTCAAAAAAAAATCGTTGACAGAACGCCAAAAGCAATACCTTGAATACCTGGGCGTAGGATTATCCGATAAAATGATTGCAGATAAAATGGGAATTACACCTAACACGGTGAATAATTACCGGACTGATCTGTTCGGAATTCTGGGCGTTAAAAGCAGGGTGGAGCTAGTGATGGAGGCCCTCCGAAAGCATTTCATCCGGTTATGATCCTTTCCATACGGTATCTTTTCCGTTAAAACCTTTTGAAACACGCAGAGGTTCATCCCGTGCATATTTTCAAAACAAAAACGGCCTCCAAAACCTTGGAAGCCGTTTTTCATTTTGATAACTCTTTTCTATTTCGTCTCCACCTGCGCCTTCACATTGGCTGCCGGAGTGGGGCCTTTCATTTTGGTTTGCACAAACTTGATTTCGTCAATCAGGTTTTTGGCACCGTAGTATTTATCCACGACCCACATCACGTAGCGGATATCCACGGAGATGGTGCGCTGCAAATCGGTTTCGTAGGCAATATCGCCACTCATGGCCTCCCAGTTGCCATCGAATGCAAGGCCAATGAGGTGGCCGTTGCCGTCAATAACAGGGCTGCCGGAGTTGCCACCTGTAATGTCGTTTCCAGAAATAAAACAAGTGGGCAGTTCACCTTTTTCATTGGCGTAGCGACCGAAATCTTTTTTCTCGATCAACTCGGCCTGCCTGTCGGGAACAATAAATTCAGGGTTGGTGTTGTCGCGTTTTTGCATGATGCCATCGGCAGTGGTGTAGTAGTCGTAATGCACAGCATCCATCGGATAATAGTCGTCCACTTTTCCATAGGTGAGGCGCATGGTGCTGTTGGCATCAGGGTAAAAGTTTTTGGTGGGCTGCATTTCGCGCAATCCCGCCACGAGCAGGCGGTAGCCTTTGTCGTACTTGTCCTGTGCAGGATTGCCGAGGGTGGTGCGGTAGGTATCAATGGAGCTTTTCGCCATGGCAATGGCCATGTCTTTATCAAATACTTTCTTGCTTGGTTTTGCCATGAACGCATAGAGTTTGTTCTTGTCGGCCATAAAGGATTTGGCGAACATTTGGTCAGCATATAATTTCAAGTTGCCTTTGAATTTATTCCTCACCGTTGCCATCCATGAAGGTTGCTGACCTTCAGGTATGTCGTTGTAATACTTGGTGAGCAATGCCACAAACACATCCTTGTCGGTAGCCATATCGTAATCCTTGAAATGTGCTTCCGCCTGTCCTTTGAATCCTTCGAAAATTTCTTTTCTCTTTTCTTCATCCGTTTCGTTCATGGCTGCTTCGAACGTGCGGTTAAAGCGCCATGCGAAGAGCGTTATTTCAGCACCAAGAAGTCCCGCCTGCACGGCATAAGAGTTGGGTACGATGCCGGCATCGGTTTCGGAATAAGATTGTTTGATGAGGTTGAGTGCCTCACCGTATTTCTGTTTGCGTTCAGCATTTGCATTCACCCAGGTGGTAAATTCATTTTCCAGCTTTTCTTTCTTGCCCTGCACATCGAGCTGCTTCAAACCTTTGGTCTGGCCTATGAAGTATTTCCATCCGTTGGCGGTGGTGGCATATTTCGCAGCATACTGCAGCCGCACTGCGGGGTCGGCATCCATGTGCTTCTTCCATGTTTCAAGTTTCAATCCGCTCAGGTCAATGTAGGCGGGGTTAGATAAATCAACCGCCTGTTTTACTCCCCATGAAGTAAGGTAACGGTCGGTGCTTCCGGGAAAGCCGAGAATCATAGCAAAGTCGCCTTCTTTCACTCCGTCTAGAGAAACAGGAAGAGAGTGCTTGGGTTTGTAAGGAACATTATCAGTCGCGTAGTCAGCCGGTTCGTTGGCCGCGTTGGCATAAATGCGCATCATGGAAAAATCTCCGGTGTGGCGTGGCCACATCCAGTTGTCGGTATCACCACCGTATTTGCCAATGCTCTCCGGTGGATTGCCAACTAAACGAATATCGCGAAACGTTTCGTAAATCATTACATAAAACTCGTTTCCGTAGAAGAAGCTTTTCACTTCCACTTCGTACTTGCCACCTTCGTTGAATTTGGCTTCAATGTCCCCCGATGCCGCCATGATGGCCATGTTGCGATCGGCTTCGCTCATGCTGTCGTTCAGTTTTGAAAGAATTTCTTGTGTAACGTCTTCTATTCTGACGAGAAAAGAAATAACGAAACCTTCCATTGGTTTTTCTTCGGCAAGATTTTTTGCCATGAAGCCGTTGGTGAGAATGTCGTTCTCCACTGTGGCGAAGGATTGAATGGCATCGTAGCCGCAGTGGTGATTGGTGAGCACAAGACCCTTACCTGAAATCACTTCACCGGTGCACAAACCACCATTGAGTCGAACAATTGCATCCTTAAGTGAAGCATTGTTGATGGAATAAATTTCTTCGGCAGTGAGGTTAAGTCCCATCTGTTTCATCTCGGCCTCGTTCATGCGTTGCAGCAGTTGGAGTAGCCACATGCCTTCGGTGGCGCGAATGATTCCGCTTGTGAAAAACATAATCAGCGCGAGCGCTGAAATTCTAAATAATTGTTTCATTTTTCTATTTTTATTTTTTGTTGAATGTTGCTTGTTGATAGTTGCTTGTTACAGTTTGAATATAGCCGGTTGTTCGAAAATTCTGGAGAAAGGTTGATTATTCCCCACAGTTTCTTGCCTTTTTTTTCTCATTTTTTTCTAGCTCCTGATCAATGCCTGCTCTTCAACTCGTGCCACTTTGCATCTTCAATCATGAAATCAAGTTCGTGGTAAAGTTGTTCAAGCTCGCGTGGTGCTTTGTAGCGGCTCGCCACTGTTTTGTGATTCCCATCCTTTGTCAGTGTGGTTGTTACTGTCGGCAGGTCGGTTACTTTATCGTTGTCGTAACTGTCGAGAAAGCTAAAGTATCCGATGCTCTCAGCCACTGTCAGCACTTTTTGAAGAGAGGCTTTGTCGAATGTTGTGTGGTAGAATCCAATCCTGTCCACAAAGTTTTTTCCTTCGTAAACAGCATATCCGCTGGTATAAACTTTCAATTCGAAATAGGGACACATGCCGAAGCATGGAGTGCGTCCGTAAAAAATATGAAGGGAATCCGTGGGCGTTGTAGTTACTGTGCTATGGATAGGCGTTTCGGTTACTTCCACCGGAGTTGTTGTAGCCGTTTCCCTTTTGCTTTTGCAGCCGGCCACTAAAAGAAGGAGGGCAATGGAAATTGTAAAAAGAAATTTAATGTTCAATTTCATTTCGTGAATTGTTTTCTTGCTTAAGGAGTGTATTTCGAATATCACACCAAAAAATTTCAACGCTTCAGTTTTGCTTTTTGTAAAGCGAGTTTATCTTTCTGTTTCTTCTGCATGTCCTCCACCCTTTCGGCAAACGATGATTTCTTTTTCGGTTTCAATTTATTGCCCTGAATTTTCGCGTGTATTTTCTCTTCGTCAATGATGTAAGTCTTTATCACCCACATCTGCCCGATGGAAATTAGGTTCGCGCTGAGATAGTACAGACTGAGGCCGCTTGCAAAACCGTTGAAGAAGAACAACATCATCACCGTGAAGATGTGCATCATTATTTTCATGTTGGGCATTCCCGGTGTGGTGGGCGCGGGAGTGTTGGCCATGGTCATGCGCGTGTAGAAAAATGTGGAGATGCACATGAGTACCGTGAATCCGCTCACATGACTTCCATAAAGCGGGATATTAAATCCAAGGTTCAGAATGGAGTCATAAGCACCTAAATCATCTGCCCATAAAAATCCTTTGCCACGGAACTCAATGCTGGCCGGAAAGAACCGGAACATGGCGTAGAGTATTGGCATCTGGAGAAGAACCGGAATGCAGCCGGCAAATGGATTCACTCCCGTTTGCCGATAAAGCGACATGGTGGCCTGCTGTTTCCCCATCGCATCGTCTTTGTATTTGAGGTTGATGGCTTCCATGTCGGGCTTCAGCACGCGCATCTTCGCACTGCTCAAAAAGTTTTTCCAGGTGACAGGAAACAAGATGAGTTTGATGATGAGGGTAATGATGAGGATGATGATTCCGTAGTTCAGGTTAAATCCATCGAAGAAAACGAACATGGGTCTTATGCAATGCTTGTTCACCCAGCCAATAATGCTCCATCCGTAATCAATGATGCGATCGAACTCTGCAACTTCCAGTGATTTTAATGTCTTGAATTCATTCGGCCCAAAAAAGAAGGTGAGATCGGTGGAAGAAGTGGTGCTCTTCATGGGCAGCGCCATCTGCGACCTGAATTGTTTGGTGTGAACCGAATCAGTAGAAACCACCACGGCCAGTTTTGCCCCGGCATTAAATCCTTCTTTTGAAATTACGGCAGCGCTGAAATAATTCTGTTTGTAAGCCGCCCAGTTCATTTTTGTTTCCACTGTGGTTTCATCCTCGCCACCTTCGCTCAGGTAGTCGCGTTTCTCTTCAAACTCGCGGAAGTAAATGGAAGAATGTGAACGCTCGTTGCTCAATCCTTTTTCGTTTTGAAGCCCTGTTGCATTCCAGTTTAGCGTAATCGGTTTTGCATCCAGGTTGAATTCACTTCCGAGGTTTGATGCGTTCACTTTGCACCCAATGACATAGCTGTCGGGTTGCACATCATAAATCAGTTCAATAAATTTTTCACCATCAGGCGATGCAAGTCGCATCACCAATTGTTGTGCAGATTTTCTTGCATCAATAGTCTTTGCACTTGGCGTGAAATAAAAATCTTTTGTGGTGAATTGTTGGCTGCCACTTGCTTCGAAGCCAAGAAACATTTCTGAAACCTTTTCATCCCACAATTGCACTTCCGTGCTGTCCCAATAGGTGTGGTAACCATCTTTCAATGTCACACGCTTGAACATTGCACCGCGTGTTGTAACCACTGCCTCAAGTTTGTTGTTGCGAATAATAATTTCCTCTTCTGCACCAAGAGTAAGATTTGCAAAGGGACCGAATTGTTTTTCAGCAGCAATAACTTTTTCAGTTCGGGCAGAATCGTTCTGCGAACTGTCAGCAGGAATCTGGAGAATATTGTTTGCAATGGAAGGCGCTACAGCGATGTTAACCGAATCGTTCGCGGGTGGAACTTGCTTTTGAAGCGTAGCTAAACTGTCGGCTACTACTCTTTGCCGCGCCACCTCTTCAGCCGAAGGTGCCGTAAAAGTGGTGTAGCCAATTACAAATAGAAGCATCAGCACAAGGCCAATGACGGTGTTTCTGTCGAACATCTATATCAGATAGGATTTTTTGGGGGCGCGAAGATAGACTTACCACACCATAGCCTCTTCATCCATCCAAAGACCTTTGACTTTGAGCGCTTGTTCAAGAATATCGCGCACACAGCCTTCTCCACCATTGCGCGGTGAGATGTATTTTGAGAGTGATTTTATTTCAGGTGCGGCATCGGCAGGGCAGCATGGCAAACCAACGTGCTGCATCACTGAGTAGTCGGGAATGTCATCACCCATATAGCAGATGTCTTCCGGCTTGAGGTGATTTTCCGATACCCATTTTTTGAACACATCTGATTTTCGTGATGAACCAAGAAAGATGTCCTTTACTCCAAGACCTTCAAAACGTTTTCTTACAGCCTCACCTTTTCCACCGGAGATAATGGCAATGCGCAATCCTTTTTTCACAGCTAGTTGAACTGCATAACCATCGCGAACATTCGCAGTACGAAGTTGCTCACCATCCGATGAAAGAAAAACAATGTTGTTGGTGAATACTCCATCCACATCGAAACAAAAAGTGTTGATTTCTTTCAACAGTGCTTTATAGCTTTTTTCCATGGTGCGTTTCGATTATGCGTTGCGAGATATGTGTGTAAAGCTTTTTCAGGTCGGGATGTTTTTTCAGCAGCTTAAAATGCCGGTTCATGGTTTCTTCATCATTGCGCACGGCAGGGCCGGTTTGCGCATCGTGTGGCGAAAGTTTTTCAATTTTCGCTGCAGTCTCCGCAATGAGTGGTTTCAACAATTCGAATGAAATCTTTTTTTCTGCAAGAAGCGATTCAGCAATTGCATAAAAATGATTGGAGAAATTGCTGGCGAATACTGCAGCTAGATGAAGTCGTTCCCGCTGTTCGCTGTTGATGATCTCAATAAATCCGGAAATGCTTTCTGCAAGTTTAAAAAGATTGAGTTCTGTTCTTTTTTCAGTGGCTTCGATACAAATCGGCACATTGGACAAATCAATTCTTTTACCCTTGGTAAAAGTTTGTAGCGGATAAAAGACACCGCGGGCTGAATGTTTTTGAAGCAAACTCATGGGAGCAGTTCCCGAAGTGTGAGCAACAATAAACTTAACTGCAATCAAATCAGAAACTTCTTCTACAGCATCATCACTCACGGCAATAATTACAAATTGTGTTTCATCAGGAATTCTTTTGAGCGAACGAAAAGATTTAGTGGAAAGTTTTTTTGCAAGTGCATTTGCATGTTTTGCAGTACGACTCCACACACCGGTAATTTCCAACTCTGCTTCGAGAAATGCCTGTCCCAGTTGGGTGGCAACATTTCCGCTCCCTGCCAGGAAAATTTTCATGACTTTGCGGAAGGTGGTTTAACACGACTCAATCTGATGCGATGCCGTATGGCCATAGTTGTTCCAATCACCATGATGATGCAGCCAATCCACAACACGTTTATTTGCGGAAACACAACTGCATGATACACTATGAAATCTTTCTTCATGGATTTGTGCAGTTGAATAGTGAGTTCCGGATTTCCATCCTTCTCAACAAGCGAAAGGCGCATCCTGAAGTTGAGCGGTTCAGTTGGGAACGGGATGGGAATAGAATCATTCATGGTGGCCACGGGAAGTATAATTTTTTCCTCCACATCCTTTTCATGAAGTGTTGCATAACCTCGCTTGATTTTAACACCTGGCGGCAAGTCGGGAGGAATGGAATCCATTTGGACTAGGCTATCCAGTGAGAAATGTATTGTGCTGGTCAATTCCACTTCCTCTCCCACGGAAATTACATTCGAGATGGGTTCCTGGTATCCGCTAGTGTCAGCTTTTTCAGTATCTACAAATTTCAAGTAAGTGTAGAGGTCGTGACTGATGGTGTGGTTGATGCTCGGCTCCCTGCTGTTTCCCTTTGGCGAACTAAGCACACTGGGTTCAAGCGTAAAAAGCTTTTTGCCAGGAGTTCCGCTTTGCCAAAGCCTCGCATGTTCCGCATCGTGATGGTCGGCAGGGACAAACGACCACACAGAATCTGTTTGCCAGTCGTGCATAAAATTCGTGGAAGCAATGTGGTCTTCTGTGCAGTAAAAAAGCAGGCCCCGGTTTGTTACTTTCGTTCCTTGTTTGTATTGGATCGGTGTTTTTTCGAGGTAATCAACGGTGCAAATCAATCGTTCATCTTGCCATTCTTTGCCACGATAAACAGCAAAATAGTCTCCAAGTGATACGGTGTCGTCCTGGTTCATCATCAGGTCTTCATTGTTTTTGAATTCGCTGGACAGTTGCGCGAGGTCAACATCATTACTTCTTGAAATAATATTTTGGCGAGACATGGAAAGCACCGCTCCAAGCATAAGCAATGCAAAGCCGATATGTGCAACACTTGCACCTATGTGGTCAAGTTTTCCTTTCAGAACCCGCAATGCATAATCCGCATTGGCAATAATGGAAAAGAAGCAAGAGAACGTGAGCGCGATAACCGGAATATCCACTCCTGAAAAATCTCCAAGCCATACCACAAGTGTTGTAATGACGAGTGCAACAAAAAAACTGAGTGCAATTTTTTTCAGAAACTGCCTGAACTCGGTGTCCTTGTAGCGGAAGTATTGTCCGGTTGCGGATAGAATAAATAAAAGGAATGCGAGCGGCACCTGGTAACGATGGTATTCATCAAATCGCTCCGATGTTTTTCCGGGTGCGATGTTCGCGTTCATCACCTGTGCCAGCAATTCAGATTCCGTTCCTGCAAACATGTTTTGCATTACACCTTTGAAGGGTGCAAGAAAAACATTGGCTACCGGTATGGAAGTGAAAAGCATAATCTGAACTGCACTTGCCAACAGCACCACCGCTCCAATGAACATCCAGAATTCGCGGCTCCACAATGCTTCCTCCTTTTGTTGTTTCGGGAAATACTTTACGTAGGAAACAATCATCATCACCAACGAAAGAAGAAGGAATATCGCAGTGTAAACAGCTACCCACGTTCCCTCACCTGGAATCAGTCCTTCCTTTTCTACACCGTCAGTTAAACCAGAGTAGTAATTGAAAATGCTGAAGATGGAAAGCACAAAAAGAATTGCACAAACTCCTGAATAAATTGTGCGATGCACACGACTCATCGGGAGCAGCACAGTGCTTAGTGCAATAAAAAACAAGAGGTACACAAGCAATTGAGGAAGTATGCCACTGTCCACAAATGAGTGGACACTGCTGTCGCCTAGCACACCACTTCTTGTAAGAAATGTGGAGTATAGAATAAGAATGAATGTTCCAATGGTGAGTAGAAAAGCAGTGAATAAGGCAGTTGGTTTTCGTTTGTTGACCACCAGTAAATGTGCTGCACCCAACAATGTGAGCCACGGAACGAGCGAAGCATTCTCCACCGGATCCCATGCCCAGAAACCTCCGAAGCCCAGCGCTTCATACGCCCATGCACCACCCATCAGTATGCCGGTGCCGAGAATCATCACCCCAAAAAATGTCCACGGAATTGCCGGAGTCAGCCAGCCGGTGTAATCACGTCTCCACAATCCCGCAATCGCGTAAGCAAATGGAATCAGTGTCGCAGCAAATCCCAAAAACAAAATGGGAGGATGAATGGTCATCCAGTAGTTCTGGAGCAGTGGATTCAATCCGCGCCCGTCCAGAAAAGCCGGGAATTGCGTGAGATAATCCGCTGTCATTGTCCATGGCAACCCGATGTTGTCAGGATGTTCACGCATCAGCAAAAACGGATTGCTTCCGAATTGGTATTCACCGAAGAACACACCCAGCAACATAGAGGCAAGAAACACCTGCACAACAGAAACCACGGTCATCACCCAGGGTTCCCAACCACGCGACCACCGCATGAGCAACAATCCCAACACAGCATGCCAGATGGTCCAGAGAAGAAAACTTCCTTCCTGTCCTTCCCAGAAACAAGACATGATGTATTGCATGGGCATCGCGTTGTTGAGGTGATCCCAGGCGTATTTGTATTCGTAAAGATGATTGAACAAAATGTAGAAGAGCGAACCGACAATTCCCACCACGGCTAGCGCATGAATGCGAAATCCCCAGCGCGCTGCTTTTTTCCATTGGGTGTCTTCGGGATTTTTTGCAGAGAAGTAGTAGGCACATGTTGCAAAAATTGCCGCAGCGAAACTGAGCACAACAAAAAAATTGCCCGCAATGCCGGGCAATTTATGTTCACCGATGTATTGAATTTCTTCCATCTATTATTTGGATGCTGTTTCCAGTTCGTGTTTGTTTGAATTATATTTTGATGGACACTTCATCAGGATTTCATCTGCATGAAATTCTCCATCTGCATTGTATGCACCGAAAAGATCAACCGATTCTGATCGTTCAATGTCCATCGGTTTTCCTTCCTTGCTGTGGAGAAAAACTTTTTGAGAGGTTCCTGCTTTGTCCTTCATATTAAAAATGGTGAGGTTGGCATCCTCAAGTGGATTGTGTTCCAGCGCCTGGTCGCGGTCGAACGTGCCACTGATTTTATACTCCCTGCCAGGCTTCTTCTGCGCGTCCGCAAATGTCACAGATGAGTTTGCTGATGTGTATGTGGAAACCAGGATGGCTGAAACCAGTGCAACCAAAATAATGAGTACAATGTGAATTTTCTTCATGATTTTTTTCCTTCAAGTTTTTTCTCCAGTCGTTTCACTTTCCTGTCAAGCGAAAAGAGGTAAGCAAAAAGTCCTACCAAAATTATCACTGCAACTCCAATTACGACTTTGAATTTTCCCGATTCAAAAAAGTATTCGTTCAATGCGGATTCAGTTTGTGCATTGGTGATGGATACCATCACACAAAACAAAACAAGTGCTATGTATTTTTTCTTAGGAGCGATCATTTATTTCCAGTTCTATTTTTTTTATGCGAAGATGAGTGGAGTACAACCAATAGCCCAACATTCCCCAACCGATGATGGCAGGATAAAAAACCGTGCGAAGACTGCTGTCCAAATCGTAGGATGAAAACGCAGGCGTTCCTTCTTTACCCGGATGAAGTGATGTGACAAACTTGGGCATCACCATCAGCAGTACCACCATCATTACAAAAGCAAAGATGTTGTAGATGGCTGAAAGCCGTGCGCGTTTTTCTTCATCGCTCACTGTGGCGCGAAGCACAAAATAGGAAGCGTAAATGAGAAATACCACGAGTGCACCGTTCAACTGCGGGTCGTTAATCCACCACTGATGAGAATAATATCCCCACGTAAACCGTGCCCACATCATCCCCGTTAGCAGACCCAGAATGCAGAACACCATTCCTGCTCTGGCACTTACTTCAGCCTTAAGGTCAAATTCATAAACATGTTTTGATGAAAAATTCTTTGTGGTGCTATTCACTTTCCTGAGTTGACGCAAACTGTAAACAAAAGAAAGTATCATCAGAAAAAACATGGTGAACCACATGGGCACATGCCACATCAGGTTGCGGATGGTTTCATAAATAAGGGGCTGGAAAGGATAACCGAAATACGTTGAATCATCGTTCTTTACATCGAATTTACAGGATGCCGGATCCTTCATGCCTTTCACCAGTACCGCATCATTAACTGAAACAGCAAGCGGCAAATACAGCGTTCCGTCACCATCATTGTTCACATAAATATCAAGCGATTTTGAACTCAGCGTGTCTGGAATATCAACCCCTATTTTTACGTGCGAGTTGTCTATTACCTCAAGAATTTTTCCGCAGTATCGGTTGGAATCACAATCAAGAAACACCAGCATGGATGTGCGCTGATTAATGAAGTGTGTGCGATAGCCCACCACTACTAATTCGTTGTAGCCGGGTTGAACAGTTGATTTATCGCAAGCGATTATGCCGGGAGCAAGTGGGTGCAGAAAAGCGGAAACAACAGAGTAGAGCAGAAGGGCAATACAAAGAATTTTCAATCCGTTTTTCATCTATCTCTTGCGGGAATTGATTGGTAGTGGTGGTGTAATTTCCAGTCATCCGTCACCAGTGCTCCGTCTTCATCTCAATCGCGCCAAAGGTATGGGAAAAGAATAGCGGCCAAAATGATGCTGCTCGCGTTGAGTACCCCAAGTATCAACAGGTTCAGGCCATTTACAGAAAACGGCAATCCCTCCAGGGCTATCTCGCTAAAGCGTGTAAGAGTGAGCAGCAAGGGAATGATAACAGGGAAACCAAGTATGGCCATCAGCCCGACATTGTTTCCTGCTTTGTAAGCAATTCCTGAAATAAATGTGACCATTGCACCCAGGCCGGTGCTTCCGAGAATGAGTCCTACAGTGAACTGGAACATGTCCGCATCGGCCAGCACCTCATTCCCCAAAAACAAAATGAAAAGCAATAACGCAATGGTGTTGAGCACAGCAACAAGTAGCGAGTTGTAAATGATTTTGGAAAGAATAACCGAAAGCGGTGAAGCAAGCGTGTAGAGATAAAGCTGCACACCGTGCGCTTCGTGCTGGAAAGATTTTGCAAGCGCATTGAATACCGTGAAGATGGAAATAATCCACACCAACGCACTCCAGGTTTGCACTTTGTCTATTTCTTGAAGAGAGAGATAGCAGACAAATACAGTTGACAGTACATAAAGGATGATTCCGGCCAGCGCATGTTTCTGCCTGAATTCAAGCGTGAATTCTTTTTGGAGCAATGCTGAAATTTCTTTGGAATTGAACAATGTTGTGTGCAGATTTTCGCAGCGAAGAAAACACAATCAATGAGACAAAAACTTGTAGTTCTGACCGGTGCGGGGATGAGTGCTGAAAGTGGCATCCCCACTTTTCGCGGCAACAATGGCTTATGGGAAAACCACAGGATTGAAGATGTGGCCTCGCCCGAAGGATGGGAACGTGACCCCAGGATGGTGCTTGAGTTTTACAACCAGCGAAGAAAAAACGTAGGGGAAGTGGAACCCAACCGCGGGCATTTCATTCTTGCGGAACTGGAAAAGAATTTTGATGTGCACATTATCACCCAGAATGTTGACAACTTGCATGAGCGTGCAGGCTCCACCAAAGTGATGCACCTCCACGGTGAAATCACCAAGTCGAGAAGTTCGGTGAATCCAACTCTCATTTACGACATCGAAGGATGGGAATTGAAGTGGGGCGATAAATGCGAAAGTGGTTCACAACTGCGTCCGCACATTGTGTGGTTCGGTGAAGCCGTGCCCATGATTGAACCCGCAACAGCAATTACCGAAACAGCAGATGTATTTGTGGTGGTGGGCACTTCGCTGCAAGTCTATCCGGCATCGGGGCTGGTGCTTTATGCTCCCCGTTATTGCCCCAAATACATCATTGATCCAATGGTGCCGGAAATGCAACGAATCCAAAATCTCGTTGCAATAGAGAAAGGTGCAAGCGAAGGATTGGAAGAATTGAAGAAAATTCTTGTAAAGTGACTATTCCGATAGACCCACTCCATCGCTCCCGCAGTTCCCGGTAGCGTAGTATGACATGAATAAAAGGAGGTCGGTCACGTTTACTGTCGGGTCGTTGTTCAGGTCTGTCATACAATAACTTTCCAGGGGTGAACTACACCCATAACCACCCATAAACACCAGCAAGTCGCTAACGTTTACGCAGCCATCACCCGTAAAGTCCCCCGGTAGAACAAATGTGAAAAACAATTCACGCTGTATGGTGCCATAATCACCGCTCACATCTTTTGCCCTGCTGAATAATTCGTGCTCGCCATAAGGAACTCCAGTAAGCGGAATGGTCACGGTCTGTGTTGCGGTCGTGGCCGGAGCAGTGAAGAATGGAGTTCCGTTGTCATAGTCGGGATCGTTGTCAATGAAGTATTCCACTTTCTGCAGATTAGGAGTTGGCTCTTCATCAGGAAGAATGAGGATGGTCTTGCCTTGCGTTGTTCCCCAACTTCCGGTTACATCTTTTGAACGCACCTGCAATTGATGAATGCCGGGTGTGGTAAAAAATGCAGTGAACAAATACGTTTCATCCGTTTCACCAATGCCTGGGCCAAATGCTGCTCCATCAAAGCCGGGATCACCATCGGCAAAAAACTCGATATTCGAAAGGTTAGGAAGATCATTGCTGCCATCTCCTTCAATAACAAGAATTGATTTTGAAACTGTTGTTCCGTAATTGCCGTGGCTGTCAAACGCCCGGAATGAGATGGACTGCGGGCCGGGCGCAAAACCTGAAAGAGGAATGGTGAAAGTGAAAGTTGCTTCAGGAGTATCGAGCAGATTTGGTTCCTGCGGAGCATTTCCAAATGATGCATCAGTTCCCAGGAAGTATTCCACTCCTGTAATGTTGGGAAGATCATCAACGGGAGGCGGGTCTTCTTGTATTTCAAAATCATGTTCGCGAGTATGGCTCCATGTACCATCATCTTCTCTTATCCGATAGCCTAGACCATAATTTCCAACGGGCAGAAACGCGGTTGATACAACGATGGTTTGCGAACCATTTGTGCCGGGAGCAATAGTAAACGGTGTTCCAAAGCCAAAACCAGCTTCATTAACTCCCGGTACATGCACCATGTATTCCCCTTGCGAAATGTTACTGAGCGTGGGTGATGAATAGTTGAAAGTGACCAGGATGGGCATTTCCAGGTATGTGATAACCATGGGTGATGATAATGAGATGACGGGAAGCTCCAATCCACTCAATTTATAGGGAAGAAACCCACCGAACATGCCAATGTCGGTGCCGTCCTGTGCATTGCCAGTTGCTACAGATGTAGCAAGAGTTTGCCATTGCGCATCACCCGTTGATCCTCCAACAAAAACAGTAGTGATGTCAACAAAAAAGAAATTTCCTGTGCCGGGAACATCACCGGGATCAAATGCCAGTCCGAACCAGAAGATGTTGTTGAAGAAATTGGTACTGAAGGTTGATTCTATCTGCAACTGGTCGAATATGTTGTTGCTGACGGTGCATTGTTCCAAATTAGCCGAACCGCCCACGAGGGTATTGTGGTCGAGCAAATTAGAGCCACCACCGAAGATTTGAATGAGCGGTTCACCATTATCAGAAAGACTGGATGAGCCGATGAAGTTGTTTGAAAAAACATTGTTAAAGGAATTGGAACAACTGATGGCAGGAAGAAATGGAAACGCCTGGAAATAATTTTCAGTAACCGAGCATCCGAAAACCGAGTTCATGCTAAGGGAAGACATCTTGTTTTTCCTCAGTGCAAAAAAATTGGCGTTCAATTGCACGTTCTGGATAGTAAGTCCATTCACGGTGCCGCCTTGTGCCGGGAAGTCAATAAAGAGTTGCTGGATGAAAGGGAGCATGTAGCCATCTGCGTAAACCTCATTCTCTTCAAGGAAATAGCCAGGACCGAAAAGATGCAGGGGTTTGTAGAGGAATACCGTGAAGTATGTAGTGCTGACACCAAAAACTCCCGTGCCGGCAAATCCTTCTATATATATGCTGTCGCCATCAAGTGTTGCAGCGGCATCTATAGCGGATTGCACATCGCTATACTGCGCCATACTGGCCGGGTCGGCATTCACGCGGTAGATTGTTGCGCTCCCTTCATAAGAATGAAAGAAAAACAACAACACCAAGAGGATGTGTAAATGTCTTTTCATACTACGCATCGGTTATGTCCGTGATTTAGCTTTTACTGTTACCTGCACTCCACCACCTTGTGTGCCGGTGCTTTGTACCTGGTAGAACCAGATGCTGGGGATGGGGGGCATACCGGAAGGTTTGTAGGGCAAAGCGCCACCGAACATTCCCATGTCTTTGCCATCAGCACCGCCAAGTACGGCTGGGTTTCCTCCTGCTACGGTAAAGGTGTTGGTCTCCAGTCTGTATTTAACATCGGGGCTGGGATTCATGCTAAAACAGATAATGGAATCGGGCAGGTAGTCCTGATCTGAATAATTGAAGTTAGTAATGCCTCCGTAAAAATCCGAGAGGAACAATTCGTTGGAGAGGTTATGGTCCACTGTGATGTTGGTCGAAGTCACTTCATTTATGACACTGTGAAAAAACAGGTTATTCTGCACCGATGCGTTTTTTATCTGGCTTTTCGGTTCACCAAAAAAGATGTTGTTGAGCACGAGGCCGGTTCCGGCATCCACTTTCAGGATGTGATTACTGTTTGACGGATTGTCGTTTCTCAATAGGTTGTTTGCAATCACATAGTTCGTGGCATTGCCGATGTGAACCGAGAAAACTTCGTTGCCTTCAATAAAATTCTGGTTGATGTTGGGATTCAACACCAGGCCGCTTTCACCTATGCGCACCTGTCCTTCAATCTTGCAACGGCTGATGGTGATGTTGTCGGTGTTGATGATGACATCGTTCAACGTCATTCCTTGAATGATGGAGCCACTGCTTCCTGCATTGAAGGTAATTGAAGGTGAACGCGCATGTCGCGGGTCGGCTTGGGTACTGTCCAAGAAAAGATTCTCAGCAAGGAAATATCCGGGACCGTAGATGGTGAGTTTTTTGGTCATGATGGGACTGTCGTAATCCAGGTCGGCATGGTCCACAATCAGTATGTCATTGGGCACTGCTGCGGTCTGCGCATTGGAAATGCTGGAATACACATTAGGGCCTGTTGCACCGCTGTTGTTTACGCGATGCCTCGTCTGCGCGTTGCTGCCGGCCATAGCCAGCAAGGCCAAGATGGTTAGTATGGTAGTCTTCATTATTGTTGAGTGTGGTTGTGTGTAAAATCAGCGCCAAGTTATGGGCATCTGATTTCTCCCATCATTTCAATTGATAATTTGGTGACGAATTTGTTGGATTTGGTTGGCCGGAGTTTTTATCCGGTTGGGTATGGTTGGATTGCTTTGTTGTTTGTTAGAAACAGCACCCATGCTGGATGATGGATGTTTTGATGACTTGCTGCTAACGCCTAGGCTGCCGCAGGGTAGGATTATTCAAAAATGGTGAACTGCCAACATGCACAGATGCATGGCGGAGTGTGAGGATCTGTTTTATGCCGATCCACTGTTTTTCCAAAAAAAAGCCCTCGTGTGTCTCACAGGGGCCTTTAATTACCTAGTTATTACTTAACAATGATTGATCTCATAACACCGGATTACCATGACCAGTTATGACTGTCATTCCAAAGACGTTTCTTTGGAGAATGACGCGATCAAGCTACTTAAACTTGGCGCAAGATTGCGAAAAATCGGATCGGTAAAAGTTACAGTTATTCTTGTGTTTGTTACAAGATTCACACTGTCATTTCTCCGCGCCATTCAAAAATAAATCCTTCGTGAATCTTTTCCGAAATTCGTTAATGATTTTAACTCCGCCCTAAACCGCCATTTATGCTGCCAAAAAAAACCCTCATCTGTGATTGATGAGGGATTTTTTCTAACATATGAACCTAACAATGATTGATCATCTTTCACCGGAGCACCAATATTCCGATTATGACGATTATTCTAAAGACGTTTCTTCTAGAACGAATTGATCAATCTGCTTAAACAAGTGGCAAACATCTGGGCAACCTAACTGCGGTGTATTACATAAATCCGGCAATTGGTTATACAAATCACAGGGTTGAGCGACCTGATTTGTTGAAGGAGGGTATAGTATCTGGCAGCCCTCTAATGACGTGGAAAAAAAAGACGACCGCCATTGCCAAAAAAAAAACCCTCGTGCTGTATGGCAGAGAGTTTTTTTTATAACATATGAACCTAACAATGATTGATCAACTTTTACCAGAGCACCAATATTCCGGTAATGTAAGTTCTTCCAAAGACGTTTCTTCAAGAATGATTTGATCCAATCTGCTTAAAACAAGTTGCAAGAATCCGGTAATCGAATATGTGCAATCTTACATATATCTCCGAAATCATTACATAAATCACACATAAAGAGTTGTGCTCTGAGTTAAAAAAAAAGCCCTCGTATTATTGAACGCGGGCTCCTTTTTACCTAACAATATTAACCATACCATGATTGATTTTCCCTTGCACCGGGGGTTTGCCCTGGTTACATGATGATAGTTTTCTGCCAGACGTTTCTGGCGTAATAGCTAAACCAACCAACTTAAACGAAGCGGCAATGATCCGATTATATCAGTCCATATCAATTACAGAAATCAGGAAAAATGTTATATAACTCACAGCACCAAGACCTGAAAAAACATTCTTATTCTGTAATCAGCGCTTTTTTACTGCCTAGCGAACTTCATTTTTGCTTGATTCCTGCCGCGGCATTAGCCGAATTCGGACATGATCGTTATACCACTCACGCTTTTTTGTCATTACAAGTAATTGCTTAAGATCGGTTTGCTAGAAAAGGTTTATGGACTGGGCAATTGCAGTAGAATATTCAAAAAAGAAAACCCCCAACAAAATATCGGGGGCCTTTTTTTTACCAATTAACCAAATCTGAAATAGATCAACTTCACCAGAAAACCACAATGTGGCTGTGAAAATTATTCCAAAGACGTTTCTTTCTGAATAACCTGATCTATCTCTTAAACCATGGGCAAATATTCAGTTGACGGGCTCTGCGGTTGTTACACATATCAAAGAAAATATTACATATTCCATGTAACGGACCATTGAATATGCCGCATTCGGAATTATCATCTTACCGGAGAATATTCATTATAAAATGAACGAGTGGGAAAATTTGAGGGATTCTGAAGTTAAAATAATTCTTCTGGATTACTCGAATTACTAATCATGCTTTTCATTACAAGCTCAATTCGACTACTAATCAAACCTCATCACCTCGTCCCGAAAAATTTCATTGGGAAGCCAAGCATTTTGGGGATGCGAAAATTCCGGCTTAAATCCCATCACAAAAAACATTTCTATAAGGCCTTTGCCTTTCACTTCCACCTTGCCACGAGAGGTGATTTGGAAAAAACGCTCCACAAGCAAAACGGTATCAGGAGAGATGTTGAGGTGTTGTGCTTCCCCGCAACTTTCCATACGCGCTGCGGTGTTCACGGTATCACCCCAGATGTCGTAAGCAAATTTTTTCTTGCCTACCACTCCGGCTATTATAGGACCGCTGTGTATTCCAATGCGGATTTGCCAGGTTGCCATTCCCTTCGATTTCCATTCTTCGCCCAGGGCAGTGGAGAGGCTAAGCATCTCCAGTCCCATGGCCACCAGTTCCACCGCGTGCCTTTTGTTTTCCAAGGGCAAGCCGGAGGCGCACATATACGCATCGCCAATTGTTTTTATTTTTTCGATGCGGTATTGAGAACTCGCTTTGTCGAATGCCCTGATGTACGAGTCGAGGATGTTTACCAGCACCTTCGGTTCCATCGTTTGTGTCAACTCGGTAAAGCCCACAAAATCTGAAAACAGTACCGATGCCGAATCATAGACACGCGTTTCTGCTTCACCCTTCAACTTCAGTTCATCGGCAGTTTCTTTGGGAAGAATGTTGAGCAGCAGTTGTTCGGACTTGTCTCTTTCCAGCCTCAACTCATCGGTGCGCTCTTCCACTTTTGCTTCCAGCACGAGCTTTTCTTTTTCCAGGCTGCGCACCCGCCATTTGTAAATGAGATAAAGCATCAAACCCGCAAGCATCAACATGAGAATGCGGAACCACAATGTTTTCCAGAAAGGGGGCATAATGGTAAGAGCATAACTGAGCACATCGCTTTTCAATCCGCTGCTGTTCACGGCTTGCAGGTTCAACGTGTACTTGCCCGGGGCCAGTGATGAATAGGTCACTGAGTTTTCGCGCACCAGACTCCACTCTTCATCCACGCCATCCATCTTTATAAAAACCTGCACCGCTTCATTGTAGCTCCATTCCTTGGCTGTAAACTGGAAGGTAAGGTGATTGAGGTTGTAAGAAAACACAGGAAAGGAGGGAAGGTTACTGAATTTCTCCAGCGAACCGAATTGGATATAGTTCAGCAAGAGGGATGAGAAATAGTTAGCATCACCAGCCACTCTTCCATCGTTCTTCCAATCCACATCATCGAAGAAAAGTTGCACGTTGTTCAGTTCAATGGCTGGGTTTTGCCTGTCTGTTTCGTACACCTCGGGGTTAAATGAAACCAACGCGGAATTGGTGCAGAACCAGATTTTTCCTCCAGGTTCTTCATAGGTATTGTGGTAAGAAATTTCAGGATCAACCAGGCCAGCATTGAACGTAAAAAATTCGAACCGGGCACTGGAAAAATTTCCTGTAAGAATTTTTTTAAATGGCTCACTACGTAGGCGGCACAGGCCGCGGGTGGTTCCCACCCAAAAGCTTTTTTCGCTGTCAACAAAAACGGTAGTCACGTTGTCGGACAGGAGGCCATTGCTCTCCCTCAATTCTATCATCACCTCGTTCACTTTTGAAAAGTCGTGCTTTAATAAAGAGGCGGTGAGCACGTCATACGGAACAATCAGCACGCCATCTGCTTCAGTGCCTATAATCAGTAACCCATCGGCAATGGCAAGAGCAGTGATTTGTTTGCCCAAGGTTTGCTTGAACTCGCTGGTGGGGCTGAAGGAAAGTTTTTCATCGGTGGGGTTTTTCCTGTAAAGACAAATCACACCATCGGATGAGGCCACCCAGTATTTGCCATCTGGTCCCTGCACTATTTGGTAAACATCGTTGAGCATGGTTCCTTGCATAAACTCTACCGGGCGCAGGGTGTCATCTTGTATTTCCATCAGCCCGTTGAGCGATGCCAGCAGCAATTGGTGGTGTCCATTCAAATCGTCACCGCCTTCAAAAATGTCCATCACCATTTTGTTGGATAGCTCCCTGGCGAACGGGTAAAGTTTGGGTTGGGCGTCAGCTTCAGTTTCATCTTTAGGCTTGATATACACTCCTTCACCCGCTACTGAAAAACACAAACTCCCGTCACGGAGGTAAAGCATGTCGTGAACATCCTTTTTTTCAATTCCCGGCACGAGTGGCAAGGCAATGCAGGTATCGGCTATCACGCGGCCTATGCCACCACGGGACAGTCCCACCATCAATCCTCCTTCATTATCATCCAGCATTGTCCACGGTTTATCTGCCGGCAATCCGCTTTGAGTATTTAGGTTGCTGAAAACATCGGGGCTGTGTTTAACCAGGCCGCTGCCAAAAGTTCCTATCCACAGGTTGCCATCATCATCGGATTCTATATCGAGGAGCCTTTCCTGAATCAGCCCATCCTTTTGCTTGAACCACAGGGGTTCGTTGAGTGCCAGTTGTCCGTCCCGGTATGGAATTTTTACAAGTCCCCAACCGTTGGTGGCCAGCCAGAGGTTGTGTTTGTTGTCCTCTTCAATGTCGAGGAAAAAAATTCCTGTAGCCCATTCCACCGGTTTCATTCCGTCTCTTTCGTTCCACTGATAGAGCCCCTTCCGGGTGGCAATAAAAACTTCTTCGCCTACATTTTTTATGTAGAAAATGCGCACGGCATCCAGCCCTGTGGCTTCATTAAACACCTCGAGTTTTCCATTGTGCAATCGTGATAGCCGGTTGTTGTAATAGCCGCACCACAATGCCCCTTTATGGTCCACCAATGCACAACTCACCTGATTGTCGGGGAGCACATTTTGGGTGGATAACCGCACGTAGCTGTCGCCTTTCAATCCAATCAACCCGTTGTCGTTGGTGCTCACCCAGACCACACCACTTGCATCTTCAAAAATTTCCCATACACCCAGCGACTCCAGGCTGAAAGTGGAATCGGGCTGCATGGCCAGGGCATGGTGTCCGTCAAAACGAATAAGCCCATCGGAGAGGGAGCCGAACCACATATTGCCTTTTGCATCTTCAAAAATCTTGTAAATGGGATTGGATGAAAAATGGTCGAAATGATAATTTTCGAAAAATGATCCGTTGAAGCGTATCACTTCGCCCAGACCTCCTCCCATCCAGATATTCTGGCGGCTATCCATGCACAAGGTGAAAATGTGCGACACGTCAAGATTTTCGTATTTGGAGAGGTAAGAGAAATTTTTCCGCATGCCTTCGGGGTAGTCGAACGGGAGAGCTGCCTTGCGCGATATTTCGAAATGCACGGTGTCCCAACTGATGCTGTTTGATTTGGCATCATCAAAATAGCCCTGGCCCACGGCAGTAGTGGATACCAAAAGCATGACCAGGGCAAGGCAATAGGGCGGGCGCATTAAATGTTGAACGGGTGCGGCAACGAATTTATGTATTCTGCCACAGCGCTCCGCTTATTACGAAAACTGTGGCAAAGCGTTTCAGAAATTGCGTTTCATGACTACCGGATTAGAAAATATTTCTACCAAATACTAAAAAAACGTAACCAAATTCTTATAACCCCCGTTAGAAGTTTAAAGAGGGGAATTTTTGCCCCACACTTTACTTTATTACCTAATCTCAAAACTATGAAGCAATTTATCTTTTTTTGCCTTGCACTATTCTGTGCGGCTGCACTCGATGCCCAGGTTCAGCATCGTGTTAACAACACTGGCGTTTCAGCAGAATACAACGATCTGGAGGATGCCATTGAGGACAACCCTGCAGGACATACTTATGTGGTGGAAGGATCCGACTTCGACTATGGACAAGTTCAGGTGGATAAAAAGGCAACCGTTTACGGACCCGGATATTTCCTGGATGAGAACCTGGCCTACGATACCATACAAGGAGATACAAGGGCTTCCGAATTGTTAGATCTTAAGATGCAGGATGACAGCGACAACAGTTTCATACAAGGTCTCACTATTCGGGACCTAAAAATTCAATCCGGTGCAAATAACATCACCATAAGCCGCTGCCGAATTACGGGGTTCATCGATGTACAGGAAAACGTAACCAACCTGACCATTATCCAGTGCTACATTGAGTCAGAAGAGAATCAGGGTGTGTTAGTGTACCTCAAGCAGGCGACCAATGTGGTGATGTCCAACAACGTTATTATGGCGAACAACCCGGATAATGGTTCACACTGCGTACTGATGGAGGAGGCTGGTGGTTCGGGTGTATTCAGGAACAACATCTTTTTTGGCCAGCCCAAAAACACATTCAAAAACGCCACGGTGCAGAACAACTATTTCTATGAAAGTGTGATTGACCACAATGAGTCCAGCAACCTTGTTGTGGATCACAACATTTCCAACGACCTCTTTCTTAATACCTACTATGGCGGCACTTCCAACTTCAACCTGGCCGATACTGATTATCTGCCAGATTCTATTGTTGACTTTATGAATGCGCCCAGCCCCGACCACATGTTCGAACTGCGCGATGTGCCCACCAACCCTGCCATAGGTGGCGGCACAGGGGGTGATGACATGGGCCCTTATGACGGTGACTACCCTTACGAGCCGAGCGGTTTGCCTTCAATTCCACGCGTATGGTTTTTTAATCCCACGGGTGTTGCCACTCCCGGTGGCAGTTTTCCTGCACAGGTAAAGGCTAAAGCGGGTGATCCCCTTATCACACCTATGCCCGATGTAATTTCTATGGAATACTTTTTTGGGGCCGATCCGGGATACAACAATGCCACACAATTTGTTTTTCCCCAATCCGGTCCTGTTTTTATTGGAACTTCTGTTTTTGCAGTGCCTGGGGTTATACCCAACAGTTTCCACCGCATTTACTACCGCGCCAAGGATGAAAACGGTGACTACGGCCTTACGCAGCGGGCCTGGGTGTATGTATCTAACATCAGTTACCTCATTGCGGATATGAATGATGATGGTGTGGTGAACGTAACCGACATGATTATTTTCTTTACCGAAATGGGATGCGTGGCCGACCCCATGGAGGGGGAAGTATGCAACTCCGATTTTAATGGTGACAACATGGTAACTACAGCCGACCTGCTTCTGTTTATGTCTTACTTCGGCCTGCCGGGCCAATCGCCACCCGGGTAAGGGATAGTCCGAAAAAAACAATTGAACGAAACGTAAAAAAAATTAAACAGGTGATTTCGCTTGAAACAGACATGATAATGGTCACTGAACCGGACTTTGAAAAACGCGGTCCCCTGCCCGCTAGTAGCTCGCACCTATATAAAGGTGTGCTGACAGACGACCTGCGGGTGGAACTCCTTGAAATATTTATCAGTTCCGTGAATGACGCCTTCGATGGGCTTGTAAACCCCAAACCGCTGGCTAACATTCTTGTGGAACTGCTGGACAATGCCCAACGCTACAGTTCCGATACGCGGATACGACTGGCATGGTGGCTGGAGAATGGCAACTTTTTTTGCCAGTTGAAGAATAAAGCGCAAACAGCACATGCCCTCAAGCTGCAGTCCGAAGTGAAAAGACTAAATAAGCTGTCCCATGAAGAAATAATTTCAGAGTACCGCGTGCTGTTGCAGAACCAAACCTTTAGTAAAGAAGGAGGTGCCGGCCTGGGCCTCGTCCAGATTATTCGTGCAGGTGCCAAAATATGGCCGGTGCGGGTAGATATTGATTCTAATGGGCTGGCCATTTGCACCTATACCATACAAACCACCATAAAGAAACAATGAACATAAATATGGCACTCAGCGGGTCCACACCCCGGGTATCCATTTGACCGAAGACTCAAAAGTATTTGCCATTTCCGGCACTTCCATTCCGCTCAAGGCAATGGATTTTTATGAGAATCTTATTGCATGGATTGATGATAACAATGAAGTGTTGTCCGCCACCACTTTCCAGGTAAAACTGGAGTTCTTTAATTTAGCATGCGCCATAGTGGACAAACAGAAATTCACCATCCAGCAAAATGGTTGCAAAAGCGGGATGAAGCTGTGTGAGATACGCCAAAAAGATCTGGAGAAAAAATGAGAAGACGGAAGACCGGAGATTGTAGTTTATATAAACTGGGGGAGGGTTAACCCACCGTATTTTGAAAGCCGCAAAAACACCGCGACATCAAGAAAGCAAAAAGCCCAAGGACAGTATATGTCACATGCGCATTTCCGTTATCTTCGGCCCACCACTAGCCATGCGTATTTTTGTTATCTAACTCATATATCACTGTTTTACATGGAATTGACAAAAGGAGTGAGGGAGGAAACATGCGGGTATTTATGAGTTA
>JAWXCI010000046.1:0-25876 GCA_034408895.1 Flavobacteriales bacterium
CTCTCACCAAAATACCAGTAAAATTGAAGCTTGTGTGGGTTATTTCACAGCCTGACGTTTTGCAGCTACAAGAAGTTGGCGATTTCGAAGCACTAAACTTTCTGCCACCACAACCCCGAAGGGCTCACGAATTCCATTGAAAATAAAACGAGCATGAGTAAAACTTGATACGAAGAACAAAACTTCATTTAACCCCTGAACCGCCAATTTCTTGTAGGTGCTGTTACCGGTTCGTGCTTCTTATCTATCTTGACGCTGCCTGACTATGTTGTATTGTCTTGGTGCGCTGGCTTGGTAGCTCTTTTGCATTTTTGTCAGGTCTTGTGCGACAGGAAAAATGCAAATGTGCTACCAAGTGTGTGATTGGGAATTGGTTCCAACGCATTAAAACTTATATTTAACCACAATAATTAAATCTTTTAGTTTGGCATATTCTGTTGCACTTAAAGCCAAAGTATAAGGAATATCCAATTTAAAAATTCCTTGAACCTCTTTCATGCATAAATCCGTATTGGTTATTTGAGTAAGCAAAACCGGATTGCTTTCAATACTTATTTTCACAGTATTAGTGCTGGTTTTTGCAATAAAAATCACATTCTCAATTGTAGCTTTTAAGCTTTGAGCAATATATGGCAATCTGGAGGTTTCAATTTTGAATTCAATTGGGCCTTTTTTCAACAAGTTCCATTCATTCGGCATATCATGTTTTATGTCAATAGCAAGATGCAAGCCTTCTTGTTTAAGGCCTTGTTGAATCTGATCTAATTTGCCTTTGAGGGCCGTGTTGATAGCTTCTTTGAGTATGGCCCCGCCTTCTCTTGCGGTATATTTCACATGCATTATCACATCAGATATACTGTTGTAATCAAACTGCCTTATTTCTATTGGTAATTCCAAACGCCATGAACTGTCTGCGCCACTTCCTTCAAAGGGCAGGTAACATTCATCTCTGAAATTCAGTTCAAACATACCGCTGTCGTTTTGACCATGACTTGTAGCTATGGATTGTATGGCTCCAAAAGTCCTAACAATCTCATCCTCTGTTGGATTCAATTTTGCTTTCTTTGCATAAGAACTTTTCAGTAAAAACAACTGTGCACTTACTGAAGTATAAGGCCCTACAATGCAAGGGATACTTATACTCACCGATTTTATTCTTCTAAAATAATGACTTGGAAAATCCATGCTATACAATACTTCAGGAATTTCAAAATCTGCAATACCGGTTGATCTCAATTTTATCAATGCCAATGGATCTAATTGCGCTAAGGAAATATGTTTTGTAATTTCATACTCCCGCTTGTTTTGATCCATGTAGGCTTTTTCCAATTGTTTTAATTGCAGATAAAGTTTTTCTCCGGATAATAAACCTTTGCGAAAACTATCCCAACTGCCAAACTGGATAAAATCAGATTGTTTAATGCCTAATTCATATTTATAGGTTTTCTCTGCTTTTTTGGCAAGGTCAAAAGCCAATTGATAACATTGAAAATAAAGTGTAGCTATTTCTCCTTGCATCCAGGTATTATTACGGGAAATGCAGTTTGAGGCTCACGGACCATAACTCAATGCTGACAAGGCATTGCGGCCCTTTTTGACCATTATACATTTCGATCGCCCTGGTCAGGCACTTGATTTCGCCTGTCGTTTTTCCCTACCATTCGCCAAAATCAATTTATAACCCCACTCGAGGTTGTCTCAACAGCACCTGAAAAAAATATCTCATCCCGAAGCATCGGGATGAGATTTATTGCATTGGAGACCGCCTCCCTGATCTGCAAGTCTGCGGACTGGTTCACTGCCTGAAAAACAAAGAGGCCGTCTCTTTTGGAGACGGCCTCTTTTCTTTTAAAGAATCATTTAAATCACCATGTTCATGGGCAAATAGTACCAAACACGGACATGAACAGAAGCAGGTCAGCTGTGTTTACCACTCCGTTGCCATCAAGGTCATATTGGCCGCAAGCACTTGGGCAGCCGAAAGTGGCCATCAGGAGAAGTAAATCCCCTGTGTTCACCACTCCGTTGTTGTCAAAATCACCAAGGCAACTGTAGTTACAGGAACCATCATCGCAGGTGGCTAGCGAATCATAATTCCCAGCAGCCGGATCAATACAACCATATACCGGAGAACCAACTGTGAACGAAACCGTGGCATTTGCTCCACCACTCATCGCGCCTTCATTGGCACCGTTCAGTGTCCAGCCCACTTCGCTGGGGAACGAACCACCGGTTACTTCCATAGTATAACAACCATCGTCAAGGCAGATGGCATTTACATCCGATGTGGAGAAACCATTGTCCATTGTTCCGGAGGTTACCAGATTTCCAAATGCATCATACACATTATATACTGCACTGTTCCATCCGTCACCGTAACTATCCGTCATGTCTATGCTGAGGCAATTGTTAAGGCAAAAAACACAGGAGCCCTCATCGCAGTTTGCCAGCGGATTGTAGTTGCAGGCAAAAAAGTTAAGACAACCGTTAATGATATTGCCTACAGTGAATGAAATGGCGACATTTGCTCCACCACTAAAGGCACCTTCATTGGCACCGTTCAGTGTCCAGCCCACTTCGCTGGGGAACGAACCACCGGTTACTTCCATAGTGTAACAACCAGCGTCAAGGCAAATAGGGTTTACATCCAGGGAACCGTCTGCACCATCCATTGTTCCATTGGCTACGAGGTTTCCAAAAGCGTCATATACCAGGTAAGAAGCACCGTTCCAATTGTCACCGAAAGCGTCTGTCATGGTAATAGCGAGGCAGAAGTTCGGGCAATAGACGCAGGAGCCGTCCTCACAATTGGCGGTAAAATCAAAGTTACAGGCATTAGGATCAGTACAAGCAAATGTGCCTATGGGTGTAGCACAGTACCCACAACTGGGATTCACCGCAGCGGAGTTGGCGCAAATGCTATCCCAGAATACATTGCAGCAGAAGGAATCGCTGGCGCAAACCGATGCGGCACAAGGGCCACCCAGGTCAGTATAATCTGTTCCATCGCAATAACCAAATTGCCCTGCTGTACAGAAAACGCAGGAGCCATCATCACAAACCGCAGAAGGATTGTAATTGGCAGCAGCAGAATGGGTACAACCAAAAATTCCAATGGGCGTTAGGCAGTAAGCACAATTGCCATCCGATGCAGCTTCACTGGCACAAATGCTATCCCAAAAAGTGGTGCAGCAAAATGAATCATAACTGCAAACAGAGTTGGCACAGGCTCCTCCTGGTTCTGAATATCCCGAAGCATCACAATAGCCACTTGCGGGAGCACAGAAAAGGCAGGAACCATCATCGCAACTGGCAGCAGGATCGTAGTTGGCAGCAGCGGGGTGGTTACAACCAAAAATGCCTATGGGTGTTAAGCAATACGTGCAGTTGGAGTCGTTAGCCGCTTCGCTGGCGCAAATGCTATCCCAAAAAGTGTCGCAGCAAAATGAATCATAACTGCACACTGAGGTGGCACAGTCTCCACCTGGTTCAGAATAACCTGATGCATCACAATACCCGGTTGCCGGAGAGCAAAATACGCAGGAGCCATCATCGCAATTGGCAGCAGCGTTGTAGTTGGCGGCAGTAGAGTTGGTACAGCCAATTACTACTGTTCCCATGTTGAATGAAATGGTGGTATTCGCACCGCCTGACAAAGGGCCGCCATTTACACCTACCAGTGTCCAGCCCACTTCGCTGGGAAATGTACCACCGGTAACTTCAAATGTAAAACAGCCATCGCCCAGGCAATGAGAGTTAGAACCTGAACCTACGTTTGCAAGGCTCCCGCTGGCCACCAGTGTTCCTATTGAATTATAGATGTTGTAAACGGCACCGTTCCATCCGTCACCAAAGGAATCCGTCATATCCACATCGAAACAACCCGGTGCCGGGCCGCATTGTGCAATAAGCAGGTTCAGGGAATTGTTCACATTGAGGCGGCCGTTGGTGGCTACATCGCCAACAAGATCTGCCACTACATCCACTCCGTTAAAAATTGCATCTCTTATTAGTAGGGCTGTAGCTCCGGGACTTGCAATACCATCTGCACCAAAATTGGCGCATGGCAACGAATACATTAGAGCGACTGCACCTGCCACGCACGGTGTGGCGAAACTTGTTCCGCTTTGAAAAGAATAGCCAGCCAGGTTGGGTATCCAAACGGATTCGCCAGGTGCACCAAGGTCAACCCGAACGGGGCCGAAACCTGAGAAAGTCCGCACATCATTGCTGTTAGTAGCAGTAACTGAAATCATGTATCCGCTTGAGCATCCTGTAGGCATATCTCCAACTACATCCACGTTCACATTATTATTAGTGGTAGCACAAACACTGAGAATACCAGCAGCGCCCATGGTGTTGTAAAATGCACACCATACCGGGAATGAAGCGGGGTTGGCATTATCAATACCCCATGAAGAACTTGTTACTGTGACAAACGCACCCAAGGCTCCACCCGTGTTGTTGTACTGCACGCGCATGTCATAAGGATAATCGTAACATGCAATTACGTTGGCTTCGGTAGCACCTCCTGTAAATGACACAGCCATGAGGTCAGTATTCCAGCACACTCCTGCCCCACCGTTACCATTGTTGGCGGTGGCACCCATCATACCCATGCAGGCAGTGCCATGCGCGGCTGAGGGAATATTGTCGTTGTTGCCGGTAGAGTTCCATCCGTCAAAATCATCAATGCGGCCATTGCCATCATCATCAATTCCGTTGTTGTTTACTTCATGTGAGTTGGTCCAGTGGTTGGCAATGAGATCAGCGTGAGCCCAATTTATTCCGCCAGACTCGGTGATAGCTGCCACAATGTTGTGACCATCACCGGTGTTGCCGCCCGTGGTCGTGTTCCATGCAAGATCACTGTCAATGTCATTGTCCGATGGATCAATGTGGTGCCACTGCGAACCGAATTGAGGATCGGTGGGCACCGCCCTCATTTCCACCAAATGGTTAAACTGCGCGGCAAGCACTTCAGGAATTTCCTGCACCCTGCGAAGCAATTCGTACTGGTCAAATGTGGTTGGATCGAAATGAAAGAGGTAGATGCCCGCACCTTTACTCAATGGCTGAACCATTTCCATCTTGGTACTGATTCCGTTTACAACCTTAGTCTTTTCAAGTAGGGATTGTGGTGTACCGGCTGGTGCGAACATCACAATCAGGTCGCCATCAACAAATGGTGTTTCCTGTGCAGAACTAGCCAGGGCAGCAATGCAGCCAAGGCATACAAATAAAAATTTTTTCATGGTAGTAAGATTTGATATTGGTTAGAAAGTGGCGAATTTATCATTTCCCAACGTACATTCCAAGAGTCATCCTTTTCTTATTAGCAAGATGACAATCCTTTCAACCTGCTCTCTTCTTTACATTTTTGGATGAGTGATTTTGGTTGTTGGTTATAAACAACTCCTTTTATTTATCCCGCACTGCGCATTAGATTTTTTACAATGGAAAATGTTTGCGGGATTTGGGTTTATCGTAAAAGAGCCATGAACGAAAAACGTCAATCCGAATAAGCTACGGCCTCAAAAGCAATACATATCATGAACCCCGTTTCGAATCGAAGATATCATCAAGGCGAACCAGCTCAGCATGGTAATCCTTTTTTTGTTCTGATGGGTTTGATATTTATAATTCAAAGAAAGTCGAGGCTTTCTCAAAAGCAATAAATCTCATCCCGCAGCATCGGGATGAAATATTCTTTTCAGGTTTGAGACAGCCTTTATTGAGTTTTGCTTTTTGCCAATACGCCACACCTACCTTCGCCCCCGTGAATTTTCTTGAAGAACTGAACCCCCCCCAACGTGCGGCAGCATCGCACATAAACGGCCCCATGATGGTGATAGCCGGTGCGGGTTCCGGCAAAACCCGCGCACTCACTTATCGCATAGCCAACCTTATAGAAAAAGGAGTGGATGCCTTCCACATTCTCGCCCTCACTTTTACCAATAAGGCAGCGCGCGAAATGAAAGGGCGCATAGGCAAACTGGTGGGCGAGCAGGAAGCGCGAAACATCTGGATGGGAACATTCCACAGCATTTTCGCACGCATACTGCGCATAGAGTGCGACAAACTCAACTACCCCCGCAATTTCTCCATTTACGATACAGCAGATTCCAAAAACCTGCTGCGAGATATCATAAAGGAAATGGGGCTGGATGATAAAATATACAAACCCGGAGTGGTGCATCACCGCATATCTTCCTGCAAGAACAATTTGATTTCGGCCCGTGAATATGCCGACAGCACCGACATAGTGTCCGAAGACCACAGCACCGGCAAGCCGCGCATGGCAGAAATTTATGCGGCTTACGACCTGCGCATGTTCAAGGCAAGCGCCATGGATTTTGACGACCTTCTGTTCAAGACCAACGTCCTCCTGCGCGATTTTCCCGATGTGCTCCACAAGTACCAGCACAAGTTCCAGTTCATATTGGTAGATGAGTATCAGGACACCAATTTTTCGCAATACCTCATCATAAAACAACTGGCAGCGGTGCATGAAAATGTGTGCGTGGTGGGGGATGATGCACAGAGCATCTATGGCTTTCGCGGAGCCAACATCCAGAACATCCTCAACTTCAGGAAAGATTACCCGGAGTATTCATTGTATAAACTCGAACAGAATTACCGCTCCACCAAAACCATTGTGGAAGCAGCCAACAGCATTATTGCCAACAACAAGGACCAGATACAGAAAAAAGTGTGGACACACAATGAAGATGGCCATGTAATAAAAGTCCACCGCGCGCTTTCCGATAATGATGAAGGGAATTTTGTAGCGAACCTCATTTTTGACATCAAGCAGGAACATGGAGCCACCCCTGCCGATTTCGCCATTCTATATCGCACCAATGCACAGAGCCGCGCCTTCGAGGAAAGTTTGCGCAAGCTCAATATCCCTTACAAAATTTATGGTGGACAGAGTTTTTACCAGCGAAAGGAAATAAAGGATTTGCTGGGGTATTTCCGCCTTGCCTGCAATCCCAACGATGAAGAATCGCTGAAGCGTATCATCAATTACCCGCGCAGGGGAATTGGCGATACCACGATACAGAAATTGGTGGTGGGTGCCAATGAAAAAAACATCAGCGTGTGGGAGATGATTCCGCGGGCCTATGAAATTGGACTCACCGGAGCGGCACTTTCCAGGGTCAATGAATTTGTGATGCTCATCCGCAACTTCCAGGTGAATCTTGAACTGAAGAATGCCTACGACATGGGTCACCAGATAGCCAGCGAAAGCGGATTGCTCAAAGACCTTTATACGGACAGAACACCGGAGGGCGTGGCGCGATACGACAACATCCAGGAATTGCTCAACGGCATGAAAGAATTCAGCGACCGCGAAGACCCTGAACATCCGGAACACATCAACACCCTCAGCGATTTCCTCATAGACGTGGCACTGCTCACCGATGCCGATAACGAAGATGAATCGGACGAAGGCAAGGTGAGCCTGATGACCATTCATGCAGCCAAGGGTCTGGAATTTCCGTACGTGAACATTGTGGGATTGGAGGAAAATCTTTTTCCATCGCAACTATCATTGAATGACCGGGCCGACCTGGAAGAAGAGCGCAGGCTCTTTTATGTCGCACTCACCCGTGCCGAGAAGCGTGTGATATTGAGTTATGCCGACACACGCTACCGCTGGGGGCAATTGCAATACTGCGAGCCTTCGCGTTTCATCGAGGAGATAGATGCACAGTACCTTGACATGCCCTCGCAGGAAAAACAACAACCCAAGGGTTTCGATTTCAACAGCGAGCGCAGTGGGTTTTTTGGAAAGGATGCTCCCAGGCGTAGACCATTCTCCCCTGTATCGAAACCCAATGTGCCCAGCACACACGCTGCCCCACCGCCTGGTTTCAGCCGGTTGAATGCCACAACCTCTCCGGCAATTATGGATGAGGGGAATTATGCAACGCCAGACCAGATACAAGAAGGAGTGGAAGTGCAACATGAAAAATTTGGCAAGGGCAAAGTGCTCAAAGTGGAAGGCACTGCGCCCGATATCAAGGCCACTATTTTTTTTCCGTCAGCAGGACAAAAACAATTGCTGCTCAAATTCGCGAAATTGAGGGTGGGGTGATATGCCCCATTACTTTTGTTAAGAAAACTTTCAAAGATGGAAAAGTCATTCGATAAACTTGTGGACGCTGCCTACAAACTTCCTATTGAAGAAAGGGAGGAACTAAAAAACCTGCTGGAACACAATATCGCAGAGGCCCGAAGGAATGAAATATTCGAAAACGGGATTCAGGCTAAAAAAGAACATGCAGCCGGCAAACTTAAATTCTCGTCTGAAATCAGGAATTTGAAGAAATCAGATTGATGGAAGTTGCATTCAGTTCCTCATTCACAAAATCATTCCGGAAACGAATTAAAGGAAGCCCTGCCGAAGTAGACTTCTGGTCTAAGTTGCAATTGTTCATTAAAAACCCGCTCAACAACTAGCTAAGAACTCACAAGCTTTCTGGAAAACTAAAGGATTACTGGAGTTTCTCGCTCGAGTATGATTTACGGGTAGTATTTTTCTTTACAAGTGACAAACCCAGGAAAGCGGTTTTGATTGATGTTGGCAAACATGACGAGGTGTACTGAAGAAGCTATTGGAACATAAAATTGCGATAGAAAAGTACAACGCTACTTTTGACACCTCTCAACATCATGCTCCTCCAGCACTTAATAAGACAACCTTCAGCAAGAACAAATTCACATGAGCGAAAGAATCAACAGCATACTCGACTTTCAACCCTACAACAGCAACCGCCCCGATCTCACCATACCTGAGTACGGCCGCAACATCCAGAAAATGGTGGAGTATGCCATAACACTGGAAAACCGCGAGGAACGCAACATGTGCTGTAAGGCTATACTTTCCGTAATGGGCCAACTCTTTCCCTACCTGCGCGATGTGGAAGATTACAACCACAAATTGTGGGATCACCTCCACATCATGTCCAATTTCAAACTGGATGTGGACAGTCCATATCCTGTTCCCAATCCTGCGGAGTTGGACAGCCCGCCTAACCGCATGGAGTATCCACAAGCTGATTTACGTTTTGGGCACTATGGTCGCTACGTGGAAAAGTTCGTTGCAAAATGTATTGATATGGAGGAAGGAGAAGATAAGAAGGCATTTACGCTCGCCATCGCCACAGTCATGAAACAAAACGCACTCAACTGGAACCGCAATACTGTTACAGATGATGTGATAATTAAAGATCTCAATTTACTCTCAAAAGGCAAACTGAAACTGGATGACTCGACAGAAATTCATGCAGTGAAAACCCTTGGACCTGTAAACAAGTTTGCTGAGTTTGATACTGAATATAGCGGCAAGAAAAATTTCAAGGGCAAGAAAAATTTCAAGAACAAAGGCAACTTCAAAAAGAATTTCAAGAAGAAAAATTGACAACTGTCACCTGCCAGACGGAAATTCAATATCAAAACTTTCTACTGCTATTCTCTCATCAATGTCAATAATTTCTTCATCACCTGCCTCTCTTGTGCCGGATGCTGAATTCTCTTGCAACAAAATTTCCGAATGGCATCTTTTGAAATAACCGGGGGCAAAAAGCTGAGAGGTGAACTTGTGCCGCAGGGCGCGAAAAACGAGGCACTGCAAATCATCTCTGCTGTGCTTCTTACAGAGGAGCAAGTCACCCTGTCGAACATCCCGGATATCCGCGATGTGATGAAACTCATTGAACTGCTGGGCGCAATGGGTGTTGACGTAAACAAAATTTCCGAAGGCACATTTTCATTCGAAGCCAAAAATGTAAACCTGGAATACCTGCTTACCGATGAATTCAAGAAAAGAGGTGGCGCACTCCGCGGAAGCATCATGATCATTGGGCCAATGCTTGCTCGTTTTGGGGCGGCTTACATTCCTGAACCTGGTGGCGATAAAATAGGCAGGCGCCCGGTGGATACCCACCTGCGCGGTTTCGAAAATCTTGGGGCAACATTCGAACACCTGAAAGACGAGAGGTTTTACAAAATCAACGCGAAGGATCTGAAAGGCGCTTACATGGTGCTTGATGAAGCATCGGTTACCGGAACTGCGAACATTGTGATGGCCGCTTCCCTTGCCAAAGGCGAAAGCACAATCTACAATGCAGCCTGCGAACCTTACGTTCAGCAGTTGTGCCGCATGATCAACTCCATGGGTGGAAAAATTTCCGGCATCGGCTCCAACAAACTGATAGTGCAGGGTGTTGAATCGCTTGGAGGTTGCGCCCACCGGATGTTGCCGGACATGATTGAAATAGGAAGTTTCATCGGGCTGGCAGCGACCACACAATCCGAAATCACCATAAAAAATTGCAACATTCCCGAACTCGGTGTCATACCATCGGTATTCAAAAAAATGGGAATTGAAATGGAGTTTCGCGGTGACGATATTTTTCTTCCGGCCCAGGAAAGCTTTAAAATCCAAAGCCTTATTGACGGTTCCATTATCACCATTCGCGATGGCATTTGGCCGGCATTCACTCCTGACCTTATTTCAGTTGCGCTAGTCACAGCAACACAGGCAAAGGGCAGCGTCCTCATTCATCAATGGATGTTCGAAAGCCGCCTGTTTTTTGTGGATAACCTCATTGATATGGGTGCGAAAATTATTCTTTGCGACCCACACCGGGCCGTGGTCATTGGCTCCAACCGCGAAACGAAACTTCGGGGCATTACCATGTCATCACCTGACATTCGTGCTGGTGTGTCTATGCTTATAGCGGCACTGGCCGCTAATGGAAAGAGCATGATAAACAACATCGAACAAATTGATCGCGGTTATCAAAACATTGATGGACGCCTCAAAGCATTGGGCGCTGAAATCAAGAGACTGGACTGAGCATTCCCGCTTTGGCAGAATCTTTGGCAAGCGCGACCCAATTAATTTTCTCATTTTTGCAACTCAATTCAAAAAAACTTAAACAATGAACTTCAAGAAATTCCTGATTTATTCATGCATCGCGGTGGTAGGCATCGCAGCACTTAGCTTCACTTATTATCACGAACAACCTGTGGTAAAAGATGCAAGCGGCATCGTGGTTTCAGTTGGAACCAATATTGGCGACATAGCCCCAGACATTAGCCTTACCGCGCTTGATGGTGCCACCTACAAACTCTCAGACTTACGCGGAAAAATGGTGTTGGTTGATTTCTGGGCATCGTGGTGTGGTCCATGTCGTAAAGAAAATCCCAGTGTGGTGGGAGCTTACGAAAAATACAAAAAAGCTAAGTTCAAATCGGCCAAAGGCTTCGAGGTTTATAGCGTTTCGCTGGACAGTAATGTTGATGCGTGGAAAAAAGCTGTTGAAGCAGATGGACTTAAATGGAAATACCATGTAAGTGACCTTAAGAAATGGGACAGCGCACCAGCCAATGCTTACGGAGTCAATAGTATTCCAATGAGTTTTCTACTTGACGAAAATGGAATTATCGTGGGCAAAGGACTTCGCGGGCTTGAATTGCACAAGGCAATTGATGCTCATGTGAAGAGTTTCTAAATCCCCGCGCTGCGAACCTGATACTTTTGCCCGCCTTTTTTAAAAGAGGCGGGCTTTTTTATGCCATAATGTCCAACCGCCTCCCAATGGCAAAAAGATTGACTAACCGCCTTCGCAAAATTTTTTCACCTATGAAAGAAGAGGAATTGAATGAAACTATAAATCCTGCTGAAGAAGCACAGCAAAAAGCAAGAGGAGGGGAATCTCTCCCCGAAGGTCATAACCCTGATCTTGGCACACCGGACGAGCCGGTTGCAATACCGGAAAGTGAGAATGACCTTGAAAAAGCGCAACGAGAAACTGGAGAATGGAGAGATAAATATTTCCGGCTTTATGCGGATTTCGACAATTCCAGAAAGCGCACATCGCGAGAAAGAATTGAATTACTGGGCTCAGCTTCAACAGAGATTATTAAAGAATTACTTCCTATAATAGATGATTTTGAAAGGGCTGTAAAAGCCAATGAAATTGTCGAGGACATAAACGCTGTGAAAGAAGGATTCGTGCTCATCCAACAAAAACTTTACAAACGCCTGGAATCAAAAGGACTGAAACCCATTGAGGCAAAAGGGAATATTTTCGATACGGATTTTCACGAAGCAATCACACAAATACCGGCACCCACCAAAGAACTGAAAGGCAAAGTGGTAGATGAAGTTGAAAAAGGCTATTTGCTGAATGATAAAGTGATTCGCTTTTCGAAAGTTGTGATTGGGCAATAAAAGCAAATTTTTCATAATGAACACGGAGGGTCGGGTGAATTTTCAATTTTGCTCCCGATAGCAATCCGGATTCAATTTTCCATAACTAAGTTGGCTAAAAGAGATTATTACGACATACTGGGTGTTTCCAAAAACGCAACGGTGGCTCAAATAAAAAAGGCCTACCGCCAACTTGCCTTAAAATATCATCCTGACAAAAATCCGGGCGATAAAGCGGCTGAGGAAAAATTTAAAGAAGCAGCCGAAGCTTATGATGTGCTCAGCACTCCTGAAAAAAAACAGCGGTATGATCAATTCGGTCATGCCGGTGTGGGCGGCAACAGCGGATTTGGTGGAGGTGGAATGTCAATGGATGATATCTTCTCCCATTTTGGAGATGTCTTCGGAAGTGCTTTTGGTGGTTCTTTTGGCGGAGGTGGTTTTAGCGGGAATGCCAACCGCAGGGTGAAAGGCTCGAACCTTCGTATCAAGGTGAAACTTACTCTGGAAGAAATTGTTCACGGAACTTCCAAAAAGCTAAAAGTATTCAAGCTAGTGAACGCAGAAGGGGTGCAGCACGATACCTGCCACACCTGCCGCGGTGCAGGACAGGTGCGCAGGGTCACTAACACTATTCTGGGCCAGATGGCCACATCTTCCACTTGTCCTGAATGCCATGGCACCGGAAAAACGATTAAGAATAAGCCAAAGGATTCCGATGAGCATGGCCAGAAACGCCAGGAAGAACTCATTGAATTAAATATCCCCGCGGGTGTGCAGGACGGTATGCAACTAAACGTTTCGGGAAAAGGAAATGCGGGGCCATTTGGCGGAGTGCCGGGTGACTTACTTGTACAGATCGAAGAAGAAGAACACCCACATCTGAAACGTGAGGGACTTAATCTATACTATGATCTCTTCCTCAATTTTGCTAATGCAGCTTTGGGAACCACTACCGAAATTCCATTGGTTCGCGGCAAAGCACAAGTGAAAATTGAGCCCGGAACACAAGCCGGAAAAATTCTTCGGTTGCGCGGCAAAGGAATTCCTGAAGTAAATGGCTACGCGCATGGCGACCTACTCGTTAACATCAATGTGTGGACACCACAACGCCTCACTGATGAAGAAAAACGCATCATGGAAAAACTCCGGGAAGCACCCAATTTTCAACCATCTCCAGATAAGGAGAAAACATTTTTTCAGAAAGTGAAGGAGATGTTTTCGTGAACATCACAAAATTGAATTGAAGAAAAAAGAAGTCATCATACTGGGTGGACCAAATGGGAGCGGGAAGACCACATGTGCAAAATCTGTTTTGGGTAACAAACTTTATTTTTTCCTCAATGCGGATGAAATTCAACGTGACGAAACCACCAACACTTCTTCATCTGACATCATCACGGCTGGCAGGCTAATACTGTCGAGAATTCAACAGAAAATTTTGAGTCGGGAAAATTTTGTTTGGGAAAGCACACTTTCCGGCAAGACTTACGTTCAAATGATTCGGGATTTGAAGCAGGCTGGTTTCCGAATCAACCTGCTTTTTGTTTTCGTAAAAGATGCTGAAATGAGTATTGATCGGATTGCTTCGAGGGTTAAAGCCGGTGGTCATCATGTTCCAGATTAAGCAGTGAGAAGAAAATTCGGTAGCAGAAGCCTGTCGAACTTCTGGCAACTTTACCGACCTTTGGCAGATGAATGGGTACTCTACTACAATGGAAATGCGATTCCCATGGAGGTTGCTATTGGCAATGAATCTGATCACAAAGTGTTCGAGGAACAATTGTTCAACGTTTTTCTATATCATATTAAGCATGAAGTCTAAAGTGGATATTGAAACATTCGAATTTGCAGCGTACATGAAAAAAATGATGTACAAAGCTGTGAAAGATGCGCAGGATGAAAATCGCGCACTAGGCATCCCAAACGTCTATGCAATCAATGGTCATTCATATTGCGAAATGCCCGATGGCCGCATCCTTCTTAAAGAAGAGTACGAAAAACTCTACGGGAAAATCTGATTCACCTCGTCTCCTTTTTCATCCACGCCCATGGTTCGTTCATACTCATGGCGGAACCTTTCTCCACATTCAATCAACATCTTCAGTTTTGACCTTCTTCAAATTTTAAATTTGATTCGGATTGTGAAGTCTACTTCGCATTATCAAATATCCATTTTCAATTCTGTATTCCATGTTCCTCATTTTCGATACCGAAACCACTGGCCTTCCCCGCAACTACAAAGCACCGCTTACTGATTTCGATAACTGGCCGCGCTGTGTGCAGTTGGCGTGGCAACTTCATGATGTAACTGGCAAACTCATTTCGAATAGCAGTTTCATTATCAGTCCCGATGGTTTTTCAATTCCTTATCTGTCTGAAAAAGTTCACGGCATTTCAACTGAACGCGCACAACGTGATGGAACAGATTTGAATGTTGTGATCTCTAAATTTCTTGAAGATGTAAGTCGCTGTACCTATCTCGCGGGTCACAACATTGAATTTGATTTGAGTGTGATGGGATGCGAATTGCTGCGCGTGGGCATGGAAAATATCCTTGCCAAAAAGAAAACGCTAGACACCAAAGAACTTGGGACAAACTACTGCGCACTTCCCGGTGGCAAGGGTGGTAAATACAAGTGGCCAACTCTTACCGAGCTTCATGAAAAACTTTATGGCCAACCTTTCGAGGAAGCACACGATGCGGCTTATGATGTAAGTGCAACCGCCAAATGTTTTTTCGAGCTCATCAAACGCAGCGTCATTCAGGTTTCAGAAGCGAATGAAATTGATGTCTTCTATGAAGCACCAGATTTGTCAATTCAAAAATCCACCCCTGTTATCTTTCAAGAGCAAGTTGAAGATTCTTTACCTCATCAATCAATTATAAGCGACACAGAGCCGGGCGACAATTTGGCCCCGTTAGTTACCGGGACTGAAATTTCAAATTTGCCCACAGGACCCAGCGAGGAATTCATTCATCTCCACGTCCACTCTCAATACTCCGTTCTTCAATCCACTTCAGAAATCAACAGCATCATTAAAAAAGCAAAGGAGTGGAATCTTCCAGCCATTGCCATAACTGACCATGGCAACATGATGGCTGCATTCAAATTCGTGAGTGCTGCATTGGAAAATGAAATCAAACCCATTGTCGGATGCGAATTGAATGTGTGCCGCAATCGGATTGACCGCACCACTCAAGACAACGGATACCAGATGGTATTTCTCGCCAAAAACAAGAATGGCTATCACAACCTCGCAAAACTTTCCAGCATTGCCCACACAGAAGGTTTTTATTATGTACCCCGCATTGACCGCGAAACAGTGTTGAAATTCAAGGAGGATTTGCTTGTCCTTAGTGGAGGATTGTGGGGCGAAGTTTCTTCAAAAATCCTGAACGAGGGAGAAGAAAAAGCTGAGGAAAGTTTTTTGTGGTGGAAAGAAAATTTTGGCGCTGATTTTTATGTGGAGCTCAATCGTCACGATTTGGAAGAGGAAGATGTGGTAAACAAAGTCCTGCTTCGTTTTTGCGAAAAACACCAAGCGAAGTATTTCGCATCGAACAACAGTTATTACACCACTCAAGAGGAAGCCGAAGCCCAGGACGCGCTGGTGTGTGTGAAAGAAGGTGAGTACATCTCGAAACCTAAAAAATACATCGGCAAACGTGGACGCGAATTCCGGTTTGGTTTACCGAACGACAACTTCTACCTGAAGTCGCCCGAAGAAATGTGCGCACTGTTTTCCGATTTGCCCGAAGCCATTTCCACCACAGTTGACATTGCAGCAAAGTGCGAATCATTCGAACTCACGCGCGAAGTGCTACTTCCAAAATTTGATATTCCGGAAAAATTCATTGATGCAGAAGATTCTGTTGATGCGGGTAAACGCGGTGAAAATTCGTACCTGCAACATCTCACTTATGAAGGCGCGATAAAACGTTATGGAGAAATCACAGACGAACTGCGCGAGCGCCTCGACTTTGAACTTGCCACCATTGCCAATACAAATTACCCGGGATATTTTTTAATTGTGCAGGACTTCTGTGCCAAAGCCCGCCAGATGGATGTGAGCGTTGGCCCCGGCCGGGGAAGTGCTGCCGGAAGTTGTGTAGCCTATTGTTTAGGCATCACCAACTGCGAGCCCATTCGCTACAAGTTGCTGTTCGAGCGTTTTCTCAATCCGGAGCGCGTGAGCATGCCCGATATTGATATTGACTTTGATGATCTTGGACGTGACAAAGTGATTGACTACGTCCGTAAAAAATATGGTGATACGCAGGTGGCACAGATTATCACTTACGGAACCATGGGCGGCAAGAGTGCCATCCGCGATGCTGGTCGAGTGTTTGAATTGCCATTGCCCGATACTGATCGCCTTGCAAAACTGATGGGCGATGGTTTACTTCGTGACTACCTCAATTGGGATGAAAAAAAGTTGCGCGATGAATTGAATGGTGACACGCTCAGGAACGTTTCACTCTTGCGGGAAATTGCGAAACAAGATTCGAAAGAAGCCAAGGTTCTGCAAATGGCTGCATTGCTGGAAGGCTCGGTGCGAAACACCGGAATTCACGCCTGTGGCGTCATCATCACTCCTGATGACGTCACCAATTTCGTTCCTGTGGTTTCAGCAAAAGACAGCCACGGCACCGCAGTGCAATTCGATGTGGATGTGGTGGAACATGCTGGGCTGTTGAAGATGGATTTTCTCGGTTTGAAAACACTGACCATCCTGAAAGATGCAATCAAAGTAATTCAACAAAGGCACGGAATCCTGCTCGACATGGATGAAATTCCGCTGGATGATGAAGAGACCTACAAACTTTTTCAGCGGGGTCATACCGTAGGCATATTCCAATATGAAAGTGAAGGCATGCAGAAATACCTGCGCGAGCTGAAACCGAATGTTCTCGATGACCTCATCGCAATGAACGCACTGTATCGCCCGGGGCCTCTTGACTATATCCCACAATTCATTCGAAGGAAAAATGGTGTGGATCCCATTAGTTATGATCTTCCTGAAATGGAAGAATTTCTGAAGGAGACTTATGGAATTGCCGTTTATCAGGAGCAGGTGATGTTGCTCTCGCAAAAACTCGCAGGCTTCACAAAGGGCGAAGCTGATATTCTGCGCAAGGCGATGGGAAAAAAACAGCGCGATACGCTGGACAAGATGAAAAATAAATTCATTGAAGGCGCAAAAGCAATTGGACACCCCGAAGACAAACTCGAAAAAATATGGACTGATTGGGAAGCTTTTGCCAGTTACGCATTCAACAAATCTCACTCTACTTGTTATGCACTTATCGGATATCACACCGCTTATCTCAAGGCGCATTATCCGGCAGAGTACATGGCTGCTGTGTTGAGCAACAACATGAGTGACATAAAATCCGTGAGCTTTTTCATGCAGGAATGCAGGAAGCAAAATATACCTGTACTGGGTCCCGATGTCAACGAATCGAAAGCGCTGTTCAGCGTAAATGAAAAAGGTGAAATCCGATTTGGCCTGGCTGCCATAAAGGGAATGGGCGAAAGTGCAGTGGAAAGCATCGTGGCCGAACAGAAAAATGGCAAGTTCAAAAATGTGTTTGACTACCTCAAGCGAGTGGACACCAAAGCTGCGGGAAAAAAAGTGGTGGAAGGATGTGCACTTGCCGGAGCATTCGATGTATTTAAAATTCCCCGTGCGGCCTACTTCGCTCCTGATGGCAGAAACGAAACCTTTGCCGAAACGCTGGTGCGTTATGGAACATCATCGCGCGACAGTAAAAATTCAAACCAGGTTTCTCTTTTTGGGGATGCCGGTGAAACTGTTTTTGCAGAACCCAAGCCACCCGCAGTGGAGCCGTGGGACACCCTCACTCAACTTTCCAAAGAGAAGGAAGTTGTAGGCATGTATATCAGCGGACATCCACTCGATGACTTTGCGCTTGAACTTAAAAGTTTTTGTACCAAAGGAAATCTTTCATTGTTGCAAGACCTTGAGGTAAATAAAAACCGCGACCTGAAAGTGGCGGGCATGGTCACCGATTTTAACCATAAAATTTCACGCGCAAGCAATAAACCTTTCGGCACTTTTAAACTGGAAGACTATGATTCCAGCTTCGAGTTCATCCTCTTTGGCGAGGACTACCTCAAGTTCAAACATTTTTTACAGGCGGGCGAAAAACTATGGTTACTTGGAAAAGTGCAACAGCGAAGATTTGGAGCCGACACCCAGGGATGGGAGTTTCGCATCACACGCGTTGAACTGCTTTTTGAGGTGCGCGAAAAATTTGGACGATACCTCAATATCCGCTTTTCACTGGAACAATTGAACAATGCACTAGTGGAACAGCTTGCATCATCTTTCAAAAACGGAACGGGCAAAACCCAGGTGCGTGTTCAGGTAAAAATCGATGAAGGAGAATTGAAAATGCCAAGCACTGCGTTCAATCGCATCAGCATAACCCACGATGTATTGGCGCAACTAGATAAAATTCCCGAGGTGGAATTTGATGTTACCGAAACTTGAAAGAAGCATAGGCTTTATTGGCTATTGGTCAAGAGTTACATTCGTGGAAAACTGCTACATTTGACCTCCCTTATCACGGGATAAAGTGACGAAAAGACAGGATGACTATCATGGACGGATTCTTGAGTACTGGCGCCCCAGAAAATCAGTTGAAACACAAACTTAAAAATTAAATAAAAATGGCTTTAGAAATCACAGATGCAAATTTCAATGAAGTAGTAATGAACAGCGAAAAACCGGTACTGCTGGACTTTTGGGCCGAATGGTGTGGCCCCTGCCGCATGGTGGGTCCCATTGTAGAAGAAATGTCGCATGACTACGAAGGCAAAGCGGTAGTTGGAAAGGTGAACGTGGACGAAAATCCAGACATCTCGGCCAAATATGGCATTCGCAATATCCCCACCATCATCTTTGTGAAAGGCGGAGTGGTGGTTGACAAATCAGTGGGAGCAGTTCCCAAAAACGTGCTGACAGAAAAAATGGAAGCAATACTGCTTTCTTGATTCGAAACCAGAAAATTTAGTGAACCCTTCTGCGAGAAATTGCGGAAGGGTTTTCTTTTTCAATGCACTTCCCCGGTAATGTATTTCTCCATCAACCCGACAATGAAATGGAAACCAAATGAAACGAAAAGAATCACCGTCAGAAGCAACCTGAAGTTACGCTGTCGTTTTTCGAAGAGATCGTACTTCACAATAAGGTCAACAAAGAGCGAAGCCACTGCAAGGAATTCAAGAAACGTGAACAAACCCCACGATGTTTTTATTCCTGAGTAGATGTTTTGTACAAATGCAGGAGCAGCCTCGCTTAAAAATTTTCCGGAAGCATAAAAGATGTTGTAAATGATTAGGATGATGAAGGTGGCAATGATGAGAATTCCCCCAGACTTGTTTTGTTCGTTGTGCATGGGGCGAATGTAAATGTGAGAAAATTCATCCGCACAGTTCAACAATGGTGGTAGTCATTTTGCGAAACCTGGCTCGAGACCACAAAGGCTCAAAGACTTTACGGTTCACGAAGGCTTTGTGAGGCTTGGTGACTTCGAGTTTTTGTGGCCTCACATATTTCTGTGCGCAATAAAAATTAGATGTAGTCCGGGCAAACTTTCGGGGGACGAACAATAATTGAAGGATGATTGAGAATGTAGATGACTGAAAACTCAAATCCCCCTCGACCGTTGCTTGCCGGTCGCAAATTGGAAGTGTTTATGTCATAACTCACTCCCACATTCCACGCATCATATTTAATTCCACCAACAACAAATCCTGCATCCTTCGCTCGCATAAAAAGACCTGCGTAAACGGAACGATAAAGACCTTTTTCGTTCAGCAGGATGTAATTGCCTTTTGCACCAACATCAAATTCGATGTAGGTTCCTTGCGTCATAAATAACAAACTCGGTTCAAGGTCCACCACTTCACGAACAGGAAATTGATACTGTGCATGGATATTAAGACGCGGGTCGAGTTGCACTGCACTGTTATCGAACCAGGATTGCCTTGCAGCGTTGAAGTTGTAAAAACTGATTCCTACCTGAACCTGTTTTCTCGAATCCGGTTTGTTGAAATATGCGATACCCATCGCAATGCTGAAATAAGTTCGGGCATCACGGGCAAAACTCTCCTCCGGATTAATTCCGGGGTCGAACACATATCCATTCCATTGGTTGTCATAATTCAGCCCGGTGTAGTCAATGCTTGTTCCCACCAACCCGAGTTGGATTCCAGGGGAGATGTAATGAGGCTTGCCCTCTTCCAGATTAACCAGATAACTAGATGCAAGTTGGAATGATGTCGTCTTGAGTTTTGAATCTCCTGTCTTGTCCGTAAAAAAGGAAAGTCCGAGACCCAAATTTTTTAATGACGGCATGCCGTCTATTGGTAATGCAAGGTCTTTGGAATCTACCGAAAGTGCCCACGTGTTGTAGGGAATTGTGACACTGCGCCATTGCGTACGCTGGTTCAATATAAAGCGGTAGTCACCATCAAATTGTCCTGCAAGTGCAGGGTTGAGATTGAATGGCGAAGCATAGAATTGAGAGAAGTGGATGTCCTGGCTGAATGCAATTTGCAATTGGCAACAAGCAATTGGCAATGCGCAATAAATGATGATGCGATTCAGTAACGAGATATTTCTTTGAATGAGATGAGCCATCTTCAAATTATCGTATAACAGTGATATTTCCCTTTTCAAAATACTCCGCACCTCCAGCGCAGGTGGCTTCGAGGTAATACACGTACACATCGGGGTCAACATTTCGGCCCCGGAAGGTGGCGTCCCAACCAGTAGTGAGGCTTTCTGTTTCAAAAATCTTTTCACCCCAGCGATCATAAATCACGAAGTAGAGATCGGTAATGTTGTTTGCCCGCACGTACATTTTTTCGTTGCGATCGTCAGCGTTCGGTGTGAATGCATTGGGAACATAAATGGACGGAGGGCCGCACACAAAATCAACCACCTTCACAATAACAGAATCAGTAAGCACACATTCCCCATCTGCAACGGATACATAATAAGTGGTGGTGACCAGCGGTGTTGCAATTGGATTTTGAATCTGTGAATTGCTGAGTGTGGATGGGGGAGTCCATGAATAACTATATCCATCCGGTTGCGCGAGCAGTTGTGCTGATTGTCCCTGCACTATTGTTTCAGGAGTTGCACTTGCATTCACAGCAAAGCTTGTGAGAATGGAAACAGACACAGTTACTGAATCGGTTGCCGTGCAATCGAAGGGTGTTTCACTGAACACGAAAAACTCCGTTGTTGCATTCACTACAACTTCAACTTGTGGTGTGTTTTGTCCGGAAATAATCAGTTCATCGGGCGACCATGAGTAAGCAAAATCAGGATTAGGGTTTTCGATGGAAAGCAACACCGTGTCTTCTTCACAGGCAGTAAAATCTCCCTGAACTGTTGTTTGAAATGAAACCAGGTTCACGACAACTTCATCGGTAAGAATGCAGCCTGCAATCATTGCCTGAACATAAAATGTCGTTGGCTGTGTCACGGAAACTTCAATGTCGGAATCATCCGGCCCGTCATTCAACATCGTTGAGAAATCAGAAACTTCACTCCACGTTATTTCAGTTTCCGGTGGACTGACTTCAGCATTAAGCGTGAGTGAAAAATCATCACACAATGTGGTGTCATTGGGTACTTCAAGAGAAAGTGAAATCACATTTACACTTTGAAACACGGTGTCCACACAGCCGCCATGTGCAATCAACAGAACGTAATCGGTATCCACTCCCGGAGTGAAGATGGGATTCGGTTCGGTTGCATCAGACAAAAAAGTTGAGGGTGTCCATGTGAATTCATAAGTCGGGTCAACATCATCGGGGCCTATTTCTATGGGTTGTTCCGCACATGCCACAGCATCTTCCAGTGAGCTGACAGTGGGAAGAACAATTTCAATTTGTTTGATAACAGTATCTGCGGCATTGCACGTTCCGGGATGAGTTACAATCAACATCACATCATACAAGCCGGGGTCTTCGAATTCATGAAAAGGACTTACTTGTGTGGATGTGGTTCCATCATCAAAGTCCCAGAAGTTGGTGTCGTTCCAGGTGCTGGTGTTCAGGAATTGAAGCGGCACGTTTACACATGCTGTGGGAGGAACAAGAAAATCGGCAACGGTGAGTGGCAACTGAAAATCAAATTTGAAAACACCGTTGTTGCAGTTCGAAGAATTGTTGGTGGATGAAACTGCATCGGAAGGAAAAATCGGGAAGTCATCGTTGCTTCCGCAGCCTGCACACACGCTTTGATAAATCACTCCTTTGCGGTCAAAGCGCGATGTGCCACCATCCACATGTTCGCTGCTTGTGCCGCCACCAAAAAATGTTGCGTATTCCATAAGTGTCATGTTTTCATCAAACACGGCCATGTAGAAGTCTCCTGTTGTACAAGCATTGTCATAAGCATCCGGTGAGATGTCCATGTTCTGCATCGGCCACAAGTGCTGGCCTGGATTCAACGTGCTGTTTGCCTGGAAAACACCCCAACCCGAAACATAAACACGGTTGCAATAGTCCACAAGAAATGCAGTGGGGGAGAGGTTAGGTTTTCCATCACCAGTTCCGAAAACGGTGGACCAAACCACATCACTCAAATCTGATTCGAACTTGGTGAGAAGCATTCCGCTGTCGGGTGTGCCATAGGTCGCATCTTGTATGAAGAATGAATTGTCAGCATTGGTCTGTCCATAGACATACACAAAATCATCGCTGTCAATTTCTATGAAATAAAGTTGGTCGTATTCACTGCTTCCCCAAAAAGTTGCGGCAAGAAGTGATTGACCATCCGCTGCATACTTGGCCACAAAACCATCGGCATCGCCAGCCTGGTTTTCCTGAACTGAACCAGTGGTTGCAGGCCAACTGGAAGATAGTGTTCCTCCGCTGACATAAATTTCTCCGAGACTGTTTTCAGTAATGGAGAGACCAGAATCATCCTGTGCACCTCCCAGGTAAGTACACCAAAAAATATCGGTGAGTTCAGGATTGAGTTTCATAAGCACCGCATCCTGCATTCCGCTGTATGTGGATTGCACAGCGTTCTCCACTGGAAAATCAACGGAGTATGTGCTTGACACTACTAAGATATTTCCATCATCATCCAAAGAAATTTCACCGCGGAATTCATCGGCATAGTTGAACTTTAAAGTGGCGGATGTATTCACTCCGTCATTGGCGGTTCCACCTATGTAAGTGGCACCAATCAAATCAGTACATGATGCATTGAAGTGTGCAACTACGATATCGGTGCCATCGGGAAATGTGGCACCGGTGCCTTGCGGACTTACCGTTGACCCACCGATATAAAATTCCTGGATTGCTCCGTTGGTTGCAGGAAAATTATCGGAACCTGTGCAACCGTAAACGCAAAGTTCATCCTGTTCATTTACAACAAGGCTGTGGGGGAGGTCGTCACCATTGCCGCCAAGAAAAGTGGACCACTGCATGAAGGTTCCGCTTATATCATACTTGGAAAGTGCCATGTCAATGCCATCACCCAGTCCATCGCCACCACCGTGTTCGGTTTGGTAAGCACCGTTGGTGGTGGGATAAAGATTTCCGAACGCGCTGCTGCCGCTGTAGAGGTAGCCATCGTTATCGAAAGTGGCACTGTAGCCGAAGTTGTCGCTGAAAGAACCGGAGTAGGTGGAGAAGACAAGTTCGGGGTCAATGATTAAATCATGTTGTTCTGAAAATCCCTTTGGGAAAATAAAACTGACTTCGTTGGTGTTCAACTGGTAGTTGCATTCCACCCATTTTTTCTCTCCGTTGATGATTTGATACGCGATGGGTTTTTGTTCCCATGTTTCTCCGATTGAAGTTTTAATGACCAACTTTCCGTTTTCGAGTTTGACTTCATCGGCAAAATCAATTTTGAGTTTGATTGCGGAAACATCGGCACTGGGGTGGACGATGAAATCGTACTTCATGAAGAAGTTGTTGCTGTAATTGACGAGATCAATTCCATTGTAGATGTTTTTTCTTTCTATGCTGGAAAATGCGCGGCAACCACCGGCATGTTTCGATTCATCATCACCCAAGAAGTAATTATAGTAGGTAGGCTGCAATCCGCAGTTGGCAGGCATGGCTTCTGGGTTGGAGTTAATGAATTTGACTTTGTAAACGTGGCCATGAATTTTTCCGTTGGCGTCTGATTTACGGGCTGCGTGTGATGTGGAGATGCTGCTGAGATCGAAGAAGTGATAGGTGAATCCATCGTTTTCAAGAAACATTTTTCCGCCTTCGATGGATGCGCAATGAGAAACCTGCGAGGGCCACTGGCCGCGGTTTTCGATGAAGGGATGCACAGTGCTGCCCTCCCTCCCTACTCCACTGCGAATGGGCTGTGCATTTATCGCCCACGCTGCAAGACAGCAGGCAAAGAGGATGATGCTGATTCTGATTTTGCACATAGGGCTAAAGTAATGCGAGTGGGTTTTGAGTTTAAGACAACATGTAGGGATGCTTTGTTGTTTTTGTTCCTTCTGCCAGCTTCTGAAACCGCTGGTTCATCAATCCTGTTCTTTATAGCCAATATCTTACAGCACGTATGATTGACAACAGTGGCGGAGGCTCCGGCACCAACGGCTACACGTGGCTCTTTACGAATTGCAGCCGGGCGCCACTCTGCTTTTTACCGATACCCCTGCCGATGCAGCCCGCCTTATATATATGCGCCAGCTCAACGGGGCCGCCACCATCAACGTGTGTATAGCCCCCAATGCCACAAACCCCTGCGCAGCCGGCTACCAGCCGGGCGTAAGCACTACACGCAAAATTGCCTTGCAAGACATGAGCTTCACACCGCCCTATGGTACAAAGATCATCTTCACCAACCCAAACCCCGAAGTGGTGAGCGTGAGGGCCGGACTGCAAGATGTATAATGCAGTAAATCAAAGGTTTATAGCGTTGAATGAGCCACGTGGTTCATTCAGTGCGCCACGTGGTTCATTCAGTGCGCTCTGTGGTTCATTCCGTGCTGTGGACGGTTCATTCAAAGCCTTAAATCAATGCTCCCAGTGTTTGAATGAACAAAACCAATGATAAAACAAACATAACTCCCTGAAAATCATGTTAGAGTTCCAGATAAGACCCTTGTTCGAAGCCCTGGGCCTGCGCCATCCCTATAAACTTGCGAGGCGCATGAAGCTAAGCCCCAGCATCTTTAAGCGAATCATTACCAGCAAGCAGCACCGCATACACCTGCACTACATAGAGCAATTGTGCACCCTGTTGCGCTGCACTCCCAACGACCTTTTTGCATGGACACCAAACGACAAAGGGGAAGACCGACCTGAAAACCCCCTGCAAGCCATCCGCAAAAAAGACCTTCCAAAACTGGACGAACTGGTGGGCAAAATGAATTTGGAAGAGGTGAAGAAAAAACTGGGGGAGGGTTAACCCACCGTATTTCGAAAGCCGGAAAAACACCGCGACATCTAGAAAGCAAAAAGCCCATAGGACAGTTTATGACACATGCGCATTTCCGTTATCTTCGGCCCACCATTAGCCATGCGTATTTTTGTTATCAAAATCATATATCACTGTTTTACATGGAATTGACAAAATGAGTGAGGGAGGAAACATGCGGGTATTTATGAGTTA
>JAWXCI010000047.1:0-56029 GCA_034408895.1 Flavobacteriales bacterium
CTCATCGGTAATAAGTAGCCCTGTTTTTCCAACCAAACGAGAGCAGCAACCAATCGTCACATCACCAGATAGTCATATCGCCACATCATTTTACATTCGCCCCTCAAAAAAAAATTATCTAAAATGAAATTCAATAAACACATGGCATTGGCTGCGATGCTGCTTGCATCTACCAGCATCCTTTCGCAAAACATCAAATTCACGGAGTTTAATCTGGCCAACGGTCTTCATGTTATTTTGCATGAAGATCACAGTACGCCCATAGTGGCGGTTACTGTAATGTACCACGTGGGTTCTAAAAATGAAACCACCGGGCGCACCGGCATGGCGCATTTTTTCGAGCACCTGTTGTTTGAAGGAAGCGAGAATATTGGACGTTCAGAATTCTCGCGTTATGTTGAAAATGCGGGTGGCGCTCTAAATGCCAACACCTCGCAGGATCGCACTTTTTATCATGAAGTGATTCCTTCCAACCAACTTGAACTTGGCCTTTGGCTGGAAAGCGAACGCATGATGCACGCCAAAGTGGAAACCATTGGAATTGAAACCCAGCGCGAAGTGGTTAAGGAAGAAAAGCGTGAGGTAATTGACAACCAGCCATACGGCACACTCTTCCAGGAAACACTTTCACATGCTTACAAAGTGCACCCTTATGCTTGGCCTCCTATTGGAACTATGGATGATCTAAATGCTGCCAGCGACCAGGACTTCGTAGAATTCTACAAAACTTTTTATGTACCGGACAACGCAGTACTGAGCATAGCAGGTGATTTCAATTCAGCAGAAACAAAAAAACTTGTGGAGAAATACTTCGCTGGGATTCCAAAAGGAACTAAACCAATTCCGCGGCCTGATAAAGATGAACCATTCAATCAGGGTGAAGTGCGTGATGTGGTGAAAGTGAAAGACCAGTTGCCGCTCACCCTGCTGGCCTACCACATTCCTGCACAAGGCACCACGGATTTTTATGCTGTTGACATGCTGAACCAATTGTTGTCGCAGGGTCAAAGTTCCAGACTGAATAAATCAATAGTGGATGAACAACAACTCGCACTGTTCTGCGGAGCATTTACTTACAACGTAGAGGACCCGGGTCTCACTCTTGCATTTGCGATGGCCAACATGGGAGTGACAGCCGACAAAGTAGAACAGGCTATGCTGTTGGAAGTAGAGAAAGTGCAGACGCAACTCATCACCGAAGATGAATTCCAGAAACTGCGCAATCAGGTGGAAAATGATTTTGTGACACGCAATGCAACAGTCGCAGGAATTGCAGAGAGCCTCGCCAATTACCACATGTACTTCGGTGAAGCGAACCTCATCAATACTGAAATTGAACGCTACCTGAAAGTGACCAAAGAAGACATAATGAACGCAGCAAAAAAATATTACGTGAAAGACAATCGTGTGGTGCTGTATTTCGAACACGATCCCAGTCTTCTTAAGCAATAATTCCGGGGCGGCAATTCCATCATCAAAAAAATTGAATAAACATGAATGCTTTTAGCGCAAATCAAAAATCAAAAATTAAAGTCATGAATAAAAAAATCTTTCACCTGCTTTTTATAGCCGCTATGTTTTTCATCACTACAAACATGCACGCGCAGGTAGATCGCTCCAAGGCCCCGGCACCAGGTCCGGCACCTAAAATCCAGATAGGGGATTACCAACTCTTCACCCTTGAAAACGGGTTGAAAGTGATTGTGGTGGAAAACCACAAACTGCCGCGCGTTTCTTATTCCGTAACGGTAGACTTCGACCCGATACTGGAAAAAGATAAAGCAGGTTATGTTGGTTTTGCCGGACAGATAATGGCTAGCGGCACAACATCCCAAACAAAATCGCAGATTGATGAGGCTGTGGACTTCCTGGGCGCATCTTTTTCTACTTCCAGTTCAAACATGTTTGGTAGTTGTTTGAAAAAACATGCGGACAAATTGCTTGCAATAATGAGTGATGTGTTGCTGCATCCCGCATTCCCGCAAGATGAACTGGACAAAGTGCGCAAGCAATCTATTTCAGGATTGGCCAGTGAAAAAACTGACCCTGATGCACTGAGTGGAAAAATAACCAGCGTGATGAATTTCGGTGCCTATCATCCCTATGGAGAATTCCAGACGGAAGCATCCTTGAACGCCATCACTCGCGATGACCTTGCCTCTTTTTACAAGGCTTACTGGAAACCAAACATTTCTTACCTTGTTATTGTAGGCGACATCACACCTGATGAGGCAAAAAGACAGGCCATTCAATACTTCGGAACGTGGCAGAAAGGTGAAGCGCCCATGCACAATTACACGATGCCAACGACACCTGCCGGAAACAAGGTTGTGTTTGTACCCATGCCCGGTGCAGTGCAATCGGTTATTGACATCACTTACCCAATACAACTTCGTACTGGAACAGTGGACGCTATAACTGCGAGTGTGCTGAACACAATTTTCGGAGGCAGTGGTTTCCAAACGAGGCTTATGCAAAATCTGCGGGAAGACAAAGCATTTACTTATGGCGCTTATTCCAGTATCAGCCCCGATGATGTGGTGGGAAGTTTTTCATCCACTGCCAGTGTGCGAAACGAAGTAACGGATAGTGCCATAGTTGAATTTCTTTATGAGATGAATCGTATGGTGAAAGAAAAAGTGGCCGACAGCACATTGCAAACCGTGAAGAACATAATGACGGGGAGTTTTGCACGCTCGCTAGAGCGCCCGCAAACCGTGGCCAACTTCGCATTGAATATCGAGAAGTACCATTTGCCGAAAGATTTTTATGAGACTTATCTTCAAAAACTGAACGCTGTAACTGTGCAGGCGGTTCAGGATGCAGCCATTCAATTTATCAGGCCGGAGAATGCACATATAACTGTGGTGGGCAATCGTGAGGTAGCCGAAAAACTGAGGAGGTTTGCAAAAAGTGGTAGAGTCGAAATATTGAATGCCGATGGTTCTAAAATCGTAGAGATGAAACCGGCACCTGCCGGAGTTACTGCCGAATCAGTTTTGCTCAATTACATCAACGCAATAGGGGGCGAAAAAGAATTGATGAAAATAAAATCGTATGAACAGAAAGGTACCATGAGCATGGCTGCCATTCCTATGCCCCTTGAAATGAACATAAAGATGAAGGACCAGAAAAAAATAGCATCGAGCTTCAAAATGCAAGGTATGGAAGTAATCAAACAAGTGTTTGATGGAACAACTGGTACGATGTCCCAGATGGGGCAAAATATGCCGATGGAAGAGGGAATGATGACGGACATGAAGACCCAGGCCGATCTGGTTTCCGAACTACACTATTCAAACTACGGCATCACTGCAACACTTGCGGGCATAGAGGTGGTAGATGGTGAAGAAGTTTATGTGGTGAATCTCCAAAAACCTGGTGGTGCCATGTCCACTGAGTACTTCCATCGTACTTCCGGATTGAAAGTAAAAAGTGTAAGCACACAGGAAATGATGGGCGAGTCCATGACCTCAGAAACCACGTTTAAAGAATACCTCACTTTGAAGAATGGGGTGAGGTTCCCTTCACACATTATCCAGGTAGCCGGTGGCCAAACCATGGATATTAAAACCACTGATGTTGTTCTCAATGCAAAGTTGACAGACGCAGACTTTATGGTAAAATGATATTGCGTTGATAAAAACAACATCAAAGAGAGGGACGCAACACTGTCCCTCTTTTCATTTGTAGCCATGAAATGGAACGTATTTGCAGGGTTAATTTTTATCTGCATTCAATCATTAGCACAAGTAGATTCAACTGTCAGCCCTTCACCCAAAGTGAATAAAAACAGTCACCAGCATTTCGGCTTGTTTGCCGGTGCCGGGTATTCTTTGCTTCAGGTGAAAGCCGCTGCCCAGGTGCAGTTAGATTCCGGTGATGTGGTTCCAGCTATTTCTGCTCAAAATGCTGTGAACCTGTCAGCAGGATTTTTTTACTCAATTGCGATTGGCCGCATGGAAGTGCGCCCTTCAGTCGCGGGTACGTTTTCACCCACCCAAATCATTTACGATTTCAATCGCCCGGTTAACGAAACATTCGATGTATTTCCAATGACAGCAGACGCTGCATTGCATCTGAGTGGAAGAAGCCTCAAGCCTTCAACCGATACTATTTCGCATTCGCACTGGAGCCCTGTGTTTGGAATCAATGCGGGTTTTCCCATCAAGATATTCAATGGGAAATACCCAGCTATGCCATCGTCCAGAATCAGCATTGAAGGGGGCGTTGCACTCAAGATAGGAAGAAAAGTGCGCGACAATCTTTACCAAAGGCGCAGCATTGAACTCATTGCATCATTTAATCTCAATAAACTAAACAAGGATGATGATGAACTTCATTCAGCAACAGTAGAATCCATGCGGAAGCATAGCATCACTTTGCGGTTCTATTTTCAATAACGCCCGTTCATAAAGAAATAATTCGAGCATGAATTAGTTCGTCTGCATAAATAATTTTGATTCATAAAATTGAAATGAAATGGCAGAAGCAGAATGGGTAATACATCTTGAACATGCGGACATTCTCCAGAACGAAAACCTTATTCTGCGCGAAGTGAACCTTGATGTAAGGCAGGGCGAATTCATTTACCTCGTAGGAAAAACCGGTAGCGGAAAAAGTTCGCTGCTCAAAACGCTTTATGCTGAGTTGCCACTAAGAAATGGAATAGGCCAATGCTGCGGCTATGATCTGACTAAAATAAAACGGAGGCAGGTTCCGTACCTCCGCAGAAAGCTCGGCATTGTGTTCCAGGATTTTGAATTACTTACCGACCGAAGCGTAAACGACAATCTGGAATTTGTGCTGCGCGCCACAGGTTGGACCGATAAAAAAGCGATGGCCTCACGAATGGAGCACGTACTTCAATTGGTGGGACTCGACACGAAGGGCTACAAGATGCCCCATGCACTCAGTGGCGGAGAACAACAGAGGGTGGCCATTGCGCGGGCATTGCTCAACACTCCTCATCTGCTGCTGGCCGATGAACCCACAGGAAACCTCGACCCGCAAACAAGCCTCGAAATTCTCAACCTGTTGCTCGCCATTTGCAGTGCAGGAACAGCAGTGCTAATGGCATCGCACGACTATGAAACCATGCGCAAATTCAATTCACGCATCATGGTGTGCGATGATACCAGTCTGCGCGAAGTGACAGAAATCAATCACGCTTTTGGCGTAGCCTAGTTTGAAATGCACAATGAGCCAGCCACTGGTGAGCGTCATTATTCCTGTTTTTAATGCAGTCGAAACCGTAGAGCGCGCGCTCTTAAGCGTCATCAATCAGGGTTGTGCAAGCAAGGAGATGATTGTGGTAGATGGACTTTCTCAGGATGGATCACTTGACATCATTAAGCGATACATTGGTGACATTGCGCATTTTATTTCTGAAAAGGATTCGGGGATTTACGCTGGCATCAACAAAGGAATCAACCTGGCAAAAGGAGAGTGGATTTACATTATGGGTGCCGATGATGAACTGGCAGAATCAGATGTGTTGGAGAAAATTATTTCGGCAACTCTTTCTCACACAAAATTGTTTTATGGTTCTGTTCAAAACAAAAATGTAAAGCACAAACTGGTACCTCAATTTCATCACAGCAAATTCGAGAGCACTTTATATTGGAGAAATTCACTCCATCAGCAAAGTGCATTTTACCACCGAAGTTTATTCAGCCATTTCCGGTTTGATGAAAGGCTGAAAATTCTTGCCGATTACGATTTTCATTTGAAACTGTTCAATGAAAAAATTCAGGCACAACCTCTTTCTCTTGTTGTGGCAAGATGCGAGGCATCGGGTGTTTCAAAAAATTTCCGATGGAGTCTTTACCGGGAAGAATTGCAAATCAAAAAACGGAGATTGCCTACACTGATTTATGCTTTGAACTTGCCTTGGGTTGTGTTGAAGTTTTTAGGGAAGAGGTGGGGTTGAAAATGAAAAAGCCGCCACACGTATTCGCGTGGCAGCTTTGTATCAGAATATTTTAAATAAACCGCAGTCTATGGACTACAACCCGTTCTCCTTCGCTCTCTTCAGTGCGGCAGCAAGACCAATTTTATTGATGGTTCTCATTCCCTTAGGAGTTACACGCAATGCTACAAAACGTTTTTCTTCTTCCAACCAAAATTTCTTGTACTGAAGGTTGGGGAAAAACTTCCTGCGAGTTTTGGTGTTGGAGTGGGAAACGTTGTTCCCGCTTATGGTTTTCTTTCCGGTTATGTCGCAAACTCTTGGCATGTTCTTGTTTTTTTAAAGGGGCGCAAATAAAAGGCTGTTTCAACCATTTTCAACCTGTCTGCTTCAAAATTTCCTTGTACAGCATAAAAAGCGCACTGGATGTGGCCATTTGGATATTGCGCCCACGGTGGGTTCCAAACTGGAAGGAGCCACTGACAACACCCAGCGGACCAGCCACTGCTATTGAAATAAATCCCGGTTTTAGTTCAGGATATGCAGCATCGGGTTCTGGTCCGGCAATACCGGTGGTGGCCAATGCAAAATCAGTTGACAGACGACCACGAATTCCTGTGGCCATTTGTTCAGCACAGGAAGTGGAATAGATCGCCTCACTCACCATTTTTTCATCCACACCAAGCTCCATTATTTTCATAGATGGCGAATAAGCGATCATTCCGCCTTTGAAGTATTGGCTGCTGCCTGCAACCGATGTTATTTCTTGTGCAATCCTTCCACCAGTGCAACTTTCAGCCACGGCAACGGTAACTTTTTTTGAAACTGACAAATCCAATAGCACGGATGGCAGGCTGTCTTTTTCTTTACCATAAACATGTTCGCCTATCAGTTCAAGCAATTCTGCTTTTCTCTTCTCAACTTTTTCTTCCATCTCTTTCGGTTCGCCCTGATAACATGATAGCCTCAGCTTCACGCCACCGGGGTAGGGCAGATAGGCCAGGCGAATGTTGCCCACAGCGAGCGAGTTTTCCCAGTCCTTAATTTTTTCAGCAAGAAATGATTCGCCAACACCTTGTGTCTGTATTGTGCGGTGCACTATTGCAGGGGGATGGAAATGCGAAACAATCCGGCCAATGATTTCATCCAGCATCATTCCTTCTGTTTCGTAAGGAACTCCGGGCATGGAAATAAACACGACATTGTTTTTTTCGAACCACATCCCGTTGGCCGTACCACGCATGTTTTGGATTACTTTGCATTGGCGTGGCATCAATGCCTGGTCTCGGTTTACATCGAGCATCGGCAGGTTGCGCTGAACGAAAAAAGAAGTGATGCGCTTCAGCGTTTCATCATTCATTACCAAATCGGTTTCAAAAAATTCGCACAACACTTTTTTGGTGATGTCATCTTTGGTGGGGCCAAGTCCACCTGTTATCAATATGAGCTGAGCTCTGGCGCCTGCTTCCGATAATGCGGCAAGAATTTCTTCTCTTTCATCGCCTACTACGGTGGTTCGCATAACACGCACTCCAATAAGGTTCAATTGTTCGCCCAGCCATTGAGCGTTAGTGTTCAGCGTTTGGCCAATCAGCAGTTCATCGCCTATGCACAGGATTTCAGCATTCACAGGAAAAAAGTTTCGGCCAAAGTAGATGTGGTTTGTGCGGGTGAACCCAATCTGTTTACCTTGCCCCATCTTTTTTAAATCTAAATAATCAAATTATCCTTATGAAAAAATTCTACATAACTTTAGCTGCTATCGCCTTTGGAACATGGGCGATTGCACAGACAACTGCCAACCCTGTTCCGAGGGTTACGCCATCGCAACTCAAAGCTGTAAAGGCCGACTTGAATTACGGAGTAATGCCAACAAAAGAAGTAGCATCTGAGAACAAGACAGCCAAGGTTGTGAAGCCAAATCCTCAGCCAAATGCCAAGTTCAATTTTTCGGAGTACGTAATCGGGACATCCGTCTACGATCTGCAAACCAACAATTGTATGCAGTACCGTATCGAGAATTATGACGGACCGATGCATGCTGGTTTCACCATGAGTTTTCAGAACGACTTATACACTGATAGGGGCACCGGATACAACAAAAATGGTGGTGGTGGCTGGTGGGATTGGGACGATTCACCCACTGAAAGAGTGGAAACCGTACGTGTGGGCTGGCCGAATTTTATGCGGCTTGCTAACGGAAAGGAATTGATACTTACACATGATGGTGATGGCGCCCTTCGCCTCAATTCACGCACTTTTGGATCAGGTTCGTGGAGTGAAGTAGAGATACCAAACCCCACAGGAAAAACACTGTTGTGGCCTCATGCCACGGTAGGCGGTGCAGATGGCAATTCCATTCATTTTGTTTGTATTACTGAGCCTATTGCAATAGGTGCGGATTCCACAGCTGTTTATAATGGACAGGACGGATCGCTGCTTTACTACCGCAGCCAGGATGGAGGAACTACCTGGGACATGCAGGCGGTTCAGTTGGATGGAACGGACAGCACTTTATTCCTCGGCTTCAGTGCCGACACTTACACAGTTTATTCACGTGAAGACAAAGTTGTGATTGGAGTATTTGGTGATTTCAACGATACGTTTATTCTCACCTCCGCAGACAATGGCGATACCTGGGAAAAAACAATCATAGTGAATACTCCTGTTGATCTTTATGTGATAGATACAGGAATAGATTTGGATGGTGACTTAGTTGCCGATACAGTTTACAATTCGGACGGAACCGGCTGTGTTTACATTGATACCGATAATACCACCCATGTATTCTTCCCTGAAATGGCTTACCTCGATGATGATCTTACCGATGCCAGTTGGAGCTACTTCCCTGGTTGGAACGGCATTGCATATTGGAGAGAAGATTATGGGCCGGAAGTGTATGGTATAGTTACAGGAATGCAAGACCTTGACGGTGACGACCTACTCACGCTTGCTGCTGATGGGGCAAACATTCCGAACAACGGAATTGCACTTGCTACTTACCCATCCATGGCCGAAGATGATGATGGCAATCTATACATGACCTTCTCCAGCATGGTGGAAACGCATGATAATGGCGATGCCAACTTTAGGCATATTCACGTAATTAACTCTGAAGATGGTGGCGACACATGGCTCGATATTCCGGTTGATCTAACTCCTGATCTGGATTTTGATGGTTTTGAATGTACGTTCCCCGCACTTTCGCACCAGGTGGTAGATGATAAAATTCACCTGACCTACCAGAGAGATACTGAACCGGGACTACATGTGGCCGGTGATCTTGATCCTGCTGATGACAATGACATCGTGTACTTCTGCATCACTACAGATCTGGTTGTAGAACCCACAGTTTACGAGCAATTTATGGATGGCGGCCTTGTGGTTTATCCAAACCCGGCAATTGATCAGGTGAACATAGCTGTAAAAAACATGAGCGGTGCATTGGTTGAAATCCTGAACGCAACCGGACAGGTGATTCATTCTGAAACTATGCAGTTTGATAATGTGCAGGTGGATGTTTCCAAATTGGCTGCCGGAGTTTATACCGTGAATGCAATTCTTGGCAACTCCAAAGTCTCCAATACTTTGATGGTGAAATAAGGTTTGAGCATTTATGTTTTTTGAAATTGGCACCGCCCCATTTTGCTTTGCGCATGATGGGGCGGTTTTTTTTCGGGGACACCAGGACTCGAAGCCTCTAAGTGACACAAAGAACTTAGCGAAACTTTCAGCATTATTGCCTTTGTGGCCTCATCGTGCAGCCTTTCAAAAAGGAGGTTGCATCTATTGCCAAGAGGCAATCACCGTTTCATTCCCCAAAGTCTTGTCTCCAATTTTCACTTTGAGGTTTGTTCCCAAAGGAAAAAAAACATCCACCCGGCTTCCGAACCGGATAAAACCAATTTCCTGATTGCGGACTACTCGCTGATCTTTTTGCATGTAACAAATAATCCTTCGCGCCACTGCTCCGGCAATTTGTCTTACAAGAATTTGTTTTTTCTCATTCTGCGAAATCACCACTGTGGTTCTTTCATTCTCTGCACTGCTTTTAGGGTGCCAAGCCACCAGATAAAGTCCGGGATGATATTTCGTGTATTTCACTTCCCCCTCGCAGGGCACCCAGTTGCAATGCACGTTTAGAGGTGACATAAAAATGCTCACCTGGATTCGTTTGTCAGAGAAGTATTCCGGTTCAAAGACTTCTTCAATCACTACCACCTTTCCATCACACGGGGATACTATTTCGTTGGCTGATGATTGATTTTTTCTTTTCGGCAAACGAAAGAATTGGATAATGAGCAGGAGAAAAATGGCGGAGGCTGCAAAAATTAGGAACAAGAGCCAGCCCACTTCCCGAAAGAACCAAAGGTTAATGGCGTTCAACACTCCAAAGAGGATGAGAGAAAATGCGATGATGCGCAAGCCTTCGCGGTGGATGGTCATGGGTAAACAAAAATTTTGAAGTAAAAAACAACAAGTGGAAGCGAAACCAACAGGCTATCGAACCGGTCGAGGATTCCGCCATGCCCTGGCAGCAACTTGCCTGAATCCTTAATGCCCACTCCTCGCTTGATGTGTGATTCCAATAAATCACCAATAGTTCCGAAAATGGAAATAATGCTGGCCATCATTAGCCAGTGTTTCAATTCAATGCGCTGAAATGATAAATGGAGAATCCATGCTGCAAGAAATGTGAAGAGTAGGCCACCCAGAAAACCTTCCACAGTTTTTTTTGGCGAAACTTTTTCAAAGAGTTTGTGCTTGCCGAATGTGCGTCCAACTACATAAGCCAGCGTGTCATTAGTCCAGAGCAGAATAAAATATCCGAGCAACAGAAAAACTTCATAGGTACCACTGATGCAACCAAGAACGTTGATGAGCGAAAATGGAATTACCACATAAATCCATCCCACCACGGTAACACCGAAATGAGTCAATGAAAATTTTTCGAGGTAAATAAGGTCAGTAGAAAACAATGCGACAATCATGGGAATTAGCCACCAGAAAATTCCTTGGTCAACATGGCCGGTGCAGATAAGCAGAATGAACGAGTAGATGAGTGAGCCGGTAAAATATCCTCCCGTGTATCGGGGCAGCACGTTTGGCTGGTTGGATATTATGTGGTAGCATTCCCACAAGCCGGCCATGGCGAAAAGAAAGAACACCACACCAAGCGCCCATGGGCCCAACCATACCGAAACCAAAACCAATACTATGAAGACTGACCCTGCAAGTGTTCTTGTAAGAAGATTCGAAAGGCCAGTTTTCACCGGACAATAATAGGCGGGACTATCGGCAACACGGTTCGATTGAGCTCACAAAAAAAGGATGCGTGTTCGCATCCTTTTTTTTTATCACCCCAAAAGCATGATGATTATGTCTTTGCCTGTTGAACATTGGTGGTGGGTTCAGCCTCTTTCGGTTTTCCATTCGCTGCTGCTGCCCTTTCTGCTGCCTTTTTTGCACCTTCAATTTCCGCAAGTTCGCGGTGATTGATAAAGGGACGCGCACCCAATACCTGTTCAAGGTCATCTTTAAATATCACCTCTTTTTCCAACAATTTTTTGGCGAGAGCATCCAATTGGTGACGGTGCTGGCTCAACAGGTCTTTAGCTTTGTCATAAGCGCGTTCTATTATTTTGCTTACTTCTTCATCAATGACACGAGCCGTTTCATCACTGTATGGTTTTACAAATTGTGATTCGTTATTGGGATCGTAATAACTGCGGTTACCTATTTTTTTGTTGAGGCCGTAAACGGCAACCATGGCATAACCCTGCTTGGTTACTTTTTCCAGATCACTCAATGCACCTGTGGAAATTTTTCCGAATACCAATTCTTCTGCCGCACGCCCTCCAAGTGCTGCGCACATTTCATCAAAAAATTGTTCAGTGGTAACAATTTGTCTTTCTTCGGGCAGATACCACGCTGCTCCAAGGGAACGACCTCGCGGTACGATGGTGACCTTTACCAGTGGAGAGGCATGTTCAAGCAACCAGCTCACAATAGCGTGACCGCTTTCGTGGTATGCAATGGTTGATTTTTCTTCCGGAGTAATAATTTTATTTTTCTTTTCCAGTCCTCCAATCACTCGATCAACGGCATCCAGAAAATCTTCGCGTCCCACCGTTAGCCGTCCTTTTCTTGCTGCAATAAGCGCAGCTTCATTGCAGATGTTTGCAATATCAGCTCCGCTGAAACCGGGAGTTTGCTTGGCAAGAAAATCTACGTCTACGCTTTCATCAATCTTCACATCCTTGAGATGGACTCCAAAAATTTGTTTGCGTTCGTTCATGTCCGGCATGTCCACAAAAATCTGACGGTCGAATCTTCCGGGGCGGAGCAACGCTTTGTCGAGAATATCAGCGCGGTTTGTTGCGGCCAGTATGATGATGCCCGAATTGGTAGCGAATCCATCCATCTCGGTCAGCAATTGGTTCAGGGTATTCTCCCGTTCGTCATTGCCCCCGAAATTCACGTTGCGGCTTCGCGCTCTTCCTATCGCATCTATTTCATCAATGAAAATAATGGCAGGAGCTTTCTCCTTTGCCTGCCGGAACAAGTCGCGTACGCGGCTTGCTCCCACACCCACGAACATCTCCACAAAATCGGAACCGGATAAAGAGAAGAACGGAACCTGCGCTTCACCGGCCACTGCTTTAGCCAGTAGTGTTTTTCCGGTTCCAGGCGCACCAATCAACAATGCGCCTTTTGGAATTTTGGCACCGAGGTCAGTATACTTTTTTGGGTTTTTGAGAAAGTCAACAATCTCCTGTACTTCTTGCTTGGCACCTTCGAGGCCCGCCACATCGTTGAAGTTTATCTGGTTGCTTTTTCCTTTTTCGAAAAGTTGTGCGCGCGATTTTCCAATGTTGAACAACTGCCCGCCTGGCCCACCTGCCCCACCAAGCCTGCGCATGATAAGTGCCCAGGCGCCTATCATAATGGCAAGAATGATTATCCACGTGAAAAGTGTTTCACCGAATTTGTTCACCGGCTCAAATGATTCTTTGAATTGATATTTTTCTTTCAGTGTTTTTATTTCGCTCAGGTAGTCTTCGCCTTTTGGAATGTTGAAACTACAAGTAGAGGGTTTACCACCAAATGAATTAGTGTTGGCATCGGTATCAATACCTAGCGAGTCCTGAAGCTGCTGTGGCACCACATTTTCGCGGAAGTAAATTTTTCCCTTGGCCTCATCGCGTACCAGCCGCTCTATGTAGCCCTTTGATGCAAACTGCTTAAAGTCATCGTACTCGATACGTTGTCCATCCTTGCCGGTGTTGAGCACCATCATGCCTATGAGCACCATTGCAATCACCGCGTAAATCCAGTAAAAACTGAATCCGGATTTACCGCTTCCACCAGCCGGGTTGGGTGATGGCGGCTGCTGTTTGCCCGGGGCATCGGCTTTGGGCTGCTTTGGTTTTTGCTCTTCTTTTATATTCTCGTTTGCCATTATGTGTTTCATTTTCCTTCTACCAAACCAACGAAACTAAAATAGTGTTGCGTTGGTTTTTTTTCCGGACTGATTGTTTGATTTATTTATTTCATGTAATTGACTAAGCCAATTCGGGTATCATTTCCGTTTCAGCATCCGCCCATAATTGGTGGAGTGAGTAATACTTACGAGATGATTCGTCAAAGATGTGGACAATGACGTTAAAGTAATCCATCAAAATCCATTTTGAGTTGCGCCTGCCTTCCACGTAGCGGGGTTTTTCTCCCAGCACTTTTTCGGTTTCTTTTTCCACCGAATGGGCAATGGCCTCTACTTGTGTGCTGCTCGTTCCTGTGCATATCACAAAGTAGTCAGCCGGTGCTGAACCTATCTTTTCAAGATTAAGACTCACAATTTCGTGGCCTTTCACTTCTCTGATGCCTTCAATAATGGCATTCACTAATTTTTTTGTTGCTGCCTTTTGTGTTCTTTTTGTCATGCACGTTGGTTGTGCGCAAAAGTAATTTGTTCATATTGCCGTCCTTTTGAAAAGCCCATGCACCAAGGCAGAGACATAATTTTTCGTGATCGCGCCATCATAAAACTGGACAGTGTGGACTCGACAAACAACTATGCTGCCACCCTGCTGCGTCAGTCAAAACCACCAGAAGGCACTGCCATAATAGCGCTGGAACAAACCCACGGCCGTGGGCAAAGAGGAAATTTATGGGAGAGTGAAGTGGGCGCAAATCTTTTGTGCAGTATTATTCTTTATCCGGACTTTTTAAACGGAGAGAATTATTTTTATCTAAGTAAATGTGCTTCGCTGGCATTGGCAGATGTGGTGAATGAAATAACCGGGCTGGAGGTCCGTGTGAAATGGCCCAATGATATTGTGGCTAACGGCAAAAAACTGGGTGGCGTTCTTATCGAATCATCATGGAGCGAAAATCGTTTGCTTTGCTCAATTGTGGGGGTTGGTCTTAACCTCAACCAGCAAGAGTTTTCAATTTCATACGCATCCTCGCTCCGCAGTCTCACAAAAAAATTCTTTGAACCGGAAAGTGTTTTTGAAAAATTCCTGAAAAACTTCTCTATGGGCTACAGTGATCTGAAATCTGGCAAATTTGCTGAAATGGATTTGAATTACCGCAGAGCACTTTACCGTCTTGGTGTCACCAGTCGTTTTATCTACGAGGGTAAACAAATTCTTGGAATGATTACCGGAGTGGATGTGAGCGGGCACTTGTGTGTTTATACCGAGTTGGGACAAAGTCTCAAATGTGAATTGAAGGAAATAGGCATGGTGTGGTAAGTAAAATTCATACTGCCGGTGGTGGTTCACTGCCACAATTTCACCCTTGTCAGTCCCTAACCCTGCTGGCACCAAGATTGACAGCGCGCAACGGCAAAATTTACAGACATTAATTCAAAAAAAATTATGAGCAAGATTATAGGAATAGACCTGGGCACTACCAATAGTTGTGTGTCCGTGATGGAAGGAAATGAACCCGTTGTTATAGCAAACAGCGAAGGAAAGCGCACCACTCCAAGCGTGGTGGCATTCGTGGAAGGAGGAGAACGAAAAGTGGGCGACCCTGCAAAAAGGCAGGCTATTACCAACCCGACAAAAACCATTTACTCGATAAAACGGTTTATGGGAAACTCCTACGATGAATCCCAAAAAGAAGCGAGCCGTGTGCCTTATCAGGTGGTTCGCGGAGATGGAAATACTCCCCGTGTAAAAATTGATGACCGCTTTTACACCCCGCAGGAAATCTCTGCTATGGTTCTTCAGAAAATGAAAAAAACTGCTGAGGATTACCTCGGCCATGAGGTGACCGATGCAGTGATTACCGTACCCGCTTATTTCAATGACTCGCAGCGTCAGGCTACCAAAGAAGCTGGTGAAATTGCAGGACTCAAAGTGAAACGTATTATCAATGAACCCACAGCCGCGGCACTAGCCTACGGTCTCGATAAAAAGGCACACGATATAAAAATTGCAGTGTTCGATTGTGGAGGTGGTACACATGACGTTAGTGTGCTGGAATTGGGCGATGGAGTTTTCGAAGTGCTTTCCACCGATGGTGATACACACTTGGGTGGCGATGATTTCGACCAGGTGATTATTGACTGGTTGGTACAGGAATTTAAGAATGAAAATGGAAACCAGTTCGACCTCACAAAGGACCCGATGGCATTGCAGCGCCTGAAAGAAGGTGCCGAGAAAGCAAAAATTGAATTGTCGTCATCCTCTTCTATAGAAATAAACCTGCCCTACATCATGCCGGTGGACAGCATACCGAAACACCTTGTAAAAACACTTACCCGTGCAAAGTTTGAACAACTGGCCGACAGCCTTATCCAGCGAACTATTGCACCTTGTGAAAATTGTTTGAAAAAGGCAGGACTGAAAGTGAGTGACATCAACGAAGTGATTCTTGTTGGCGGTTCAACACGCATACCCGCAATCCAGGATGCGGTGAAAAAATTCTTCGGCAAGGAACCCTCTAAAGGAGTAAACCCCGATGAAGTGGTGGCTGTTGGCGCAGCCATTCAGGGAGGAGTGCTTACCGGTGAAGTGAAGGATGTTTTGCTGCTCGATGTAACTCCACTTTCCCTTGGAATTGAAACAATGGGCAACGTGTTCACCAAACTTATTGAAGCCAACACCACCATCCCAACCAAAAAGAGCGAAGTGTTTTCAACAGCCAGCGACCATCAGCCTTCGGTAGAAATTCATGTGCTCCAGGGCGAACGCTCCATGGCGAAAGACAACCGCACCATAGGGCGATTTCACCTGGACGGCATTCCGCCAGCACCGAGGGGTATTCCGCAGATTGAAGTGATTTTTGATATTGATGCCAACGGCCTCATTCATGTGAGTGCAAAAGACAAAGCGACTAACAAGGAGCAGAGCATTCGCATAGAGGCATCATCAGGCCTGTCAAAAGATGACATTGAGAAGATGAGGCGTGAAGCACAAGTGAATGCTGATAGCGACCACAAGGCGAGGGAAGAAGCGGACACAATTAACCAGGCTGATTCGCTCATCTTTCAAACGGAAAAGCAATTGAAGGAATTCGGTGATAAAATTCCCGCTGACAAAAAGCCACCTATTGAAGATGCGCTTGCCGAATTGAAGAAAGCACATGCCGATAAGGATGTTAGTGCATGCAAATCCGCTATTGAAAAATTGAACCAGGTGTTCAGTGCAGCATCAGCCGAGATGTACAATACCACAAACGCTGCCGATGCCGGTGCCAATAAGGAAAGCGATGCAGGCCAAAGCACATCTTCCAAAACCGATGGAGAAGTAACCGATGTAGATTTCGAAGAGGTGAAAGAGAACAAGTGAAGATTATCACAATTGCATTTCGCAGAACACTGAAAATGCACAACAAATGAAACCACTGAAAAACCAGGCTCTGATGCCTGGTTTTTTTTTGGTGATACTATGGCGCTTCGTATTGCTTTTATTTGCCAGCCCAGTTACCCAAGGTCGAGACGCGCACCTACCTCCCAGTACTACACTAATTCATACACAATATGCTTAAAGAATTCAAAGCGTTTATTATGCGCGGCAATGTGATAGACCTCGCCATCGGGGTAATCATTGGAGCAGCGTTTGGAAAAATTATTTCATCACTTGTCGAAGACATTATTACACCCTTGTTACTACAACCTGCACTGAAAGCTGCCGGTGCCGAAAATATCCAAACCTGGGCACCAGGAGGGGTGTTCATTGGCAAGTTTATTTCAGCCGCTCTTGCTTTTATCATTATTGCTTTCGTGTTGTTCCTGATAATAAAAGGAGTGAACGCTGCGTCCAAAAAACGACAAGAAGAAGCAGGCCCACCTCCCAGCCCAAGTAACGAAGAAAAACTTCTCATTGAAATTCGTGATGCCTTGAGAAAGTAAAAGTTGTTCAACCTTTAATCAAAAATTTGGAAAATGCCGCCACGGAGAGATTTGTGGCGGTTTTTTTTTTGTGAGGCCACTAAGACGGTAAGACCCGAGCAACACTAAGGTCTTAGTGAATCTTTGTGGCCTTGTGCCGTGGTGGTCTCCACAACCGGAAACAGCGTCTCATTCATTCCACCAATAGATTTGACTCCTCGAATTATGAATCGCAAACTTGGTATTGGACTTCTTTCGTTGGTGGCAATTATCACCGCGGTTTCCGTCTATCTCACTTCCCAATTAAAATTCGACTACGACTTCGAAAAGTTCTTCCCTAAGAATCATCCCGAAACGGAATTTTATGAAAAGTTTCGCAACACGTTCGAGACCGACAATGATTTTGTGATTGTAAGCCTGGTGAACAACGATGGAATTTTCAGGCAGGAATTTCTTGAGCAGGTGGACAGCCTGGCCCGGGCCATGACTGAAATTGAAAATATGTTGGATGTCATTTCACCCACCGATTTGAAAGAGTTCATCCGCGATCCATTTATGGGGACTGTCTTTGCAAAACCGTTGCTTCGAATTGATGAACCGGAAAACTATTCTGTGGATTCCGTCCGCATCTGGCAGTCCGCTAATTTCATCGGCACATTCTTTAGCCGGGATGGCAAGGCGGTGGCCATCAACATGAAGCACAACCAGGGCCTGTCGAAAAAGGCCTGCGATAAAATTTCGTTGGATGTGGAAGAAGCCCTCCGCCATTTTTCTTTTGATGAAGAACATGTTATTGGCCGCTGCCTTGGGCAAAGAATTTATGTGGACATGATGGTGGATGAGCTGGTGTCGTTCGTGCTTATTTCTATCTGCCTCACCATTATATTTCTTCTTGTTGCGTTCCGTTCTTTCTGGAACATGTTGATCCCGGTTCTTGTAGTCATCTTTTCCATCTTGTGGACACTGGGCATTATGAAACTCATAGGAAAAGACATTGATATTATGCTCACTGTTCTTCCCACTATCATCTTTATAGTGGGCATGAGCGATTCGGTGCATATCCTTTCTGGTTACCTTGATGAACTGCGCGGTGGAAAACAAAAACGCGAGGCGATTGTGCTGGCTATGCGCAAGGCAGGGCTTGCCACTTTTCTCACCGCATTTACTTCTGCCATTGGTTTTGCGACATTGATTTTTAACCGCATCACACCCATTTCCGATTTTGGTGTCTACACCAGCATAGGTGTCATGCTTGCATTTGTTCTCACCTACCTCATGTTGCCGGCAACACTCATACTTGTACCTGTTCCTAGGCTTGTAAAAGGCGGAATCGAAAAAGATTTTTGGAGCAGAAAACTTCATGTTGGATTTCGGCTGTTGCTAAGGTACAGGCGAAAGGTCATGTGGATTTCCCTTGCTCTTGCAGGAATTGGCGTGTGGGGAATTACACTGCTCCATTCCAATAATTTCATACTGGAAGACTTGGAAGATGGCCATCGGTTGAAAAATGAATTTCATTTCCTGGAGAATAAATTCAGTGGTGCGCGCCCTTTCGAAATGGCGGTTGAACTGAAAGCAGGTGTCCGTCCCCTCGACCCGAAGGTGTTGCACGAACTGGAAGAAATAGAAAATCATTTGCGCAATGATTATGGTGTCGGCATTTTGCTTTCACCGGTCAAGCTGATGAAAGAAGCATTTCGAACATGGAATGGCGGTAGCGAAGAATTTCACCGCCTCCCTCAATCGGAAGAGGAAATTCGGACGGTGGAAAACCTTTTGAAGAGAAAAGAATTCCGCGATGTGTTTTCGCTTGTGGTGAATGAAGACAAACATTGGATGCGCATCAGCGGAAAGGTGGGAGACTTGGGAAGAACCCATTACGAAAATAAAAATGAGAACCTCGCCCTTTTCGTTGCTCAGAACACAACAAAAAATCTTTTCGATTACCGCCTCACCGGAACCGCGGTACTTATTGATCTCAACAACACCTACCTCACTGAAAACATGTTGTGGGGCTTGTTGACTTCCGTTCTCATAATAGGAGTGTGCATGGCCTTTTTGTTTGGCAGCTTCCGCATCGGGTTGATTTCTCTGCTCCCCAATTTGCTTCCGCTTGCGCTGGTGGCAGGTATTATGGGATTTGCCGGCATCAACCTGAAAATTTCAACTTCCATCATTTTCGGTATTGCATTCGGTATTGCTGTGGATGATACCATTCATTTCCTGGCCAAACTGAAACTGCAATTGCGGGAAGGCCGCACATTGCCTTACGCCATCAAGCGCACTTTTCTCACCACGGGTAAAGCAATGGTGGTAACTTCTCTTATTCTTTGTGCCGGATTTGTTATGCTCATCTTTTCCAGTTTCATGGGTACATTTTACATTGGATTGCTCATAGGCCTCACGCTCATCATCGCCATGGTTGCCGAACTCACTCTTGCACCCATACTATTACTATGGCTTTACCGTCCCAGGAAGAAAAAATGATTCCAGGCAAATGGAATAGGTTGATGGCGCGATGGAAATGGATGATGTTCTTACCATTCGTTTTTGTATTTTTTTCGGGGTGTGAGGATGAAAAAAATCTTGTAACGGAATATTACATCTATTGCCATCCAGATAGTCTTCAATACATCTATGATAATTTCAAGGAGGACATCTACATTCCTGTGGAGATAAAAACGAAGGCAGGGAAGCGCTCGACAGCGCAATTGCGTTTACGTGGAGATTCATCACGCGAAATGAAAAAGAAATCACTAAAACTGAAATTAGATAATGCCTGGGAGAATGGAAATGAAGCAAACGACAGGGGAGGGCAGGTTCTCAACCTCAATGCTGAATTTCTGGACAAGACTTATTTGCGACAACATCTTTCAGCGCTCATCATGCACGAATGCGGGCAGAAAAGTTTCCAAACCAGGCATGTGGCTGTTTACCTCAATGATGAGTTCTACGGACTCTATCTTGAAGTGGAAAATATAGATGACCAGTGGATGGATAGAAACAATCTGGACAGCACTTCCAATCTTTACAAGGCTGCAAAGGATGGTGCATGCCTGAGCACACGTGATAATCTTAAAGTGAATTGGGAAAAAAAGACCAACAAAAAATCATCCTGGTATGACCTTGCCGGATTGATTGATGAAGTGCAACACCTCGACAGCAACGATTGCAAAAGTTTTTTGCAGAAACATTTTGAGTACGATGAACTCATCAACCTTTTAGCACTGAACACCTACCTGTGCAATGGCAGCACCTACTATCACAACTATTATCTCTATCACGATTTGTGGAGCGATGGCAAATGGAAAATGATGCCCTGGGATTTGGACAAAACACTTTCCTACTACAATTGGAAATCGCTTTATGAAATTTCAGGCGAATGGACAGGTGACAATGTGCTGATGGAAAAAGTTTTCAGGACACCTTCTGTGATGAAGGATGTGATGAGCAGGATGAATGCAATTGATGAGAAAGTCCAATCACTCAACCTTGAAAAGGAGATTGATGCACTGGTTGCTTCACTGGAACCATATCTGGCAAAAGACCTGCGTGATGATGTCAAGGATGTGTCGGAATGGAAAAGCAAAGTGAATGAACAAAAAGAATTCCTGAAGAACACGTTGGCCAAACGCAAAGAATCTATTATTGAATCTCTCTCACTGTTCGATGTGGTACCTCTTGATCGCACCGCAAGCAAACAACCAACACTTAACTGGCAGCGATGTTCTGATCCTCAGGGTGGAGTTGTGAGCTACGAAGGTTTATGGGTGAAATACGATCATCGCTGGCAGGCTGATTCGGCAATGAAATTTTTAACCCTGGATACTTCTTTCCAATTGCCGTTTCCATTGAATGCAGGAAAGTATTTGTGGAGAGTAGTTGCGTCAAACGGTGAGAGAACCATGACAGGATTCAATTCCACGAACCTCATTGAAGTAGTGGATGCAACTGCATTCAAAAAAACCGGAAGAAAAACAATTCTCCAAAAATATTTATCACCTTTTGTCATTTCAGACTCAACCACAGTTGAAGCGAATGAAGAATTGATGATTGAACCCGGTGTGGAAATTTTTCTTGCAAAAGATGTGGCCCTAACCATTAAAGGAAAAATAACTTGTTCAGGCAAACAGGATGCGCCCGTGCTATTTAGAGCAAGCGAGCCCATTGGAGGAAAAGAAGGTCTGGTCATTCAAAACAATTCCCAAAATAGTTTTTCAAACGTTTCATTCGTTGAAGTTCGTTTCAACTACCACTACTGCAATGTCCAACTGGATAGTTGTCATTTTGAAATGCACTCAACCGATTTGGGAAGAGTAGGCAGGGCTTCCATTATTTGGGGAGAGCACGGGAATTTTGTTTTGAAAAATTCAGTGATGAAGGGAAACAGAACAGGTGAAGGAATAAATGTTCATCGCGGAACTGCGCACATCATTGGGAATTCAATTGTGCGTTGCCCTGATTCCATCGAGTTGATTTCGATGCACGATTCATTCATCAGCGAAAACTATGTCGCTCATTCGCCCGATGATGCCGTGGACATTAATGATGGACGCAACATTCAAATTGAGAACAACTACTTTGAATCTAACCGTGACAAGGCTGTGTCAATTGGAGTTGATCACACTGGAAAATCACTGGCCATCTATTTAAAGAAGAATACAATCCGGAACAACAAAGTTGGTATCGAAGTAAAGGATTCTTCAGAGGCCTTTGTGATAGAGAATGTTTTTCTTGACAATGAGAAAGCCATTGTACTTGCCCGTAGAGATTCTTCATATAAGAAAGGAGGCTATGCAGTAATTGACAACAACATATTACTTAGTCAGCATGGTGAGCCGTTGATTGAATGTGATTCACTATCGGATTACACCAAGGGCGAAAATCAGCCAAGCAGTTTTGATGAAGTCGCAATGAAGAAAGCAGCAGATCAATTCTTTGAAGTTGGATTTTCTGCAATTGCCACAGAGACAATTAAAATGGTAGCGATTGAAAACAACACAGGCATTGCAATCGGTTCAGATGGATTTGCGCCCATCCATCTGGGAGGTTGGAAAATTGGAATTGCTGAAGTACTTAAAGAAGAAGTGCAGATACCAGCAGGAATGCAAATTCGGCATGGGGAATCAATTATGGTTTTTAGTAGTCAACCCAAAGGCAAGGCGATTGAGTATCCTTTCATCGTTTGGCCAGCTCTAAAAAATCTTGAAGTCGCACACCTTGAATTGCGAAACCCTCGCGGTGAAGTGAAGCGTTCATTCAGCGTTCAAATGAAAAACTACATGCAATGAAAAGTAGGATTTTACTTTTCATTGTGCTTGGCGGACTTGGGATTACCGCCCTCTTCTTTTTCAAAATCGGGAAGGCGCATTGGCAACTTATTACACCGTTGGCATCCACATGGCAACTGGATATCGTGGCAGGCAAAATTTTTGAATCTGGACAGGAGAAAGAATACATCGTTGCAGAAATTTTACTAGAACTTTTGGAAGCACCAGGTTTTGATCGCGCCTGCTTCATGGCTCCCTCCAACATGAAGTTTCGCGCTGAGTTGAATGGCGCTGAAATCATTTCTAAAAATGATTTCACATTTTGGCCTACAAGTTTTTCCGGCAAGCAATTGCGTTACATTCCTTATTATGATGTGCAACCGAATGTGCTGGATGCAAAACAAATGGCTACAATATTGAACTCCGGTTCTAATGTTCTACGAATTTTTTTTCACCCAAATGATACCGCACTGGTGCGTTCCGAATTTTTCGGCCTGGCTATTTATACCCGGAAGCAGCACAAGGGTTGGAGACCCATGTATCTGCCGGATGAGGAAAAAAATGTTGAAAGTGATTTGCCAGTGTTGCGCATCACCATTCCACACCTGGACATTCCGCCTGACGAAAAAACAGAGGGCAAACTGAACATTACAAATACCGCGGATGACGATAGCTACAACATCAGCATGGAGTCGCGTGGCAAAACTTCCCTGGACACTGAAAAGAAATCCTTTTCCATCTCAATAAAAAATGGAGCGCAACCGTTTTGCGGATTACCAAAAGGCAAAGACTGGATACTTTATGGCGGTTGGTACGATCTTTCTCACATTCGAAACATGCTTGCCTTTGAACTTGGAAGAAAACAAGGCCACTATGAACCCGCATCACGTGTGGTGGAGCTTGTCATTAACAATAACTATCGTGGAATTTATGTGTTAATGGAGAAACCCCAACTGTCTCCCACGCGATTGCTCAGCAGAAGCGGGGCTGAGTCTCCCGAAGATTTTTTGATATTGACGGATCGTTTGGATAGCGGAGATGTGACACTGAAGTCTGTTTATTGGACTTACATTTTAAAGTCGAAGAGTAATTTGCCGGATAGTGTTTATCATTCATCAGTGGTAGAAAAGTTAAATTGTTTTGAAGGAAATATTTATTACGGAGAACGTGCTCCTTGTTTTGATGTGGAATCATTCGTTGATTTTGTTTTGGTGCAGGAACTCTCCGCCAATGCCGATGCTTTTCGCCTGAGTTCCTACTTCCACGCTTTCGGAAGTGGCAATGACACTCTCGTAAAAGCCGGACCACTTTGGGATTTTGATTTGGCCTTCCATCCGGTTGCAGACACCACTACCTGGATGCTCAACAGGAATAAGGACAAGCCGGCCTATTGGCATCAGCTCTTCTCGTATCCTCCATTTTTTGAATCGTGTTGCAATCGTTATTCAGAGTTGAGAGAAACTTTTTGGAGTGATAGATCGCTGGAAACAACAATTGATTCGCTTGCGGCATTGAGCGCAAACGTTCGTGAAAAAAACTATCGGGTATTCCCATTCCCTAAAGATAGTTTCTGGCCTTATGAAAATGTGCCTGCGAGTTATGACGAAGAAATTGCTAACCTGAAAAAGAGAATAACCGAAAGAGCGAAGTGGATGGATGAACAATTAAATCTCCCGAAGCATCGTGATGAAGACGCACAGGAATATGATGGAAGGAAAAAGAGATTAGTGTATGAAAATTTCAATTAATAGGTGGAAATGTAAAATGATTCAAAACCCACCACTTCAATTTTTCCCTCGCGCCTTTACGTGGCACAATTATTCATTCAGGCTCCAGTCAAAGTCCAGGTATTCTACCACCGTGTCGAAAGTGATGATGTCCGGTGCATACCGGGCAATGAATCCTTCGAACGAAGAATTTTTGGTGATATCGCCACGATGCCACTGGAAAATTTTTGAGAGTTCAGCATGGTGTTCCGTCACTTTGTTTTTTGTGCTATCGTGAAGAAATGTGCGCACCTGGTCTTCGAGTTGCCGATCCAGTTTGGACGCAGAGTAGATATGGTTGCGAAGGTTAGGGCAACCTCTTGCGGCCATATTAATTGCAAAGAGAACACGCGGTTCATCAAAAGTATTGAGCAATTTCTGGTTTTCAATTTGGTTCAGACTGAATATTTCGTTTCCGATGCGAATGAATTTGAAATCCCGCGGTGTCTTTATTTTTTTGAGCTGTCCTCCCATATCTCTCACGCTCAGTATTGGGTAGTTGCGAATCACCAGGCGAATGGTGGATGCGTTGTAGGTATTTATCCAGTAAGCTATTTCCTCCATATCCTGCCACGAGGTATCCGGTGGATGTGCTGCCAGGGTATCGAGGTATTGGTTCAATATCAGGCTGTCCGCAATGAAGCCTTTGTAACTCACCAATCCATCAGCGGTAACATATTTTTTCAGCAACTGGTCAAAAAGTTCATGGCTGGGAGGTCTGGTAGCATTCAGAAGTTGGGATGCAGTGGTTAGCAATAACCAACACATAATAGAAAGACTATAGAAGACTGTCATGTTCTGAAATTTAGATGTCCACACCAAAACTAGCATCAGGCCAACTGAAAAATGAGTGAGAGGATGCAAGTTGTAAACACCTTTGTGGCGAACAATCATGGAAACCACTGCTTCCCATTATGAACTATTACAAGATTTCTTTTTTACTTCTTACCGTTGCCGTTATCTGTGGTGCGTTTGGCGCTCATACCTTGCGTGATGTTCTCACTCCGCAAAAACTTGACGCATGGAAAACCGCAGTGTTTTACCATTTCATTCACGCTCTTGGTGTATTGATTGTTTCTGGTTTGATGGAAATAAAAATCCTGACAACCCGCAGTCGCTATGCCCTGCACTTTCTTTTTGCAGGAATAATTCTTTTCAGCGGATCGCTCTATTTGCTTTCCACAAAAGAGCTGCTGGGAATTTCAGGAATGGGTTGGCTGGGACCAATTACGCCTATAGGTGGAGCATGTTTTATTGCTGGATGGATTATTTGCTGCTTTTCTATGATGAAGAAGCAATGAAGCCCATCCCAATTTCCCAAAAGGGAAGCGCATACGCATGGTTCCGGGCGTAAGTACTCCCGCGCGTTAGCCCCGGTTGCCCCTCCGTTTGGAAGGGGAGGGATGCGCCAAAACGTGTGTTGGGCAAGATTCCCGACATTCATAATAACCTTTGTGTCTTTTCCCCGCCCATGCCGGATGAGATTCATTTCTTCTTGAACTTCGAAATGGCATTGCGGGTAAAATCGGAGAGTACGAGTTTGCCGCTGATAGCTGCACGTTCCAGAAGAAGGCTGTCCCAGTTTTCCGTTCCGCGCCAGAACGATTTTTTCATTTCGCGCATCGCATCGGGATTGGAGGTTGCAAGTTTTTGTGCCAGCGAGTTCACCGCCAGATCAAGTTCGGTTTCTGTCTCAAAAATTTCGTTGTAGAGTCCATGCTCCTTTGCCCATTGTGCATTTTGCCATTCCGTTGCATTGATGGCAAGATGGCTCATGGCACTCACTCCCATTTTTCTTTCCACTGCCGGCCCCACCACAAACGGCCCTATACCCACTGCAAGTTCGCTCAACTTCACCGATGCGTTGGTGGTGGCCATACAATAGTCCACTGCCGATGCAAGACCCACCCCGCCACCTACAGTTTTATTGTGAACCCGGCCAATGATAAAGGATGGTGCAAGGCGCATGGCATTGATGACGTGAGCAAATCCGGAAAAAAATTCTTTTCCTTCATCCAACGATTTTATGGAAATAAGCTCATCGAAACTGGCTCCTGCACAAAAGGCTTTATCACCTATGCTGCGAAGAATGATGACACTAATGTTAGCATCCTCACCTGCTTCAAAAATGGTTTGAGCAAGATTTTTCAGCAGTGCGCCAGGCAGCGAATTGCTCTGTGGATGAAAAAATGTAACGGTGGCTATGCCGTTTTCTATTGAAGTATCTACTGTTCCTGTTTGCATTTTTGAAATGGAGAATTAGATAGTTGAAGTCCTCTTAGCTATCGGCATTAGTTTTCAAAAATAATTGCAATTATAGTTGTTGTTGCACCTACAGTCATATGTAATTGTGATGTTAACAATGAAAAGTTCCAAGCAACTAGCTTTTTGTTTTAGATTTCATATAATTCCGCAAGGAACACTTATAATAAATCGTAGGCCGATTTACCCGCTGGCGAGCTGTACTTAATGTTCTCGCTAACAGCCCGTCCTGTGGCTATAATAAATTGTTGAGTGGAACGGGTAGGATATTCTCAAAAATCGAGTGCTGTGATTTCTGCAACATAATTTTTAAGTTGTGTAACGGCATAAATATCAGCACGCGATCATCTTCGCAGCGCGATAAATAAACAAATAATTTAAACTATTTAAAACTAAAAACAATGAAGAAAACAACAATTTTTATGTTCCTGGTGGTGGCTGCCATGGCAACCGTCAATGCACAGACGACACCAAACAATTACCGAACGGAATTTGACACCAAATATCCCAACTCCAACGCTTCGTGGAAGAATGAAAACGGATACAACAATGCCTATTTCAACGATGATACCAAGCGTCAGCGCATGGTTTCTTATGATCAAAACGGGCGCATGGTTTCAAACGGCACCATGATTAGTCCTATAGATGTCCCTGTAAATATCAATGCCTACCATAAGAAGAATTATCCGACCGATTCCGGATACAGGGTTTGGAGGGATGAAATGAACGGAACCACTACTTATTATTCAGTAACCGGAACCAACAGGTATTATTTTGATCGTGATGGAAATTACATACGTACTGGTAATTTGAATGATGCGCGGTTAGAAAAAAATCCAGAATAAACCAATAAACTCTCACGCGAAGGTGCAAAGGCGCAAAGGTTATTTTCCTGATACAGTTAAATTTCTTTGCGCTTTTGCGTGAGACAAATAAAATAAAAACATGAGTATTGTTAAATCAAGTCCCGATGCATCAGGCAATCCTGTAAAATTATTTTTTCAGGAATACGGAACTGGCAAGCCGGTGATATTTATCCACGGTTGGCCATTGAACCATGAGATGTGGGAATACCAGTTAATGGAACTACCCAAATATAATCTCCGTTGTATAGCTTACGACCGCAGAGGGTTTGGCAAATCCAGCCGCCAATGGGAGAAGTACGACTATGATACACTGGCAGAGGATCTGAAAGCAGTGATTGATACGCTTAACTTAGAAGATGTAACGCTGGTTGGATTTTCAATGGGCGGTGGCGAAATTGCCCGTTACATTGGTAACTATGGCACAGATCGTATTTCCAAGGTTGTGCTCATAAGTGCAGTCACTCCATATATGTTAAAGACTGAGGACAACCCTGAAGGAGTTGATAAGAAAAACTTTGACGAAATGGTGGAAAAGCTAAAGGCTGACCGCCCAGCGTTTCTTGCAGGTTTTGCTAAAAAATTCTACGGTGTAAATATGATTACCCATCCTGTTAGTCAGGAGATATTAGACTGGAATCAGGCGCAATGTCTTAACAGTTCAGCCAAAGCCACAATAGATTGTGTTCGGTCATTTTCAGCAACGGATTTCAGGGAGGATGTAACCAAAATAGATGTTCCTACATTGATAATTCATGGCGATGAAGACAAAACAGTACCCATTGCTGTGTCAGGAGATAAAACTGCGGCCTTACTCCCACACGCCACTTATTTGAGATACGATAATGCCCCTCATGGCTTGTTTATTACAGAGAGGGAGAAATTAAACACCGATCTGATCAACTTTATCAACGGGCAAGGTTCAAGCATTAGAACCACACAAGAGCAAGAACAATCTTACCGAACATTGTAGTTCAAGCCGTCATTCCAAACGTAAGAAGGCGTTGAGTCTATGAAACAATTTACACCATTATGCTATTATTCTCAGCGGCATCCTCACTTTCTGCTCAACTGATTAACGGTTTACTTCTCAATGCCCTGTTTGTTGGGCAACCACGGGTGGATATTCATTCTGTTGAGCAGGCGAGGGGGTAAACGAGGCGATGCGATTTCTCCGGTTGAATCGGTTGGGAAGGTCTTTTTTGCCGATGGATTGCAGGGGGTTTGCCAGAACATTTTCGGTGGAATCATCGGGCGTCCAGGCGAATTGGTCGCTGGGCAAGCAGCGCAATAGTTTGCATAGTGATTCCATGTGGCTGATTTGGAACTTTTGCTTATTGAATGTCATTTCCGCCCTGGGAGGTCGTTTATCCGCTCGGAGGGGTCATTTATTTCACAAAATGAACGCTCCTTCCGCATAAATGAACGGTCTGTCCGAATGAATGAACGCTCCATCCGAATGAATGAACGCTCCATCCGAACAAATGAACGCTCCACCCGAACAAATGAACTAAATGGAGAGTTCATGTATGCTAACTACCTCATATTCATACTACACATCGTGCAGCTGCGCTCTCACGTTCACCACTTCGGGGTTTGGGTTTGTGAAGATGAGTTTGGCACCATATGGGGTGTAAAGCCCATGCCCTGAAATGCTATTTTGCGGGTAATGGCCACGCCCGGTTGGTAACCCCAGCTGCGCGGGGTGTGGTGGCATTGGGGGCGGTGCACACGGTGATTGTGGCGGCCCCGTTTAGCTGGCGTATATATGTGATCCTTATGAGATTTATTGCTTTTGAGACAGCCTATTAATGCGAACTAAGATTAGCTGACTTTATCTCCGCTACAATCATTTTATAGTATGATGCTAAAGAGGCTGGTGAACCGGGTTGGGTCCATGCAGTATGCAGCAACTGTCGTTTAATGCTGCCAGCAAAAATATTTAGAGATGGCAGCTCAAGCTTGCTAAAAATGCACTCAGTCAACCCTTTCGATGCCTTGTTTAATTAAGAAATAATAAGTACAAAAAAGCCGAAGAACAGTGTTTGTGCTCTTCGGCTCCTTCTTGTGTTTAATCCACTGATATTTAATGATGTTCCAGCACGCTGTCACGCAAGCCTTTCACCTTGTCATGATCCGCCTTTATTAATCCCCTTTGTGCAGTTATCATGGCCAGTTGATCGGAGGTGAGGTGTTCCCTGTTCTTTTCTGCCGCGTTGTCATAAGTCTCTACGGCTGTGTCCTCGCCATACTCACAAGAACTTAGAATGGCCTTGCGATCCTTCCCTGTCAGTGCAGCTTTAACATCCATCCAGAGCCTGAAAAACTTGCCCGATGTAGTTGTACCTTCCAGTGGAGTTCCACCCAATTTTTGAACCTCGCCAACCAGTTCCTGTTTACATTTTTGGCTGGTGTAGGCAAACTGTGCGAACAAGGCTTTCAAATCTGATTCTTCCGTTTCGTTCAAGGCAGTTTCATAACCTTGTATACGGTCGTTGTTAATTTCTATTAAAGTATTAAGTACTTCAATTGATTTTTCGTTTTCCATGTTTTGTTATTTTTATTAGTGATTTAAGAATTTACTGTTTCATTTTGTCTCTTTACCACCAGGATATTGAGTTGCTCAATCAACGGGTCTTTCGAGAAGAGGTCAGGGGCTTTTTCCATGAGGGCTGCCGCCACTTTACCTGCCAGGTGGGCTTTGCGCCCTTCCTCGCTGGAGAAAGTGTCGAAAATGCCATAAGTGCTGTCACCCGCTATTCTTATACTTCCTTTTTTTGGCTCGCTTTGGCTTTGAGTGTAACACACAATGCGAATTTTGTCATTTTTAGTTGTTTTTATATTGTGAAGAAGAGTAATTAAACAGTTGCAAATTTGGTCCTTCGGTCTTGAGTCAAGTTTACATGAACCACGGAAATTATTGCATAATTCACAGATTTATGGAACGTGTGAGTGCCGTTTGTTTATGCCACGTATAACAAAGCATGAAAGCGGAGCACATGCTTTTCCACACAGCGTAATAAGTTGCTGATGGAAATTTTCACCGGGGCTGTAAGCTTTTAGTTGCACTGACCTAGTATCACCCAAATTATAATAAATACGACAATAGTGCCCAGGCATCCACCACCTAATTTTTTGGCACCATAACCGGCAATTAATCCTCTAAAAATGTTATTCATTATATTTAGTTTTAGTTATTTGGCTTTGTTAGTTTTGTACTCAGGGTTGCGGAAGTAGAGTAGGAGGGATTACGCAGGAACTTTGTTTGCAATTTCACGATCCCAATAGCGGTGCCTGGCAATGGCTGCCACAAATTCTTTTGCGCTACGATTTATTAAAACACCGGTTGAAGGGTTGTGATTGCCGGCTTTATTTTCCTCGAGTATTTTGTTTCCTGCACTGGTTGCATAAATAAGGTTAGCACCTGCACCGTTAGCTGCTATAGCTTTACAATGTTTATAAGTTTCATTAATAAAATGAATGGCATCGGGTTCACGCTCCAATGCCGCTGCGCTTCGTTTTCCATCTGGCACATATACAGCATCAAATAAAACCGAAGCTGCTGTTAGCAGGCTTTGATCCACTTTTACCTTTTTCTCCTTTGAAGAGGTAATGTATCCCAAATGAGGTGCTATTATTTTTGTTTGCGCTCCCTCAGTTTCCAGCGCGACTTTCATTATGTTTAACGAAACTTCGTCCACTCCATCAGCAGCAAGAATGGCTATCTGCCTGGTTTTAATGTTGTCTTTCACGGTGTTGACCATGCTCAGCGCTTTTGAACTTAGTAGTGCCGAAATAACTTTAACAGGCTCGAATTTTTTGGGATCACCATCTGCCGGAATGCTCAGGTTCATGGGTCGCTCGGGAGCCTTGGGCACCGCGATTCCCAATCCTCGGGCTACTCTGGCTGCCAGGGTTTTGTCCACCTGTGTGAGCATACCTGTTACGCGCTCACGTATTGCATCGGACTTTAGCTTGCCTAATTCGAACTTAAACGCTTCGACTATATGATTTTTCTCCGCCTCGCTCTGGCTATTATAGAATAAAGTAGCCTGGCTGAAATGATCGAAGAAACTTCGGCTTCGTGCACGAACCTTTCTTGCATCTATTCTTTCGTTATAGGAAACAAATCCACCTTCGCTAGCTTTAGCTTGAAACGGGCAGCCGTTGCCGGTGGTGTTAGGATGATAGCTCGCCTGGCCTTTATCAATGGTTTGGCGCATGTGTCCGTCACGCTGGTTATTGTGAACTGGGGTTATGGGACGGTTGATAGGAATTTCATGAAAATTGGGTCCGCCTAACCTGCTTAGCTGTGTATCGGTGTAGGAGAATAAACGCCCCTGCAACAATGGATCATTACTGAAATCAATTCCGGAAACAAGATGACCGGGGTGGAATGCAACTTGTTCGGTTTCCGCAAAAAAATTATCGGGGTTGCGGTTTAAAGTCATCTTACCTATAATTTGCACAGGGACAAGCTCTTCAGGAATAAGCTTGGTAGGATCAAGCAAATCGAAGTCGAACTTATGCTCATCCTTTTCCTCCACTATTTGTACTCCAAAATTCCATTCAGGGAAGTTGCCACTTTCTATCGCCTCCCATAAATCTCTTCTATGGAAATCCGAATCCTTTCCTGAAATTTTTTGTGCTTCGTCCCACGCCACGGAATGAACACCCAACACTGGTTTCCAATGAAACTTCACGAATACTGATTTGTTGTTTTCATTGACAAAACGAAACGTGTGAACACCAAATCCCTCCATCATGCGCAGGCTTCGGGGAATGGCACGGTCGCTCATGGCCCACATAATCATGTGCATACTTTCGGGCATGAGCGAAACGAAATCCCAAAAAGTATCGTGGGCTGATGCTGCCTGAGGCATTTCGTTGTTTGGCTCCGGCTTCACAGCATGGATAAGATCGGGAAACTTAACAGCATCCTGGATAAAGAACACCGGGATATTGTTGCCCACCAAATCATAATTTCCTTCTTCGGTATAAAACTTAACTGAAAAGCCCCGAACATCTCGCGCCAGATCTGATGATCCGCGTGAACCTGCCACTGTACTGAATCTTGTAAAGACGGGAGTTCGCATCCCCGGAGTTTGCAGAAATTTAGCCCGGGTGTATTTCGTCATGGATTCATAAAGTTCAAAATACCCATGAGCCGCACTGCCCCTGGCATGTACAATTCGTTCTGGAATTCTTTCATGGTCAAAGTGTGTAATCTTTTCCCTGAGCTGAAAATCTTCCAGCAAGGTTGATCCGCGCTCGCCTGACTTTAATGAGTTTTGATCGTCATTTATTCTAAGGCCTTGATTGGTCGTTAAGAAATGATCTTGTCCACTTTCTGTGTTTTTAGCAAGGTCATCAATCTTGGCATTGTTGAATGTCGGCTTTTTCACAGTTTTAGTTTTGGCCATTGAATTAATAGTTTAGATAGTTTAAACCTTTTGTTCCTGCTGTATATCTATTTTCTTTAGATCGGTAGATGCAGGACCGTTAATCACCTTGCCCTCCGTGGTAAATCGCGATCCATGCATTGGGCAATCAAATGTTTTTTCGTCCGCATTCCATTGAAGTATTCCACCCAGGTGTGGGCAGACAGCAGTGCAGACGTGAAGCTCATTCTGCTCGTCCCGATACACCGCTATCTTCTTCAAACCAGAGGCAATGATTCCGCCTTGACCGGGCTTCAGTTCGTCCGTTTTTTTTATGTCTTCAGGAGTAAACCAATCGGTGAACTGTGCCACCATATTGCCCACTTCGTGTAGATAATCTCCAGTTGTTTTAAGAGTTATGCGGGAAGGGCTATATATTTTTGCCCAAGGGTTTTCTTTGCCGGTTATGAGGTCGGATATAATCATTCCGCCTAGCGTACCGTGCGTCATGCCGTTGCCAGAATCTCCTGTAATGATGTATATATTTTCGTCACCCGGATTTTTTCCAAGAAACGCCAATGAATCTATGGGTTCCATTACCTGCCCCGACCATTTAAAATCAATTGTTCCGGTTGCAGGAAAACGCTTCCTGGTCCATTCCTCTAGTTTATTATACCTGTCCTCTTCTTCAATGTGCTCAGCATCTGCCTGGCCCGTGCGGTGGTCTTCACCTCCGGCAATGAGAACATCAAACTCTTCATTGAATTCAGCCAAACGAACATAGTGGTAAGGCTGCGATACCCACTTTGAATTATGGTTGCCGGTATCCCACCATAACGCATAGGGTAATATCCCTTTTGGCACCTTGGATCCAATGACATACGTACGGTATGGCCATTGTTTGGTGTGCATGGCTACCCAGTCGTTGATGGGAGTATTCGTGGCAACCACAATGTGCTTTGCCTTTATTTTGTAACCATTAGCGTCAGCACCCTCTTTGGTAATGTTTTCCCCTTTGGTTTCTGTGTAAATGCTTCCTCCCAATTTTACAAAGGCATCGGCCAGGCCTTTCAGGTAATGCATAATATGAAACTGCGCCTGGTCAGGAAATTTAATACACCATTTATCTTCTTCGGCTGCAATTCCTGGAACTGAGTTTAACATTTCTGTAATCAAGCCTGCATTTTTGGTGGCCGCATACTCCTTTTCCAGTGTTTCCCTGGTGTCGGAAGGGTGTAAAAACAAATAACCATCTACTTTTTTAAATTGGCAATCAATGTGGTTATGTTTAACCGTATTGGCAATCCATTGGATAGCCGCCATGTGACTATTTGCTGCTAATTGAGCGGTGTGTTTGTCAAACGTTTTTTCCAGTTCAAAATAACGGTCATCAAGTGCAGTGGTGAGGTGAGCAGTTGTTCTGCCGGTTTCGCCACTTCCAATAAAGCCATCTTCAACCAATACTACTTTTTGTCCTTCTTTAGCTAAACAATAAGCAGTGGTAAGTCCGGCAATGCCTCCTCCTATAACCAGGACATCGGTTTCAATTTCATGGTTTAATTTATTGAAAGCAATGGGTTGGATATCGGTAAGCCAAAAGGAAAGATTATCACCCGATGTAATATTGGCATCAACAGGTTCAGTTGTGTTTTCAGGGGTTATCATTTGTATTGAAATCAGTTTTTAAAGGTAAAAGTTTTTTAAAGGAAGAAGACTATCTCAAACTCATGGGAAAAATTGATTTCTTCACGCAAGGTAAGTTCTATTTATTGGTTTTAATAAAGGCAGTAGTTAGTAATAATTTAACTATTTCCACTATTTGTTGCTTGTTTTGGGGTGTTGTTTTCTTTTTCCCCTAAGTGGATATCGCTGGATGTTCTGGCAGCAGGGGTTTCTCCAGTTGTTTGCTCGCCATGTTCGGCAGTGAATCCGTCCGCCCTATTCGATTTACTACCTGAGGTAGTTGAGCTTTGGCGTTGTTTATTATCTTGTTCTATTTGCTCTACGGGAGTTGAATTGGAACGACTAGCCTCCTGTTGGTTTGTGCCCTGTGTGGATGTTTGAGGGGACGGGCTATCAGATTTTCCCGTACGAGGCTGTTCATTTGGACTATCTATCATGTTGCTTACATTTTAACTGAGTGAGTATGCCGCGAAAGTGAAAAACCTCAACATGCCAAAAGTTACATATTTCAGATTAGGTCTTACAACGATCACACGTTTTTCAGATTGCCAACTCCAGACTGGTTCAAATGTGGTGAAAATACAATCTTTCCTCTAAAACTTGTAAGTATTAAGAATGCAGCGGCTGGCACCTTTCCAAATTATTTTCCGGACTAAAATGTATTAGAACGCCACAACTGGAAACTGTTTCAAGGTATGATGGGAAAAGTGCTGATAAAAATATTAATTGGGTTGCTTGCGCTGTTAGTATTGCTTAAAATCATTACTATGGTATGGATTGAACCCTGGGTTGGGAAAAAAATTGAAAATTCATTTAATGATGGTAGTAAAATCTATTCAGTTGAAATAGGAGGAGTTGATATTTCTATTTTGGATCGTGGAATCACATTGAAAAACATTGAAGTTTTCTCCAGAGCGAAGGAATCGGACAACCATTTAACTATTGGGTTATCGTCCATTCGACTATCAGGAATCAATCTGGGCTCATTGTTCAGAAAGGACTTAGACATCAGAGAAATCTCTGTATCTCGATGTAATGCGAGGGGGAATATTTCTTCTGCGAAAGAATTGAAGCCGCCCACCATATTACCCTCAAATATCAGGATTGGTACAATGAGGATTGAGGAAATAAACCTTGAAGTAGGAGACTCTGGAGGTGTGCGAACTCTTGTGTTAAAGCAGGGTAAATTAAAAGCGTATGATTTGCAAATAAACAAGGGCGACACACTAACTAACGGAATTTTGAAGGAATTTGATTTCGAAGTGGAGGAAATGGTTTCCAAGACTGCTGTCGGCATGTATTCATTCAAAGGCACCGACATCAACTATTCAACCAGTTCAAAAGCGCTGACTTTAAAGAAGATTTCAGTTCTGCCGAATTATACCGGTTATGATTTTACTTCACGCTTTGAATTTGAAACGGATTGTATCGAAGTGGAGTGTAGCCATATTACCTTTCTGGATTTTTCCGCCTCTGCCTACGCCAGTTCGAATATCCTCACATGCTCCTATATTGAAATCGGTGAAATGGATATGAATGTTTTTCGCGATAAGCGCAAAGCCTTCAGGCACCGCAGCAGGCCAACGTTCCAACAAATCATTTACAATTATCCTGGAATGATAAGCATTGATTCCATCGGGATTGAAAGTGGTAAGGTGTATTACAAGGAGCACGCGGAAGAGGCCAACGCTGCCGGGCACATTAGTTTTGAAGAGATCAAAGCAAGAATTTACAACATCAGTAACGATACCTTGTATAAAACAGAAAAGTCGTTTCTGGAATTAAGGAGCGAAGCCCTGGTAATGGGACGTGGGAAGCTTAATATTTATTTAAAGACGAGACTTTTTGATGCAAGAAATACATTTACGGTGCAAGGAACTATGACGGGTATGGATGCAAGTGCCTTGAATCCTATTATGGAGAATAACGGTTTTGTATATGCCACGGCAGGGAGAATGGAAAAAATGAACTTTAGCTTTGTGGCTGATAATAATAAGGCGGACGGCAATATGACCATGCTCTACAGCGGATTGGATGTGGCGGTCAAAAATAAACGAACGGATGATACTACCTCGCTTAAAGAACGTGTTATTTCAATAATTGCAAATAGAATAATACTGAATTCAAATCCTGTTCCGGGCGAAGCAGTGAGGGAAGGGATAATAGAATGTGAATCAGATCCTGAAAAATTCCTTTTTAATTATTGTTATAAGGCTATATTGTCAGGCATAAAATCCAGTGTTTCCAGAGAAGCTGGTAAGGCTGCAAAAGGCAATAAGAAACAGAACAGGCTGGACAGAAAAAGCAGGAGGGAGGACGGCATCTAACTTTCTATTTCAATCTTTTCCTTTATTATCTGAACGGAATAGGCGTTAGGTACTATTTTTTGGCCATGAGTTAGAGCGTACATCTTTGTGAACTCAGCACCAAAGTAAAGAATAATGGCTGAATAGTAAACCCACACTAAAATTAAAATTACTGAGCCAGCAGCGCCATATACCGATGCTATAGCTGAACTACCAAGATAGGCGCCAATGGCAAATTTCCCGACCATAAAGAGTACAGCTGTAAAGGAGGCTCCAACAATGCAATCTCGCAATACAACCTTTCCGTCAGGCAAAGTTTTAAATATGACAGTGAATAGAAGCGTGGTAATAACGAAGACCACAAGCAGGTTCATGATATAAAAGGAATAAACGGTGTCACGTTGAAAATGTGCCGCCAACCCCTTATTCAGAATATCCATGAGTGAATTTGCAATTAAACCTACCAGCAATAAGAACCCCACTGATCCAATCATGGAAAATGACATCAACCTGTTTTTGATAAATTTTTTGAAGCCTCTTTTCGGTTTAGCTTTTATGCCCCAGATAAAGTTGATCGAATCCTGAATTTCGGCAAAAACGCCTGATGCACCTATAAGAATTACAACAAGTCCCAATGTTGTCGCAAATACACTACTCTTCGATAAGCTGACGTTTTTGATTGTTTCCTGGATTTGCAGCGCTGCTTCGTTGCCCACCAACCCGTTAATCTGCCCGAATAATTCGCCCCTTACGGCATCTGCCCCAAAGAAGAATCCGCAGAGGCTAATAATAATAATGAGTAGAGGTGGCAGTGAAAAAATGGTATAATAAGATAATGCTGCGCTCAGCTTTAGGGCATTGTCCGCCATAAATTCGTGGAAAGTTGCTTTAAGAAGCGAACCAGTATTTTTTGCTCTTTGTTTTATTCGCATGAGGTCAAAAATAGGAATTCTTCATACGACCGTTCTATTGGAATGCGGCTGTTGCCGGCTTTCCTATATTGAACGACCCGAATCCAAAATCAGTTGTTTTGAATGAATTTAGCTTAAAAATATCCTGGCCAGTGCCTGGAATGACCGGATAAAAGGATATGGAGAATTGAAACGTATTAAAAACCAGATTGTCATTTCTTATTAAAACCCCCAACCCGATTTGCGAATACGCTTTACTGCGTTTAAACCCTGTTGCAGCATCACCAAGTATGCCAAGTGAATATATGAGATATGGCCCAAAACGGAAGCCAATTAAATTCCATGGCGCGTAGGATTGTGTTTGCAGTTTGCACAATAAACGGTTGGTGCCGTCCAATGCTGAACCATTGAATCCATCAATGCCTTCTCCGTCATTGATGCTCAGGTTTTCGAAACTAAAGCGATTGATACCGAGACTCATCTGGATTTTGGCAAATTGCCGGAAGTTCCATTTGCCCAATTGCGCTAAGCCTGTAAAATAGATAAGCCCCACAGAAAAAACACCTTGCTGTGCGTGTGCATTTCGAAAGAAACAGCCGTATTCATAGTTAGAGCTAAGGTAGCCCCACGGATAATAGTTCCCCATAGAAATGCGTGCGCCCAGATACAAACGCCCGGTGTTATTTTTTTCCTGATAGCCGCCCGTAAGGCCATAGGCTTTTCCTATGGGTACATCTTCTGTTACGCCCCAATTAAAAATAAACTTATCCTGTACAAATTTTCGGGTAGTGATTCCTATACCGGCAAGGTAAAATGATTCGTCTGAATAGATTTGTAGGGTGTCCACCGATGGCATTTCCAGATGACGTTTTCGTAAAAACCGGATTGCGGAAATAAAATTAGTGGTACGGTTGTTTTCAGAATTGCCCCTGAATATCTGCATGGCATTGCCGGCCCAATAATCCTGACTGTTGTACTTGAAGTTTTGAATCAGGTAAAGTGAATCTCCCGGTTCACTGAAAAACTGTTTAAATTGTTGGGTGAACCGGATACCTGCTGCCCATTTGGCAAAAGGTGAAAAGAAAGGACGGTCTGCGGAAATGCTCTTTGTAAAGTTCTGGAATTCGTCAGTACCATAGTTGAGCGTGGTATTAATATAGGTATTGCGAATGTTGGGAATACTGTAACTGGTATTGTAGGCATCCTTTCCCGTATTGTGGTACCAGGTGTAAGCATTTTTGAATTCATGCCCCATCCCCAAAAAATTTTTATCATTTAACTGAATGGCCAAACGCGAATTGGAAAAGTCACCTTTGGGTATAATACTCCATCTATCCAGTTCACGTATGATAATATCAACCGAATCGGAATTTTCTGAAATTGCCCTGACAAAAAATGAAACATCTCGAATGTAACCCTGACTGCGAACAAGCCGCTCGGATTCTTTTACAAGCAAAGAATCGAAAATTTGGTTTTGCCGGATCAGCAGGAGGTTCCTGATAGTGATGGACTGGGATTTTATGTGTAGCTTATTTCCGGTTCTTAAAAATATGTTTTGTGCTCCTACTGCCGTGTCAGCAATAGTATGCCCGAAAGGGTCGAGTGTTTCAATTTTGATATATCTGATAATTTTGCCCTCAAAGTCGCTGTACGGTTTCTGGATAAGTTTTTTATAGACGCGTTGTTTAACTGCGCTTTTTGATGAGGTGGTTAATACCGGCCTGAAAATCATGCGGTATATGAACTTTGTCAGCTTGCTTCGTCTTGAATAAGATTCTATATTCTCGTACAGTTTGGTTGAATCGGATCGTGCAGGTGTTTGCTGTGCGAATAAGGCAGCCTGAATCAGTGTTAAACCGAAAAAGAATAAAAGCATATTTCTGTGCCACGTCCGCAACGGTTAATGTTTGATATTATCACTGCAAAAATATCGTATTATGAATTACTAAAGGTAGTTGCTAATTTATTACCGGTCTTGTGGCGATTTTTTCAAATGGTGTGACTCACCAACTCTAAGTTTATTTATTTCCATTACCAGAAGTAATTCTTATTCTTTCTTACTTTCCTTTTTCTCCTGTTCACGTTTGTCTTTTTCCTTTTGGTCTTCCAGTGCTTTCTTTGCTTTTTCTGCTTCCCTTTCTTTTTTCTTGAAGTGACCTTTTAGGAGGATATTGTCTTTGGCGGCTTCCATATTTTCATTTAACCCTTTGGTGCTTTGCTTGAGGTTTACCATAGTTTGGTTGAGATTTTCAGCAATGGTAGAATCTTGAATTAACCGACCGAGCGTACCGTTTCCGCTATTTAGGTTCATCATTATTTCTGCCAACTCCAATGATATAATTTCGGCATTACCGGCAGTTACCTGAAGGCTTGCCATTATAGCATCAGTTTCTATAGGTTCTGTGGATGATAATTGTTGACCTTCTTCAGCTAAAGGCGCATCAGAGGTTCCTTGGGTAATAATTAATAACCTGTCACCAATGAGTCCTTCGGAGCCAACGGTCACCGAGCAATCCGACTTGATAAACTTCTGGACATCCTTGCGTATCCACATATCCACCCTGACGGTTGAGTCGTTAATAATGCTGATGTTCTCTACGGTTCCAACGTTGATTCCGGAAAAACGAATGTTATTTCCGACCTGCAAACCGCTCACATTATTGAAGGTGGAGACTAATTTAAAGACTGGATCGAACAGGTTTTTCTGCCTACCTATCAGAAATATGGCAAGTACAAAGAGCGCAATGCCCACAGCTACAAACAAACCTAACCTTACTTTAAATTTTTGAGTATGTGTTTCCATGATTTAAAAAATATTGAGGTTATGATGATACTTAATTGAAAAATGACTTGATTAATGGGTCGGTCGAGTTTTCAAAGTCCTCCACTTTTCCGTCTTTATAAACTTCTCCGTCAGAGAGCATTATAATCCTGTCGGCTGTTTTGCACGCACACTTAATGTCGTGGGTTATTATTATTGATGAGGTTTTGTATTTTTTCTGCACATCGTTGATGAGTGTACTGATTTCATCGGAAGTAACTGGATCAAGTCCAGTAGTAGGTTCGTCATAAAGCATTAACAAGGGATCAACAACTATGGTACGAGCCAAACTAATTCTTTTTCGCATACCTCCCGAAAGTTGAGAAGGCATTTTATTTAATGCGTCAGCCAAACCCACATTCTCCAGTACTTCTTGTACCTTGTCTCCAATTTCCTTTTCGCTCATATTCTTTTTTATTCTCCGTAAAGGAAATTCCAGGTTCTCCTTCACAGTCATTGAATCATACAGTGCACCGCTTTGAAAAAGGAAACCAATTTTCTGCCTCAATTCTGCCAATTCATTCCTGCTAAGAGAAGTCACGTTTTTTCCAAACACTTTTATTGTTCCGCTATCGGAGCTTAATAAACTAACGATACATTTTATCAGTACGGACTTTCCTGTGCCTGATTTACCAAGTACTACCAAATTTTCGTTTGCAAATAACTTTAACGAAAGATTTTTTAATACCTCCTGCTGGCCAAATGATTTCTTCAGATTTGTTATCTCTATCACCGGTTCAGCATCCTGTGCCGGAAAGTCCGATTTGCTTTGTGTTTCTTTGTACTGTTCGTTCATGACATTAGCATATCGGTAATTTGTACAGCTATCATATCAACGATTATCACCAGGAGAGAAGCTAAAACAACTGCTGAATTTGCGGCAACTCCCACACTTTCAGTACCACGCCCGGCATTGTAACCTTTATAACATCCCACAAATCCTATTACTGCACCAAAAAAGAAAGATTTAACCACCGCGGGTAGAAAATCTATAAACTCAACCGGGCTAAAGGCTTGAGAAAAGAATAAAACAAAAGTAACATCGCCTTTGATGTTGGCTCCAGCCCAGCTTCCCAAAATGCCAAGTGCATCTGCGTATAGAATTAGTATCGGAATCATAAGCGTAGCTGCCAGCACCCTTGTTACTACAAGGAATCGTATGGGGTTGGTGGAAGAAACTTCCATGGCATCTATTTGTTCGGTCACTTTCATTGACCCCAATTCAGCACCCATTCCAGAACCTATTTTTCCCGCGCAGATAAGTGCTGTAATTACAGGACCCATTTCTCTGATAATAGAGATAGCTACCATGCCTGGTAGCATAGATACTGCCCCAAAATCTACCAGCACAGGCCTGGATTGAATAGTTAGTACCAAACCCATAATAGTTCCTGTAATTGAAACAAGTGGCAGCGACTTATAACCGATTTGAAAGCATTGCCTCAAGAATTCCTTGAATTCGAAGTTGCGCGAAAACGTTTCCCTAATGATGCGGACTATGAAAAGAAAAACATCTGCCACATCCGTGAAAAAGTTGCCTGCAGCAGCCGTTTTCGCCAACGTGTTTTCACTGAGCCTGACCGATTGGACCGCTACAGAATTTTTTACTTTGCTAATTGTATTAAATGGTTTCATTTAGTACAATTCGTGTTTTTTGACATTGTCCAGCATGGTCGAAATTTTGATATTTATTATTTTATATTCCTTTTTTGGAGTTTTTCCTTTGCTCTTTGCGGTCTTCCTTGAATTTGTCCCTTGGCTTCTCCTCATTCAGTTCATTCAGCTCCTGATAGGCCTTGATCAGAGCTTCAGGCAGATCGCCTTCGTATTTGATTTTATAGAATGAATATCCGTTGTAAGGTATCACGTTTTCGGCTTTTGAAATTTTAACCTGTTTTTCCACTTCTTCCGTCAGAAAGTATGAGAGAAAAAGATCTTCTCTTTCTTCATTTAGCTGTTTAAACTTGGTATCAACAAGGCCTGATTTAAGGAGTGCTGTGCATTTGCCTTGTATGGTAAACAACATTGAATCTTTTACGTGCTTATTTAAATATTGAACAAATGAAGAATCTTTAGCTGACATCTTGCTAATTTTGAGGGAATCATCTTCACTCAAGGATTTGGTAGTTTGCTTATGAGATTCAAGGTAATATTTTTTCTTCGCTTCGAACAACAGAAGATATTCCTTCTCTTTCAGCGCATACTGCTGCGGGGATACAGTGATGGAGGCTTCCGGATTTTTGCGCAAAAAGTCAGCCATGCGTTTAATAAATTTTTCCTGTGCGGGCAGAATAGTACTACTGCGCAATGGCCAACTCAACGTTAGTGATTTTTCTATGTCTCTTTCGATAGTATTAACCTGAAGTCTATAAGGTGTTGTGGCCGGTTTAACGAAAATATTTTCCAGCAAATCAAAGACGACATCTCGCAAATGAAATTTGGGATCTGATAGATTTCCCGTTATTGGAATTTCGTAATCAATAACGTTACCGCGTTCCCTCACAAAGGTCATTATTAAAGGAACCGGAATCCATCCGGTATCCTTGTTTCGAACCTTTTTGGTTACGCGGGGATCAATAATAACCAGATGGTTGTCGCTTTTTATCCTACTGTTCCTGACATTCCATGTACCATGAAGTTCTATGGTTCCCCTATCCAGCGGATACGAGGTTTGGGATACTATGTAGGGATTGAACATAGTAGCCGGCAATTCTTTAAAAGCGTATTGCATATCGAAATCACCACTATCTTTAGGGTTTATGCTGAGAGCAATTGACGCACTGCCATACGGTTTAATTCCTGATTTAAAGGATAACCGAACCCGCTTATGATTTTTGTCAATAGAATCTGCAACTACTGAAAGTGGGTTTAAGCCAATAGTGAATTTTTCGCTAATTGAATAGTCATTAAATCTGAGGTCGCCATCGGTTATGGCCAACCGGTTAATCTTGTAATCACTCTCAAAGAAATTCCGGGCAAGCAATTTCACATAATCAGCTATTTCAAGAATAAGATTAAACTTTGCGGTTCCAGAGGCAGCGGCTGTCACATTGGATCCACCCTCCCCAAATATGGTTTGCATATTGTCCAAATAATCATACCGTTCATAGTTAAAATAGGGTTGAGTTAGGGAGATCGTATCGAAGAGGTATTTGTGATTATTCGGGCTTAACTGTGTTATCAACACCCTAAATTTGTCGAAGGAAGCGTAGTCTTCTTCCGGGTTTTTCCCGAAGTGAAAATCATTAATGGCCAGCATTCCAGTGGCGGAGATATTTTCTGAATCGTTGAAGTTTCCTGTCGATTTAATATCGGCATCAATGCTGGCAGAAAAATTTCCGTAGTTTGTTAAATCCTTCAGGTATTGTTCTATTATTTGCAAATCGAATTTATTGGCTACAGCAGCATAACGATAATCCAGGGTTTCCTTATTGATGGTGAAATCGCCATTCATATCTCCGCTTCCAATGCCCGATGCAAATGAGTATTTTACCGTTATTGTATCAGCATTCCAAAGCAGCCCGGTGCTTTCCATATTCACCTGCTTGATAAAATAGCTGATGGGAATGAGTTCTTCGTGGTAATGAAATTCTCCGTCATTCACCTTTATGTTGAGAATGCTGAAATGAATAGGGACTTTGGTAGAATCAATGTCCTCCTTTGCTGCAAAAAGTTCTATTATGTCATTAAAATTGAGGTCCCCCTTATTTTGTATAATTACACCGCGGGGTCGGTCTAGTGTGAGGTCGTGGATTTCATAAGTTTCAGAGAATATTTTTCTCAGGGCGAGGTTTCCACTTAAACCTTCAGCCGAAAAGAAAATGCTATCGCTGTCCAATTCATACATTTTGAAGTTGCTGAAATGAATGTAGCCATTGAACGGATTTACATAAGCCGCGCTCAGGGTGATTTCCCTTCCAATGTATTTCACATCATACTTTTCAACTAAATATTTTACAATGGGCGAAATAAGCAGCAGCACTATTACTAGCAATGCCACTACCACTTTAAGAATTATAAAGCGTCTTTTTTTGATTTTTGCCATAGTCTTCACAGGTGGTCTTTGCCATCAATGTAAGTTGGTATACTGCACGAGAAACTCAATCCAGTTGGATAAAAGATGGTTGCAAAGGTTGAGAGTTGGATATCAAATGAGGTTGCATAAACTTGAGAAATAGTTACATTATTCACACCTGAGAGTGAATTAGCTTTCGCCTTGCCGTGAGCAGTCGATTGTAGCGAATGACTAAATGCGCTCCATATACCATCTCAACTCCTTTTCCATTTTTTGGTAACGGAAAATGGACGAGATGATTTTTTTCAGACGTACGAAGGCGGTTTCACTTTTCACAACATAATCAAATGCCCTATGGTGCATGCAGTTTATTGCCACGTCTATTTTATCTTGGGAAGAGAGCATCACTACAGGAATATCAGGATTGAAAGATTTTATTTTATCCAGTGTCTCCATTCCGTTCATGGCGTTTTTGGTAATGCCGTCAAGGTGATAATCCAATATTATTACGTCAGGGAATTGTGCAAGCTTTGTCATAAGCAGCTCCCCAGTTGCAAATGTTTCAACGATAAAGTCAGCGTGTTGAAGAAATTCAATTTCCAACGACTTCAAAAACACTGCATCATCATCTACTAGAAATATTTTTATTTTTTCGTTGCTCATAAAGTTGCGTTTTTCATTGTATTAAACTCTTCTTCCAATTCCAGACACGCCTGTGTGCACACATTAGCAAGCTGTAAAACCAAGTCTGCAATACCATCGGAATGTTTCTGTATGCTTGCATATTCCTGGACCTTTTTTGCCATGTTCTCAAAATCCGTATGGATACCCATAATTGAGAATGAGGGAATCATTTTATGGACGGCTGAATACAGTGAGATCCAATCCTGATCCTGTAGGCCCTGTTTCATTGCGCTGATTAGTGGCGGTGTTTGCTCCAGGTAAAGAGAAATCATTTCCATCATGAGGGTTGGATTTGATTTAGTGCGTTGGATTAAATATTCTAGGTCTATACATTTTGTCTTTTTAGTTTCGTTTTCCTTCTGTTCGTTGAGGTTTGCAGCTACTGGTTTCTTTACCAGTCCCACTATCTTATTGTAAAGTACTCTTTCATCAACCGGCTTTGCAATGTAGTCGTTCATGCCAACGGCTTTGCATTTTGCTAAATCCACAGTGGTTACATCAGCGGTTAAAGCGATGATGGGTATTTTCGAATTCATTTTATTTCGAATGTATTCAGCAGCCTCAAACCCATTCATTTCAGGCATTTGTAAGTCCATCAGGATAATATCGTAAGATTTGGTCTCTAGTTTTTCAATAGCTATTTTTCCATTGCCGGCAATATCACGTTCGAATCCGAAATCGTCCAAAAGGGTTTTCATGAGTAGCTGGTTGAGTGCAATGTCTTCTACAACCAACACTTTTATGTTTTTAATTTCCGTTTCTAGTTCTATGGTTCCTGTATCCTGTTCGGCTTCTGCCTTTGTTTTCATGAAACTTAATGTAAAACTGAATGTAGAACCCCTATCAATTTTACTCTCAACGCGAATGTTTCCTCCCTGCAATTCTACTAATTGTTTAACAATTGCAAGTCCTAAGCCAGTGCCGCCATATATTCTGGAAGTTCCGCTGGTGGCCTGTTGAAAATCGTCAAAAATATTTTCAAGTTTAGTTTCTGCTATTCCAATTCCGGTATCGGTAACGGAAAACTCAATGGTTGCTGCCTCGTGGTCTTCTTGCAACAAATGCACGCCTACAGTAATTTTTCCCTTGGAGGTAAACTTTACCGCATTGCTCACCAGGTTTAATATAATCTGGTGTAGACGCACAGGGTCGCCCACTAATACCTCCGGGATTTTTCTGTCGTATTCTTTCACCAACTCTAAATTCTTTTCCTGAATTTTTGTCTCAAACAAATGAAGCATGGCTGATATGGACAGCGCCATTTTGAAAGGGGTCCGTTCAAATGTCATTTTTCCGGCATCTACTTTAGCCAGATCAAGTATATCGTTAATCAGCACAATCAATGCATCGCCACTCATTTTTATGGCTGTGAGATATTCTTTTTGCTTTGCTGTCAAATCAGTTCTCAATACCACTTTTGTAAATCCGATGATGGCGTTCATGGGCGTGCGGATTTCATGGCTCATATTGGACAGAAACTGCTGTTTCGCTTTCATTGCATCCTCCGCTGTCCGGGTGGCTCTTTCCGCCTTTATTTTTGCTTCCTCGGCAAGCCCTGTGGCTAATTCGGCAAACACTTTGGACTCGGTTAGTTCTGTGGCAATTCTTTTTTGCTCGGTAATGTCTCGTGCAACCACCACTGCGCCCAACACATTTCCCCTGCCGTCTTTGTAAACTGAACCGTTGAACAACACGTCCGTTAACTTATGATCCTTTATAGTTAGCGGATAATCTGCCACAAAGCCCTTAGCAAAAACCTGTTGATAACCTTTTCGAGCCTTATCGGGTTCTGTGAAATAATTAAAAAAATCCGTCCCTATTAATTTCTCGCGTGCTGTACCCGTTGCCTCCACTGTTGCCTCGTTTAAATCGGTAATTTTGCCTTCAAGACTAATTGTAAATAATGGGTCACGGCTCGCTTCAATAAGACTGAGCGAATAGTTGGAAAGTAAGTTTTGGGCTGTAACATCCCGGGCCACAATCACAACACCGAGTACATTGCCTTTATCATCCTTATACACCGATCCGTTGAATAGCACATCGGTAAGTTTGCCCTTTTTATGGCGAAGAGTAAGAGGAGAATCAGCAACGGAACCTTTGGCAAACACTTCCTGGTATACTTCGCGGGCCTTTTGCGGTTCAGTGAAATAATCGAAGAAATCTGAGCCGATAAGTTTTTCACGCTTTATGCCGGTTATGTTCACCGTTGCCTCATTCATATCTGTTATTTTGCCTTCTGGACTAATGGTAACCAAGGGGTCACGACTGGCTTCAATTAAGCTGAGAGAATATTGAGAAGCCAATTTTAAAGAATAAGTAAAGGCCTCCAATTCTTTATTCGCAATTGCCCTTTTTTCCTTTTCTTTGTTTTGGAAATCCAGTTCTATATCAGCAATGACTAATTCTGCTGCCCGTTTTTCTTTTTCATCATTTTGAAACTCAAGCTCTTTGTTAGCAATGACTAATTCTGCCGCCCGTTTTTCTTTCTCGTTGTTTTGAAATACAAGTTCTTTGTTAGCAACGCCCAGCTCTGCCGCCCGTTTTTCTTTTTCATCATTTTCAAAGACAAGTTTTTTGTTGGCAATACCTAACTCTGCTGCCCTTTTTTCTTTTTCATCATTTTGAAAAGCAAGTTCTTTGTTGGCAATACCTAACTCTGCTGCCCTTTTTTCTTTTTCATCATTTTGAAAAGCAAGTTCTTTGTTGGCTACGATTAACTCTTCAGCCCTTTTTTCCTTTTCCGCGGCTCGTTTTTCTTTTTCATCATTTTCAAAGACGAGTTTTTTATTTGCAATGCCTAACTCTGCAGCTCTTTTTTCTTTTTCATCATTTTGAAAGGCAAGTTCTTTATTGGCTACAACAAGCTCCGCAGCTCGTTTTTCTTTTTCATTGTTTTCAAAGACAAGTTTTTTGTTAGCAATGCCTAATTCCGCAGTCCGTTTTTCTTTTTCATCATTTTGAAACGCAAGTTCTTTGTTGGCTATAATTAATTCTTCTGCCCGTTTTTCTTTTTCTTCTGCCCGTTTTTCTTTTTCATCATTTTGAAAAGCAAGCTCTTTATTGGCGATCACTAATTCTGCAGCCCGTTTTTCTTTTTCAGCATTTTGAAATGCAAGTTCTTGATTTGCGATAACTAATTCTGCAGCACGTTTTTCCTGCTCATTCTTCTGAAAATCAAGCTCTTTGTTTGCAACACGCAACTCTACTGCCCATTTTTGCTCGGCAATGTCCCTGGCTACTACAACTGCACCAAGCACGTTGCCATTATCATCTTTATAAACCGATCCATTGAATAATACATCGGTGAGCTTGCCGGCCTTGTGGCGAAGAGTTAGGGGAGAATCGGCAATAGATCCTTTTGCAAAAACATCCTGGTACACTTCACGGGCCTTTTGTGGCTCGGTAAAATAGTTGAAGAAGTCCGAACCTGTTAGGTTTTTGCGCGTTATTCCGGTCATACTAGACAATGCATCATTCATATCCGTAATCTTTCCTTGGGTGCTGATAGTAACCAATGGATCAAGGCTGGCTTCAATCAAGCTTCTTGCATACTGTGAGGCTAATTTTTGGGATTTGGCCATTTCAACTTCACGTGTTTTTTGATCGCTTTCTGTGTTTGTTCGTTCGAATTCCTGGTTTTTTTTATTGAGTATTGTCATTTTTTTTTAGTTAATTCTTCATACTCTGTTCTTTCCAATCCCATCTCAGCTTGTTTGGCTGTGATTTTTAAAATGCGTGCTATAGATTCATGGTCTTCCATTTTACTCTGGTGAAAAACGGCCAGAATTCGAATGGATTTATCTGCGCATCAAACAACGTATGCACTCACTTTACTGGATTGCTTTTTTTGTCACAGTTCTTATGAGGCTTCTGCCAAAGTCTTGTCGTATAGAGATTCATTATTTCAATTGGTTTTCCATTTTATTGGTTTTAGGTCATTTTATGTCGCTAAACTTCTTTCCCCGATTTCTTCAAGAGGGCTTCTTCTTTTCACTTTCAGTTGTTTAAAATGGGAGGGAGAGAGGCCTGTAGATTTTTTAAATTGATTGGAAAGATGAGCGACACTGCTGTAGTTCATCTTCCACGCTATTTCCGTGATGTTGAGTTCATCATAAATAATTAATTCTTTTATGCGTTCCACTTTATGAGAGATAATGAATTGTTCGATGGTAGTTCCCTGTACTTCGGAAAACAAGTGAGCTAGTTGGGTATAATTCTGATTCAGTTTTTCACTTAGGTAGTCAGAAAAATTTGTTTTAATTATTGCTTCGGAATGATGAATCATTTCTATGATTGCATTTTTTATTTTTTCAATCAATACGGATCTTTTGTCATCCATTAACTCAAGACCGGAGGTGAGTAGGCCAATCTGCAATTGTTCCCTTATCTCCTTAGAAATGTTTTCCATGACCTCCACTTCGCCTAAATCAACAACCACGAAGTGAAGTCCAAGTTTCTTCAACTCTTCCTTTACCGCCATTTTGCAGCGGTTGCTTACCATGTATTTGATAAATAATTTCACTGGATTTCGATGGATAAGAAATTGAAGATTCCCTGTAGAATTGGCGGGCAAAGTTGGGTTTTTGTAATCTGAAATGGTTACAGGGATTTGCTAAATAATTACGGAAGTCACACTATGTGAAATTTTGCCTCACTGCTGCCTAATCACTTAGCGGCTGTCTGAAATGTGACTCTGGCTTGAATAGACACCGAGTAGAAAAAATCAAATTGGCAACTCAATTTTACCTATTTCCGATTGAAAGTAGGAAGGATGCCCTGGAAGCTTTTGGAAATGTCCTTGAAATTGAGTTTTAATTTTACCAAAGGAGGCATGGTATCTCCCAATAAAAATCCCAGTGGTTTTAAAGAATCAATACGGTCAAAAATAAGTTTGAGAATTGCGGTTAGTGGAATAGAAAGAAACATTCCTGGAATACCCCACAACGCGGCTCCGGCAATAACCACGAGTATGGAGACAAAGGCGTTAAGCTTCACTCTCGATCCTACTATTTTAGGTACAATGTAGTTATTGTCTATCAACTGAATCAAAGTGTAGAGCCCGCCTACATACAGCACATAGACGGGTGTTTTGGTTAATAGCGCAACGGTCATAAATATCCCCATAGCGATAAGTCCTCCAAGATATGGAATAATATTCAGAAGTGCGCCTGCTATGCCCAACAGAAGGGCGTAATCAATGCCCAATATGTAAAGACCGATAGAATTCAGAGTGGCTATAATGCCAACTTCTGCAAAAAGCCCCACGAGATAGCTTTGAATGATTTTCTTTATTGCTGTGAGAATTTCACTCACCTTGCTGTTGTTACCGGCCCCGAAAATTTGATGTATAAACTCGACCAAATGGGGTTGGTAGAATAGGAGCATGAAGATATAAACAGGTGTGAGAAAAACCACTGCAAGTACACTGCCCAAGGTACTCAGTGTGCTGCCTATAGCAGCACCGCTTTCTGGAATAAGGTCATTTTTTGTTTCAGATAACCAAGTGCTGACTTTTTGCTGACTAATATTAAAATAGCCCGATGCCCAGGTAACTGTATGGCCCAACATGTCCCGAAATTTTGCCGTCAGTTGGGGTAAAGCATCTTTCAACATGGTTGCCTGAGATGCAAGCAACATGATAAGTGCGACAACAAATAGAATGGATAAAAGCACAACAATGGCAACAGCCAGTGCCCTGTTAATTTTTTTTCTCACTAAAAAATTAACAAGTGGACTAAGAAGAATGGCAAAAAGAACGGCAAAGATCACAGGGAGAATTATGCCCTGTGCAACGAACAACATGCTGATAAGCGCATATAATCCAACTATTATAAGGGCTGCCTTTGCGTAAAATGGTAATTGCACAGGAGTGACCATACGAATACCAGGAATGTTTACTCTGATTCGTCCTTATGCACTCCATTGGTGCTGGCTCCTGATTTGTTTCTGATGATGTTCATCAACCCAGTGCCAAGTGACTTAATGACCTCAGGATGCTGAGCCACTACTCTTTTAACTCCAAACATGATGGCAGTGCCAATAAGCTTTTTAATTGGATTGCCTGTTCCGCGTTCAAATATTTTTTTGGAAATTAAGCCAGCAGTCAAACCCACCGATGAATTTAGGATCTGATCTTTCAAATCCCCGGAGGCCACCACTTCCTTAAAGGTGTTCTTAATAAGGTTGATTGGTTTGATGCTTTCATAAGCCAGGTCAAATTGCTCTTTCAGCATTTTGCCTTCTTTTTGCTGCCGTGCTTCTAAACGAAGTATGGCCGCTCTTAGATCAGTATCTGAATTTATACTTTGCATAATGGTTGTGCTTTACTGAAGTGCCTCGTTTATGATTAGATCGCTGATAGGCTTTTTTATCCAATTGTTGAGCAGATAATGAAGCACTATGCCTGTAAGCAGATAAAATGCCGCAACTATGAAGAAGCCGTAGTACATTTTCCCCAGTAACTCTCCTAAATAGAGCGCTACTCCGGTGGTAAGAACTATAGCGAACATAGCCATTACAATAAGCACTATAAGGCGTGATACAACGGTACTTACTACGATGGTGACGGCTTCAAGTATTTTAAGTTTTGTAAGCTCGAGAGTAGTTTTGCCATACGATTCGGCTCGCTCCAACAAGGATTGAATGTGACTTGCAGGGCTTTCAGTAGTGGCGGATGTTTCGGGGTTAGCTATATCTTCCATGGATTGTTTTTTATTTAAGCAAACAAGAAGTAATACCCATCAGATGGTTATCTGATGGGTATTGATTGATTTTAGCTTTGTCACATTTTGCGGTTAGCTGTAGAGGCCAAATGTGATCCGGCCTCCTGTGCTTTGTATTTTCCGTTTTCAGCCATTTCATTAACACTCTCCTTGGCGGAATCGAATTTCTTTGAAACTCCGTCAACGAATTTATGGAATTTGTCTCCAATTTCGTCCGCGTACTCTCCGCCTTTATCGGATATTTTTTTTCTGGTGGCTGATCCTTTGTCGGGAGCGAATAAGATTCCCAACGTGGCGCCTACGGCAACTCCTGCCAATACGCCCAATAAAATTTTACCTGTGCTCATAATTGTTTGTTTTTAATTGTTTGACTGAATTTTAATTTATTATTTTGTTACCCTGGATTACTCTTAGGATGATTGCAATCACTGCAATTACCAGCAGGATGTGAATTATTCCCCCGGAATTGTATCCCAAGAATCCAATTGCCCAGAAAATAATCAAAATTACCGCGATGATGTAAAGTAGATTTCCCATTTTTGTTGTTTTTATATGTTTATGAATTTAATTATGATTGACCCCATTGAATACGATCAATTAACTTCGCTTAGTTTTAGTTTTATTGTCTCACGATGTTCAGGGTGTATCGTGATGTGGTTAAAAGCATGAAATTATTTGCGCCTCGCTTTAGATACAACAGCATTGCGATCATTATACTCTTCTTCATTTTCATCATCTTCATCTGCTGCTTCCTCATTAATAAACGATTCAGCAATTTCGGAGAGTTTCGCATCCGCCCCTTTTTCATCATTCAAAGTCTCTAGTAGCATGGCAGCAGCATCATCTTCTCCCAAGGTTTTTGCAAATGAACACAGCGTGCCGTAAGTTGCAATTTCGTAATGCTCAATTTTTTGGCCGGCCAGTATTATACCAGCATCGCGCACCATGCCTTTTTCAGTATCTTCCATAATTTCCCCACCTTCTTTAATTAAACCAACCATGGCTGCGCACGTTTTAGCCACTGCTTTTTCACCAAGTGACACAAATACTTCTTCTAATCTGGTGACGTGTTCCCTCGTTTCTACCAGGTGACCTGTCAGGGCTTCTACCAGTTCTTCGGCAGTGGCATTCTTGATCATTTTTGGAATTGCTTTGGTGAGTGCTTTTTCCGCCCAGTAAATGTCCTTCAGTTCCGCTACAAACAGTTCGCGCAATCCATCGGCTGCACCGGGTTTTGTTTTTTCGGCCTTACTTTTAGCCTGAGTGCCATTTTTGGAGGATTTGTCGGTACCGTTTTTTGAGGGTGTGTTGTTTATGCTTTTCATTTTTCTTTAATATTAAAGGTGAGTGATGATTCGAGTTAATCCGTTTTAGTTTTTTGATGATTAACGCGGCAAAGATGTTTGGCCATCAACCATCTAATGTTACACTAATTCCAAAAAATCTTACAGCATTCACACCCGAATTGTTGATTCGCTGCTGGGTCTTTGAGGCTTTTAGATTTGTCAGTCTGGTGCATAATTCGAATCTGAATCGAAATTTATACAGGATCTGAATTTGTTTTGGGATTAAACTGACATGACAAATGACACTTTACCGGATTGAGATGATTTATCAATTGGCATATAAAAAAAATCCCCGCAAGTGCGGGGATTTTTGAAGAAAGAGATTTTTACTTATTCCCTTTGTTGAGATCTTGACTACCAGTCCTGCTTTCCTTTTCTTTTGATCCTGAATCACTCGAATTTTTTGTGGCTGTTGTTTCTTCATCATCAGACATTTCTTCGGAGCCTTCAGAGGAACTACCTGATTTGCCTTGTGTTGATGATGAACCCTGGCGATCCTGACCCTGTGAACCATCGCGGCCACCTTGTGAAGAACCAGAACCCTGGCTGCCTTGCGAACCTTCGCGACCGCCTTGAGTAGAACCAGAACCTTGGCTGCCTTGCGAACCTTCGCGGCCACCTTGTGAAGAACCGGAACCTTGGCTGCCTTGCGAACCTTCGCGACCGCCTTGTGTAGAACCGGAACCTTGGCTGCCTTGCGAACCTTCGCGACCGCCTTGTGTAGAACCGGAACCCTGACGGTCATGGTCGCCTTGTCCTGATGTAGGATTGTTAGGATCTGTACTTTTTTTGCTGTAATCCTGCGATGTGGATTGACTTGTTTTGCCACCGGACTTATCCTGGTTGCGTTGATCATTTTGATTTTCTTTCATTTTTAGGTGAATTTAGTTTCGTAACTTAATTGTTACAGCGGCAAACATCCGTGTACATAATTGGGTTCGCATTACATTGTTCCATTGAAAGTTTGCATCTTTCACACGTTTTAGTTAACCGATGGGAAACCGAGTGCCACACACACTGATGACTGAGGCAAGGAAAGCAACAAAAAGTTTCAGGCAAGATTTCCGACAAAATATTTTTAATGATGGGTGGGTATAAATTGCTTTCTAGTCATGGTTGGATATCGCAACCTCATTGTGTGGGCGCAACGAATTAAATTCTTCACGAACTTGAATCATAGCCTGGGAGCGAGTTAACTGATTTTGCTCACAATGGTTTTCCAAACTTAATTGTTCAAAAAGTAAATTGTATAACTCTGGATGGTTTCCAAACTTTTTTAGTGAGAAACCACTTTTTACCCAGCCTCTTTCGAGGTGTCAATGTGCCGTTTGGATAAGCAATCTGATGAGGGCGACACAAACCGATGCCTGTTTGCCCAATAATATTTCCTTCCTAAGCAATTTTTGGAAGGTACGTGTCATAATTTCTTCTGCAACTTCACGGTCAGGCGATATTTCGAGAGCAATGCCATATAACCTAGAACCATACTTGTCGTAAAGCTGTTCGACTTGATAAGTTGCGTTCGTCATTCTTTTTTATCGCTGGGAGTTGTTTGATAAAGTAATAACGCACATCAATGATATTCAACAATAATATAACCTTGTCCTGAAATAATAAACCATCAAGGTTGTGTAACCAACCTTGATGGTTTTACTGTTTCTAAAAACGCTTATGGGCAGGAATTACCCCAAAAGCCTATGAAAACAAGCAAATCCGTTGCGTTCACAAAGCTATCATTGTTCATATCGGTAGCAGAGCAATTTCCACCGATACAACCGTAATGTGAACTGAAATGCAGTAGATCTTGAACGTTCACATGCTGGTCATTGTTAAAATCGCCAGAGCAGGATGGTGATGGTGTTGGGAGAGGTTCTGTTCCACCAATTGTGATTATTTGTTCCTCCACCGTTACATTACCACAAACATCAGTAGCAGTCCACGTATTTATAATGGTGGATTCAGGACAACCGCCTGTGCCTTCGGTGCACTCATGTTCAAATGCAAGATCGCTGCCTCCACTTACTTGCGTATTGATGCCTTGCGATGAGTCTATGAAAGTGCCTGAATAAGTAGTCCATCCACCACTGCCAAAAGCAGCCGTCAGGTTATTCGCAGCCTGGCCAAGTTGGTAACCATAATAGAGATTAGATGGCGCATGTTCCAGGTTGAGCACAGAACCTTCGTAGTCGCCAAAACCTACCAGAACTGATGTGTTGCTGATGATGTAATAGGTCCAGTTGAGATAATTGTTTCCGGCAAAATTCCAGTCATCCTTGTAACTAGTGGGCCATGCCTGATTTGACCAGGAATTCCAGTCCATGCCATTAATCAAATCCAGTGTAAGGTAGAAACCTCCGTTTGGATTTGAGCTGCTATTGAGAGTGGCGGTAATTTGGGCAGTTGAGCCATCAACTGTTTCAGGGCCTGTAATTAATTGTCCTTCCTGAAGAGTGAAATAAACTTGGCTACCCATAAATTCAAGAAGGGTTAATGACCACTCTGGTGCAAGCATTTGGGGTGGCAATAGAAAACATTCATTACCGGAAGGGAATCCTTCCACAATTGTTTGGTTGAACACCAAACTTACATCTGAACAATTATCTGTAGCATACACATCATCGGGCAATGGTGGTACGGCATCATTGCATTCCAGGTCAATAGATGCAGGAACGTTGTGGATTACGGGTGGTTCATTGTCCACAATAGTAATAGTTTGGGTTGCAACGGTAACATTTCCGCAA
>JAWXCI010000048.1:0-30818 GCA_034408895.1 Flavobacteriales bacterium
AAAACGAATACGCTGAGAATCGCTTAAATGAAAAATCATCAAGATAGGTCCCCGAATACAAACATCATAAAACGTAGTTTTTAGACAGACTGCCGTTGTCGGTAATCGCTGTCGGCTCATAGTTGCATGCATCTGCATCAGTACAGCCGCAGAAATTGAGAACACATGAACCATCATTACAACCGGCATCAGGGTTGTAGTTACAGGCCAGCGGATCGGTGCAGCCCGGATAAACACAGTTCCAGTTCACCTCCGATGTCGGAGCATAATTGCAGGCTTCGGTATCCATGCAAAGTCCTCCACAGTCGCCCGGGTAAGGAAATACAAGCCCCAAACAGTTGCCATCAATTTCCTGAACAATTCCCACCATGCCAAGTTGGGCCTGTTGTGTATGCACATAAATCATTTGGTTGGTTCCAAGGGCTTCATCAAAAATTGAAATATTCAGCCAGTACTCAAGTGTCCCGGTTGGTAGAGTGACCTGTGCAATCAAAATTCTGTTATCGGCACCCGATGGGAAACCATAGCACGACCCATCATTCGGAATGAACCAGGCACCGTCTTCCAATGTTAAATCCGGGCCAAGCGGTGATACCGCAAACGTACCGGGGATTTCATTAGCCGGAGTAGAAATATTGAAAATGGTTCCGGTTGGCGAGCATTGCGGACAAGGGTCAGTTGGGGTATCCACAGCCTGAAATGTTACAAACGAGTCAAACGGCATCTGCGGGACAAAGCCCCAGAAACCGCAGTTGTTATCCGTGCCAAGCGGTCCGGCAAAAGAGCTGTTGTAAATAGCATTTCCCGTATTGCTCGAATGGATGCACACGTGGTGAATGGGTGAAGGACTGGTAGAACCAAATACCGCACTTATGCGGTCTGTCGGGTCTTGTAGCCTTGCATAGATGCGGTAAGTGGTATATCCAAAAGGGATCTCACCCATAACGCCTGGGGTCGCGAACACTTCATTGATAACATCCACCAGTTGTGCATTCACAGAAGTGAATCCGGTAGAGAACAGCAAAAGGAATAAAATCTTTTTCATCTGATAATAAGTTTTGGGTTCAACGGGACAATCAGGTTGGTTTTGAATTGTGGCGTAAAGAAATGCACACCTTGCACTTGACCGACATGCCTTTTATCCTGCGTCAGGGATATTCTTCTTAACGGGGGGGTTTTGTGAGTTAACGTTGAAGAAGACACCGATAAAACGAACGAAGAATTAAGAATTACGGATGGCGCGCTCTCCGCACTTGGTCATTCATACTTCGTAAATTCATCCCCTATCCTGCACAAATAAATGTGTAGAAAGAAATTGATGAAACAACTTACACTTAGCATTACCGTTGAACTTTGCCCGCAGAAATTCCGTACACCCGATCACTATCTATAAAAATGTTTAAACACCCTTGCATTCTGATCTCCTTCCTCCTGTTGTACAGCACCGTTGGTGCACAATTGTGCAGCAGCCCCGTTGGCACTTGTGCCGATGCTTCCCCCGATGATGAACAACTGATTCCCGCTCCGTTTTCTTACGATTGCATGAATGTGAGCCAAAGTTCATTTTACAGTTTCCTCACCAACGACAACGCGAATGCTGTAAGTGAAGTATTGGTAAGCATTGATGGAATTGACTGCCCCGGAAGTGCCGGAGCCGATACAGTTATGGCTATGGTAGTCGAATACAATCAGGGAACAGATCCCTGTAATCCCGCCAATTGGTCCAATGCCACGGATTGTTATTCTGACACACTCGGTTTTCAATTGTTGGTGGAAGATGTGAACGCCAGCTCACAGTATTTCATCATTGTGGGTTCCAACCAGGATCCTGCTAATGGTGCCTGTGCCTATTCCATTTCCATTGCCGGAGAACCAGTGGACATTCAGGGCAGTGTTGACCCCATTCAAATAAGCCTTGGCGAATCAGCCGACCTCTTTGTAACCGGAGGCGATCTTTTGATTGGACCGGGGGGCGATACCCTGGTGAGTTACATCTGGTCACCGGAAACCTATCTGGACGATCCCAATATCCAGAACCCTGTTTCAACACCCGAACAAACCACCACCTACGTGGTGGAAGGAACCGTGGGTGGATGCACTGTAACCGATCTGGTAACCGTGGAAGTGGGACCGCCCATCGAAATTTTCAACACCTTTACCCCCAACAGCGATGGCATTAACGACACCTGGAACATGAATGGAATTGAGCGATTCCCCAATTGCAAGGTGAGCCTGTTCTCACGCTGGGGTCAAAATGTTTTTAGATCCACCGGCTACACTCAACCCTGGGATGGAACCAATGGCGGGAGTTTTCTGCCCACAGGCACCTATTATTATGTGATAGAACTGAACTCTACAGAAGTAACCATTCCGCAAATTACCGGTGCAGTAACCATCATCCACTGATGAATTGAAGCAATGAAGAAAACAATTTTATCCGCAACGGTTATTATGATGATGCTGCAAGGTGCAGCACAACAAATTCCGCATTACACCCATTTTGTTTACAACTACTTTGCATACAATCCTGCAGTTGCAGGGGCCACTCCGTGTCTCGAAATAAAACTGGGCTACAGGAGGCAATGGGCAGGAATGCCCGATGGTCCCAAAACAGCTTTTGCCAACATGCACGGAAAACTGGCCAAATCAGGCAAGTTCAATTTTCATGGTCTGGGTGGCTTGGTGGAAACAGATGACGCGGGGCCAATCGGCTACACCAGCCTTCATCTGGCTTATGCCTACCATGCGCGGGTTGCAAGAAGGTACATGCTCGCCACGGGCGCATCGGTCGGCTTCCAGCAATTTCGTATTGACTATGGCGCCATGACATTGGAAAACCAGGAATTCGATCCCGCCATATCGGGTCCTATCGTCCGCTTCATCATGCCCAAAATAAATTTCGGGCTGTGGCTTTATCGTGGCGACAGATTCTATGGCATTGGTGTAAAAAACGTAATAGCCAATGCGGTTCCCGGACTGGGAATACAAGACCCGGACCTCCAACGAATGGTACACCTTACAGCAGGGCGATCCATTCGCATGAACGATGACCTTTACTTTAAACCGGCAGTCAACATCAACTATGTTACTGCCAGCGATATGGATTTTGATTTTACCGCACAACTGGAGTATCGTGAGAAAATTACCATCGGTTTAGGAGGCCGTTTTGGGGTGGGACTTACCGGGTTGATAAAACTGAATGTGATAAAATTTGTGACACTGGCTTATGCCTATGACTTAACCGTGAATCCCCTTAGGGTAGATGGCCTCAACTCGCACGAATTCATAATTGCCATAAGAGCCTGCACCAACGCTGACAAGTCGAAAGTACCCTGTGCGGCATATGATTGAGTAGGCAGTAGGCAGTGGGCAGTAGGCAGTGGGCAGTAGGCAGTAGGCAGTAGGCAGTAGGCAGTAGGCAGTAGGCAGTAGGCAGTGGGCAGTGGGCAGTGGGCAGTAGGCAGTGGGCAGTGGGCAGTGGGCAGTGGGCAGTGTGCAGTGGGCAGTAGGCAGTAGGCAGTGGGCAGTAGGCAGCATCCATCCGGATTACCTAGGGATTCAATCAACCACATTTACTCAAGACCTTGCAAGGCGTTTAAACGTTTAACCTTTATCCCGATTGCTTTCGGGATTCAACCCTTAACAATGAGTAAAATCAAAACCGCTTTCTTCTGTCAGAACTGTGGAGCGCAGTCACCAAAATTTCTGGGCAGGTGCCCCGCATGTGGCGAATGGAATACGTACGTGGAAGAAGTATTGCAACGCGAAACATCATCGCTCAAATCACAAAAAAAAACTACATCGCGGCCCAAGCCGGTGCACGAACTGGAAACAGAAACCCGCAAACGAATTGTGCTGGTTGATTTAGAGTTGAACCGCGTTCTTGGTGGTGGAATTGTTCCCGGGAGTTTGATTCTTTTCGGTGGCGAACCGGGCATCGGTAAGAGCACACTGATGTTACAAATGGCTTTACAACAACAGCATCTCACTGTTCTTTACGTGAGTGGTGAAGAAAGCGAAGAGCAAATAAAGATGCGCGTGGAGCGGGTTGGAATGACGAATCCGCAATGCCTGGTTGTGATGGAAACAGGGCTGGAAACTATTCTTCATCATCTCGATGAAGTGCATCCGGATGTGCTGGTGATTGATTCCATACAGACTCTTTCAACACAAGCAATTGATAGTTCGCCCGGAAGTATTTCGCAGGTGCGCGAGTGTGCTGCCCGCCTTCTTCAATATGCAAAGGAGAGCGGCACGGCAGTGTTCCTCATCGGCCACATTACTAAGGAAGGTACGCTTGCCGGACCCAAAGTGTTGGAACACATGGTGGATTGTGTATTGCAATTTGAAGGAGACCGTCATCATGTATATCGCCTGCTGCGTTGTTTAAAAAACCGTTTCGGTTCAACCAATGAATTGGGCATTTATGAAATGCAGGGCGCAGGGTTGCGCGAGGTGCAAAACCCTTCAGAAATACTCATCCACTCGCAGGGAGAAAATCTTTCAGGCTCGGCCATTGCCGCAACTATGGAAGGCCTGCGTCCCATGCTGGTTGAAGTGCAGGCACTCGTGAGCACTGCGGTGTATGGCACTCCGCAGCGCAGCACCACGGGCTACGACATCCGAAGATTAAACATGCTTCTTGCAGTGTTAGAAAAACGATGCGGATTTCGCCTTTCATCAAAAGATGTTTTCCTCAATGTGGCGGGCGGGCTGCGCATTGAAGACCCCGCCATGGATCTTGCCGTTATCACCGCCATACTTTCCAGCGACCAGGATTTGCCGGTGCCACGCCATGCATGTTTTGCAGGCGAAGTAGGATTGAGTGGTGAGATTCGCCCCGTTGCCCGCATCGAACAACGCATACAGGAATGTGCACGACTGGGTTTTGCCGAAGTTTATGTATCTACCTATAATAAAGGTGTTGGCGAACTGCGCACCTCTGTAAAAGTGGAAACGGTGGGCAGGGTGGATGAGCTTTGGGGGAAGATGTTTGGGTGAGCGTGCGCGGGTTCCACCAAAGGGTTTGAAGAAGTAAGATTGCTTCTGTGGTGTTGCCGGAAGCATTTGGACAAGATAAATTGGAAAATCGCAAATCAGGAAGCCAATTATAGGCGGTGAAATTAGATTGTGAAGGAATGGGGTGAATAAGCTAACCCTACTTTTGCTCGTTACGACTGGAATGCTTCACAAAACGTTTGACAAAAACCATCCCTATCTACCCGATTTAGGTTGGAGAGGGTGTAGAGGGGTTGCGGTTATCTGATTGCATTATGGTTTTTATTGCCAACAATAGTCGCAGTAACAATAGCGGTATTGTCTATAACTTTAACGAAAAGGTTAAATAATTATGTAAATCAGATCTCTTCAATAATTATTATATTTTTAATTATTGTTTCAGAGTATCTTCTATAATTAATTTTCTTTACGGGAGCTTGGCCAACATTCACACCATATATTCTCATTGCATTAACTGCAATCATATACTTATTCCAAGTATGAAGATCGAGGAAGCTAAAGCGAATAAACAAAACTTCCGATAACAACAGATAAATTGAAATTTTTAAAACAAGGGATTTAATCGGTAAACAAACAGTTGTGTATCCAACAAACATTCTTGCTTGCTTCTCAAGTCCTCCTAAAGCCCGCCTTCCACAAGCTGAAAAATGCTAACCTAAAACACCGCCCTCACTTGCACCCCGCCACTGTGTATTGTTTTCACCTCCTCCGGTTTCCTGCCATTATATAAGAGTGTAAGCTGGAGATTTTTGGCAATGCTCCGTTGTAGCGATGCGCTCCATGTAAAATTGTTTCCTGTTCCCAGTCCCTCCAGCATCTCGAACGCAAGCGAGTTGTTGTCGCCACTGTTGTAGCGTATGCGGTAATAGTTGAGGCTCGCCTGCAGGCTGCCGCGCTCCACACTGCTCAATGTGGCTTCACCGCCAAACTTTAGGATAGAGGCAAACTCCTGCCCGGCAGTGTTGTCTTTTTCGGCCACTTCGGCAAGCAACGAAAAGCGCTGCGATGTTCCGGGTTGCCAGGTAAGTTTCGGTTCAATGGAGAAATACGCAATCACATAGTTGCGCCCGCTCAGAAAATCCGAAGCAGCAGATTTTTCTCCCACGCGATTGTCGCAACTCAACACCACATCGTGCACCAATGATCCGCGAATGCCCAGTTGCTGAAACCGGTCGGTGCGCGATTCAAATCCATTGGAAAGAAGATTCTTGTTGCGGTTGTCCTGCATGGTGAAATCCATCCCGAACGCGGGGTTCGATTTGTTGAAGAAAAGAACGTTGCGCACACTGCTGTTCAGCGCAAGCAATGTGCTGTCTGCAATAGCATCAATGAACGGATTGAAACGCGTCTCCTCGTTTTCGCTGGTTGTTTTGCGATCCACTTTAAGAGAAACCTGATCCGTGAATCGCGCAATGAATTTCTTCAACCCCTTCGGGTCCTTTAATATGCGCGATGGGGTAAAGTTGAGTGATTGCGAAAACTGGTTGGTGTACGTGCGCTGGTATTCGTTGCTCTGCACGAAAGTGCGTATGTAGTTCGCCTCGTAGGTGAATTGTGCTATCTCGAATTCATCCAAATCTTTCACTGCATCAGCATCATAATCTATCCACACGTAGTTGCCCTGGCCGGGTTGCACTTCAATGTAAATGAACTCGCGCTGTTGTTCCAGCCCGCTGCCCACCTCATAAAATGTGGATGAAGTGATAAAGCCATCACGCACACGAAAGTTGTATTCGAGCCGGGTGAGCAATGTGTTTTCCGGTTGACCCGTGAAGAGTTCCGGGTTGATAGCGCGCAGTCTCCGGTTGCTCACGCTCAAGCGCAACAGGTTTTCTTTTTTTCCGCGAAATGATGCAATGAAACCGTATTGGTCTGCAAAAGCTGCACGGTTTAATAAAGTGCTGTCGAGTTTTGAATCAGTGCGTTCGCGATAGAACACGGTGAAACTTTTCTTCAGTGTGTCTGTAGTTCCAGCATTTACTTCCCAATCATAAAAGCGGTAACTCGCTGCGGTGAGCGTGTCGCTGTTATTGAGGTAGAATTGGTTCCACTCGTGTTCATCCCTGAAACCAATTTTGAATTTGCCGATGGCTTGCGAGATATTGCTTTTGTGCCGGATGAAACTTGTTTTCAGTTGGCCGCGTGTATCGAGATAACTCGCATCCACCAATGCGGTAAATGTTTTTGTTCTGATGTTGGGCTGAAGCTTCACACGGTAACCAGAGTAACTCTGGCCAATCAGGAATGCATCACCACCCAATGCGATACTCCCAAATCCCGTGGATTCAATCTTTACACCCGTGCCCACTATATGCTGGTCGTTGTTGAGATTGAGGTTCTGCACGTTCCAGTTGCGCTCGAACTCCACTTCACGAAAGCGCTCGATGGGTTTAAAGTTGTGGTCGGTGAATTCGTAGGACAAAAGAGTTCCGAGTTTCAAGTTCCGGGTTCCAGGTGAGATGCGACTGATTGTATCACTCGTGTCTCTATCAATAAGCGTCTTCTTCCATTCATGAACGATACGTGTTGAATAGCCCACGTCATCATTTGCATCAAGCGATGAAAACGTGTTGAGGTCGTTCACAGACATTGCTCCTTCCATGGCCACTGATGAATTATCACCCAACAGGATTTTTCCACCCAATGCTACCATCTGTTTTTTCTTGGGTGATGAAAGAAGAATAATGGGTGAATAATTTCCCTGATGCAATGTGTCATCGCCCAACACAATCGGTAGCACCCACTTGAACTTTCTTCCGTTGGCGGTGAAACCATCTTCCACATAATCACCGTTGCCGCTGCCCACAGGCGTAAACACCAAACGATAGTACGCACTATCAGGATTAGTCGAATGCACAAACACGGAATCGAAAGTGAGCGAGTCGCGCAATGCATAAAGCACAAGGTTGTCATCGAAAGCTACGCTGTCCACCCCTGTGGTGAACGCACTCAGCAGTTCGTCTCCTGCTGCTGCAAGAATGGCTTTATCACCTTGTGCCAGGTCTTGTTGCAAGGGTTGATTCTTCGCATCACTTTCGGAAAAGAGGTTGAGGTAGAAATCTGCTTTTGGTGCATCCAGCATAATGCTGGTTTGAAGCATCGGTCGTGCATATCGCTTTTCGCTGTACTGAAACTCGACAACAATTCTTCGATCCTTCGTGATGAACTGCCGCGGAGTGAAAATGATTTCGGCTGCGTTGTAGTCAATCACGTAGTCGCGGTCTTGTCCGCGTTCCAGTTTCTTTCCATCTATGTACACTGCCTCGGTTCCGGCAAGCACTATGATGAACAACTCACCATCGGCTCCGGTCAATCGATATGGCCCCTGGTTGCCCTCCACACCTTGAATGGTGTTGCGCGCAAAACGTCCTTTCGATACTGCGCCACTGGCTTCAATGGTTAACCTCACCCCAGCCCTCTCCAAAGGAGAGGGAGAACTGACATCGGAATTTCCCTTTCTGGAAACGATAGCGGTGGTGCTCACATAACCCCCCTGCGCACGTTTGAAATAGTTCATGAAATAACCAGTTGGTCGTTTCAACACGAAGTCCCCCGCAATCAATTTGCTGTTGTCATCATACACCTGGATAAACACCTGGTCGAAATCCTGTAATTGTTGTGTGCTTCCATCGGGTTGTATAGGAATGTTGTCATCCGTTACCGATGCCAGAAGTTGGTAGCGCTCTGTCAATCGTCCGCTAAGTTGAAGATTGAGGGTAGAGTTCACGGAAAGATTTTGTGTATTTCCGAATGCAATGCCGCGTGAAATACTTCCGCTTTTTTGTATTCCGTCATCACCCAACAATTCGCTGATGTTCTTTCCTGAATTGATGGTGTAAGGTTTGAAAACACCACCGCCCTCTGTTGCAATCATGTCAGTGTTTTTGTTCCGGTACTCTTTTTCAATGCGAATTGGGAACACGCGATAGCTCAGTGTGAGCGTATCAGTATGTGTAGAGTCAAGAATGAAAATCGTGGACGACAGTTCATCCACTTTCACTTTCATACTATCGAGTGCAATTCCATTTGCTGAAATTGAAAAACTTCCGGGGATGATGGATAATGAATCAACAATGAGTGTATCATTCTGTGGGAAAATCTGCTTGGTGCGCTCGTTGGTGATTTGCGTAAAGGCAGCATTGCTCATCGCGATGAATATCATCGCAAGTGAACATCGCAAAAAGAATTTGATTTTTTTAGAATCTTGCAACAGCACAAAGGACGTAATGTGGGGCAAGATGAAACAACCAGAAGTGGAGATAATTATTGCGGGACAACGTCAGAAGGCACGGCCTCTTCGCCCTGCTTCTCCTTCAACCAACCGACTTCTAGTTTGTAACCAACAAGAAACACGTAGTCAAGTTCCGGTTGTTCACTCATCAAATCCTTCTGAATAAGATAGCCGATAGAAACGAAGTTTCTCTTGTTGATGATTCTACGTTCCACCTGTGCCTGCCAGCGCCAATCGGTAAGAAGCATGGTGCCATAAGCCCCGGCAGCATTAAACGTTTCGAAGGAAGTGCTGAAATCGGTTTTCTTTAAACCAGTGTATTTGAATGAAAACTTATTGCGAAGCGCAGTGCTGAAATCTGCATCGCTTTCAGCAACTGTCCCACTCCTTGATGCCTGCATCCGGCAGAGCCATCCTGCACGAAAATCTCCCCATGTGTTCTTCAAACCAAGGCCAAAAGAATATCGCTGACGAAGGTCAATCCACTCTCCAGAATTCCTTCCTCCAATGCGATAGGTCAAATTCGTATAGAGATATTTCATTAGCTCATACTCCACCCCTACATCACCAAAAAAAGTAGATACCTGAGATAAATTCTCATCCAGTCTTATTTCAGGTGAAACGGAAAATTCCAATTCCTTGTTGACAGGCATGGAAAGACTCAACGATGTCCACAGGCCTGCATCATTCATCTGGGCAAAACAGGTGAATGGTGCAAAAAAGAAAACGAAAAGAAGATTATTGCGTGTCATAGACTGTCATGACTGGCACTACCACTACTTGCTTTTTACTTGTGATTTCCACATCTTGTTTTATCACCATGTGTTTTGCGTCCACACCACTCACACCTGTGGTATCCATGCTGTACACATATATGGTATAGTCACCTTCACGCAGGTTCAGGAATTCGAACTCGCCATCGAAGTTTGTCCATACGCGGTCGTCAGGAGAAATATTATCGCCATAGGAAATGTACACATCAATCTCGGCAGCCGCCACGGTGTACTGATGAGTACCAGGATTAGTGAGCACAAGTCTCACATCCTTTTCAACCATTCCTTTGATGGATGAATTGCCGCCTTCGCCTGGAAACTTTTTGCATGATGCGAAAGCAAGAACAAAGACAAAGGCCAAAACGATGCTTAATGATTTCATTTTTCAATTGTGGTTTGGGCGAAAGTAGAATATGAGTCTGCGAAAACGTTCTAAACGCAATACGTTACTTCAGATTGTGATACACGGCCTGCACGTCATCATCCTCCTCAATCTTCTCCACAAGTTCCAGGATTTCATCCACCTGTTCCTCGGTGATTTCCGCAAACGAATTCGGGATACGCTCCAGGCTTGCCTTGGTCACATTGATGTTTCGTTCTTCCAGCGCTTTTTGCAATTTGCCGAAATCAGCAAACGCGCAATAGAGAATCACATCGTTTTCCTCCTGCTCCATGTTTTCAAGTCCTGCATCAATCAGTTCCAGTTCCAGGTCGTCAGCATTCGGGATATGCTCTTTCGAAATGCTGAACACACCCTTTCTGTCAAAAATGAAAGACAATGAACCTGTATTGCCCAACACACCTCCGCCACGGCTGAAATAAACACGCACATTGGCTACAGTGCGGGTGGGATTATCGGTAGCTGTTTCCACCAAAATGGCCACACCGTAAGGTCCGTAACCTTCGTACACCATCTCTTCAAAATTGCTGGTGTCTTTGTCGCTCGCACGTTTGATGGCTGCTTCAACTCGGTCTTTTGGCATGCTCGCGCCTTTGGCGTTTACCATCGCCTGCCGCAACCTTGGATTGTTTGCAGGGTCGGGGCCACCTGCTTTCACAGCTATGGCAATGTCTCTGCCTATGCGTGTAAAGGCTTTCGCTAACTTATCGTTTCGGGCGAAAATTTTATGCTTGCGTGTTTCGAATATGCGTCCCATAAAGTTGATTTTAAAGGTCGGCAAACGTAAGCGCATAGCTATTCCTTCCCAAAGAATGAGGATGGGTTGTTAGTTTTATCGCCCGATTATGTTCCTCGAAAACACCATCAACCGTGGCAGAAAGCAGGGCTGGATAGAAGTTATCTGCGGCTCCATGTTTTCCGGCAAAACAGAGGAACTTATCCGAAGACTGAAGCGTGCAGAATTTGCAAAACAGAAAGTTGAAATTTTTAAACCGCGCGTTGACAAGCGCTACCACGAAAGCGATGTGGTAAGTCACGACCAGAATACCATTCGTTCTTCGGTTGTTGAACATTCTTCTCAGCTTCTTCTTCTTGCCAGCGACATTGAAGTAGTGGGAATTGATGAAGCACAGTTCTTCGATGACGGTTTGCCGGAAGTGTGCAATCAACTTGCGGACATGGGACTTCGTGTTGTGATTGCCGGACTTGATATGGATTTTCAGGGCAACCCCTTTGGACCGATGCCGCAACTTTTATGTATTTCTGAATTCGTTACAAAGGTTCATGCGATATGTGTGGAGACCGGAAATCTTGCACACTATTCATACCGGTATGCAGAAGGTGATGCTGTTGTTCAATTGGGAGAAAAAGAAAGCTATGCACCACTCTCTCGCGAGGCCTACAACAGGGCGATGGAGAAACGACAGAAGAAATAGAATGTACTCGAGCGAAGCAATAGAAAAGATTATTCCCGGTGAAGTTGTTCTTCGCGGTAAGGCATCTCTTGTCCAAAGAGTTCTTCTTGACAGCCGAAAAATTTCTCAACCGAAAGATTCCATTTTCATCGCCATAAAAGGCGAACGGCACGACAGTCACCGTTACCTGAAAGATGTTTACGATGCTGGTGTCCGCACATTCATCATTGAACATGATGCTGACTTAAGTGAGTTGCAAGATGCGAATGTGATTCGCGTGAAGAGCAGCATTAGCGCACTGCAACTTATCGCTGCACATCATCGAAAACAATTTGATATTCCAACTATTGGTATCACAGGAAGCAATGGAAAAACCATCGTAAAAGAATGGCTCAACACCATGCTTGCCGATGACTTCAACATTGTACGCAGCCCGAAGAGCTGGAACTCGCAGGTGGGAGTTCCTCTTTCTGTTTTGAATATCGAAAACACGCATACGCTAGGAATTTTTGAAGCAGGAATTTCACAACCGGGAGAAATGGAAAAGCTTGCCAAAGTGATTCAACCAACTATCGGAATTTTTACTTCAATCGGTTCCGCACACAGTGAAAATTTTTTGAGCAGAAGACAACTCATTGGAGAAAAGCTGAACCTGTTTGCTCCTGCTGAAATTGTCATCTGCCCTGCCGATGGTGAATTGATTCAACTCATTTCAACATGGGCATATACAAAGCGCATTGTGTTGGTCCCTCAAGTTGAAAGAGCAACTGTCGGTGTTCACAACAACGTCACTACTGTAAAATTGAGATGGAACAATTCAGAGCATGAATTCGATATTCCTTTCACTGATAAAGCATCTTTAGAAAATGCAATCACATGCATCTACTGTTTGTTTGTTTTGAAATATGATGCGAGTGAAATTCAATCGCGACTACAACGACTCATGGCTCTTGAAATGCGCCTTCAACTATTGGATGGTCAAGGAGACAGCGTGATAGTAAACGATGCATACAGCAACGATTTGCAATCGCTGGAAATCGCGCTCGACTTTCTGCAACAACACGCGCGGGGCAGAAAAAAAATCGTTATTCTTTCGGATATTATGCAATCCGGTTTGAATGAACAGGATTTACATGGGCGCATTCATTCTTTGCTGAAATCGAAAAACATCAGTCAGGTGATTGGCATAGGAAGCAGCATGATGAAGAATGTATCGCTCTACGAAAATTCCCTAGATTTCTATTCATCCACCGAGGAGTTTTTGCAGAAAATAAATGCGAATGATTTCTCCCATTCAGCTTTACTCGTGAAGGGCGCCCGCCATTTCCGCTTCGAACGTATTGTGTCCTTGCTTCAGGAAAAAACCCATGACACTGTTCTTGAAGTTGACCTTGCAGCACTTACACACAACCTCAACTACTTCCGTAGCAAATTGAAACGCGGTGTAAAAACCATGGTAATGGTAAAGGCTTCCGGCTACGGCAGTGGCTCTCACGAAGTCGCATCACTTCTCGAATTCAGCAAAGTGGATTACCTCGCAGTGGCCTACACCGATGAAGGTGTTGAATTGCGCAAGTCAGGAATTTCATTGCCGATCATGGTGATGAATGCTGAAAGAAGTTCGATGGATGTTTTGATAAAACATAATCTGCAACCGGAAATTTATTCTATGCGCAATCTCCAACATGTGATGGCGGCAATAGAAACTTATGGTGGTGGCCTTGGCAATAAGGTGCTTCCTGTTCACATCAAGCTCGACACGGGAATGCATAGGCTGGGGTTCATAGAAGAGGACATCAGCAGCCTGTGCGAGACATTGAAAGAATCATCACTGATAAAAGTGGTAAGCGTGTTCACTCACCTTGCCGCAACGGACGAAAGGCAACACGATGAATTTACACAAGAACAATTAAAAAGATTTTATGAAATGTGCGATGTTTTGCGCAAAGAGTTAGACTACGATTTTCTGCTTCATGCACTGAACACCGCAGGCATCCAACGTTTTCCCGATGCACAATTGGATATGGTTCGGTTAGGCATCGGCCTGTACGGAGTGGCACCTCATACTGAAGACCAGAAACATCTTCAATCTGTGGGCACATTGAAAACTGTGATTTCACAGATCCGCAACATCAGCAAAGGTGAAAGCATTGGATACAGCAGGAAATATGTTGCTACTTCCGACATAACCATCGCCATTGTACCCATGGGCTATGCGGATGGATTGCGCAGAAGCCTGAGCAATGGTGTGGGAGAGATGCTGGTGAAAAACACACGGTGCAAAATTGTTGGCAATGTGTGCATGGACATGACCATGATAGACATTACCAGCCTTGACGCACTGGAAGGTGATGAAGTAATTGTGTTGGGCAACGAGATTACGCTGAAAGAATTTGCACAGAAATGTGGAACGATTGAATACGAAATACTGACATCAATAAGTCAACGAGTGAAGCGGATTTATGTTAGCGGTTAAACATGTTGCCTGATGTCATCCCTTCCCTTCGGACAATAGAATCAATTGCACTTCTTCATTGAGAGTTTGGCGGACTCTCGCCAATTACAAATCCTACGTCATAATCCGTGACATCCTCGGCTACGTGGTTATGAAAAACAATATCACTTCATCAGGAAAAAATTCTGTGGATGTTGCTTCGTTGTCACCGGGAGTTTACCTGGTGGCAGTGGAGGGCTGCAGTGCGGTTTGGGTGAAGGAGTGAGTTTGTGCAGTGATGTTTGTTTCCTTTGTGATGAAAACTCACTGGTCTTTCAGCACCATAACAACCTTGTTATAAACCATATCTTCACCGCACATTATTTCGAAATGAAAAAAGCACAAGCCATGCAAGCCATTAACGAATTGCCGGAAAAGTTTCATGTGGATGTTCTCATGGAAAAGCTCATGGTCATTGAAGCGATTGAAAAAGGAATTAGCGATGCCCGTTCAGGGAAAACACTCAGTGAATCGCAGCTTGATGAAGACATGAAAAAATGGAACGATAGAATGGACTGATGCTGCAAAGGAAGATTTGCGCAACATCTATTTGTTCATTCGAGAAGATTCACCACGCTATGCAAAAGCAACTTATGATGGCATTCGGCAAAAAACAGAGGCGCTGAAAACATCAAAGCGAATTGGACGTATTGTTCCTGAGTATGAAATTGAAACGGTGCGTGAACTCATCTATAAAAGTTGGCGCATTTCCTAATGGTTGAAAGATAAAGAGAACATCATTATTCTTCGTGTTTACCATGGAGCACAATTGGTGAAGTAGCTGTGTTCGTTTTCCAATCTTTGGAACCCCTCTTTTTCCAGTTCCCGCTTTCCCTTTCTTCGCCTCATCAAAAAAACCAACAACATGAAGTGGCGCGTATTTTTCATACTCTGTTCTGCATTCTCCATTTTTAATTCCGCACAGGCCCAGGAAATCACACAAACCATTCGCGGCAATGTGCTCGATGCTGAAAGCAAGTTCCCTCTTTTCGGTGCGGTGGTAACTGTGCACAGGGATTCGCTCTTGGTTGGTGGAAGCAATTGTGGTGAGGAAGGTGAATTCCGAATTGCAAATGTTCCTGTCGGCAAAGTGCGCGTGAAAGTTTCACTGATCGGATACAGCGAAAGAATTTTAGACAACGTTGAAGTGACCTCTGCGAAAGAAGTTGTCCTTAACATCGAAATAGAATCTTCCACTGCGGATATTGAAACGGTAGAAATAAAAGCCATACGCGATGGTGATGTGAAAAACGAAATGGCAGTGATAAGTGCGCGGCAATTTTCCGTGGCAGAAACCGATCGTTATGCCGGCTCGCGTGGCGACCCCGCTCGTATGGCTTCCAATTTTGCGGGTGTTCAGGGAGCAGATGATTCGCGCAACGACATTGTGATTCGCGGCAACTCTCCTCAAGGTGTTTTGTGGCGGATGGAAGGCGTGGACATTCCCAACCCGAATCACTTTGCAATTGCCGGAACAGCGGGCGGCCCTGTCTCTATCATCAACAACAAGTATTTGGCGAACTCCGATTTTTTCACGGGTGCATTTCCTGCCGATTATGGAAACAGCGTGGCGGGTGTATTCGATTTGAAGATGAGAAACGGCAACAATGAGAAACATGAGTTCAGTGCACAGTTTGGTTTTCTCGGCACTGAACTTTTTGCTGAAGGTCCCTTGAACAAGAAAACAGGAAGTAGTTATCTCGCAAGTTATCGTTACTCCACTGTCGAACTTTTTTCTGTTCTTGGAATTGACATCGGCACCTCAGCCACACCGAAATACCAGGACGGTGCTTTCCGTTTGTTTTTTCCGCGGAAGAAAAATTCATCACTCGCACTTTGGGGAATTGGTGGCATGAGCAGTATTGATATCCTCGTGAGCAATCAAACCAATCCCGATGAAACAGAACTTTACGGAGAGAACGATCGTGACCAATACTTCAAAACGAAAATGGGTGTGCTTGGCCTCACTCATTCTAAATCATTTTCTGAAAATACATTTTTGAAAACAACCATTGCCGTGATGGCCGATGAAGCAGACAGCTATCACGAATTGGTTTATCGTCACGTCAACAATGAAGGGCAGTTTGAAATTGATTCACTCACTTCGCTTCTAGATTACACTTTTCAGCAAACAAAAATTTCCCTTGCCACTTTTGTCAATCATAAACTCAACCGCAACATCACATTACGAATCGGAACAACAGCGGATAGTTATGTATGGAGCAACATTGATTCCGTGCGAACCATTGATACCACACAATGCGATTACTACCAATACCGAACGCGATGGAACAATGAAGCCAACGCACTACTCATCCAGCCTTACGCCCAACTGAAATGGCGCCCAAACGAAGCATGGACTCTCACAGCAGGAATCCACAATTCATTTTTTACATTGAATGATTCTTACTCGTTGTTCGAACCAAGAATTGGTGCTCGCTGGCAATTCACGCAAACACAAAGTTTGAGTTTTGGTGCCGGAAGACATTCACAACTTCAACCCGTCTATATGTATTTCTATTCTCCACAACTTCCCGATTGTGTCATTGGTCCCGATGAAATGAAATCACCCAACTCCCAACCCAACCGGGATATGGGTTTCACCATGAGCGACCATCTTGTGTTGGGTTACCAGAATGTTTTGAAGAGCGGAGTTCGTTTACTCATGGAAGTTTATTATCAATCCTTATTTGATATTCCTGTGGAAATAAATTCCTCATCCTTTTCGCTGGTAAATACCGGTGCAGGATTCACGCGGTTTTTTCCTGGCACATTGATGAATCATGGAACTGCACGAAACGTTGGAATTGAATTCACCGTGGAGAAATTTTTCTCTCGAGGTTGGCTCGCGCTTTTCACCGCAAGTGTTTTCGATGCGAAGTACAAAGGCAGCGATGGCGTGGAGCGCAATACTGATTTCAACGGAGGCTATGCGGTGAATGCACTTGCAAGTAAGGAATGGAAAACAGGAACACACAGTGCATTCATCACCGGAATTAAAGTGACCACTGCCGGTGGCCGATGGTACGGCCCGGCAGACGCAGCATTAAGTGTGCAACAGCGCGAAATAGTTTTTGTTGATTCACTTCGCAACACTATCCAGTTTCGTCCGTATTTCCGTCTCGATGTAAAACTGAATTACAAAATCAATCGCCCAAAAGTGACCCATGAAATCGGGTTGGATCTGGTGAACACAACAGGGCAGCAAAACATCTTGAAACTGACATATGCTCCCGATGATTTGGCGTTAACAAGTGACATCAGGGAAGAATACCAGTTGGGATTTTTGCCTGTATTCTTTTACAAGATTGATTTTTAATTGGATGATTTATAGCCTTCACTCAATCATAATCCTCAGCCAATTTGATTGATAGGTGTAAGGCTAATTGTCCCAGTTTGCCGCAATGCACATTCGGTTACTTCCGGGTTCGGCTGGTACAACAAATTTTACCATCACTCTTCTTGATTCTCCCGCTTGCAATTGGTTAGTAAGTCCGTCAATCGTTAAGGGGAAAATATGTTCTCTTTCTCTTTTCGGGTTCATGTATCATTTCCAGTGCAACGCATGAACCGTGTCTGCGAAATTGATTTCATAATTGTTGCTATTCGAAATGGTGGCAGGCAGAGACACTTCATCGCCTGAGTGCAAATTGTGAAGCCATTCGTCAGTGCGTATGTACAGATGATTCATCACCTGAAGGTCATCTTCAAAACGATAGTAACAATCCACTCCGCATTCGAGACGGACATAATCGAAAGCTGTAGCGGGATAAGATGCAACATACAAAAACCGTTGATGGTGAATTGCATGGTTGTAGCTCCATAAATCGTATTGATTTTTTGCTCCGCCACCACCGGTGTCATTGATGTTGTGTGCTATTTCTCCGGTATAGAACATATACAGCGAAGGGTTCTGGTACGAATTCATGAAACACACCGGATGTCCCTGTGCCAACTCCTTCAACTCGCCCATTTTTTGGTTGTCAGTATTAAATTGCTTTTTCAATTGCGGAATGAAATCAACAAGCAATCCGATGCGGACAAGGAGAATGACAGCCGCAAAAAACCCGAGTGAAATCCTGTGCCAATTCTTGAAAGGATTATGAGAAAAATATTCTCCAAGAACAATTATTACGGGTACAAGAGCGGCTGCGGTCCAGTGCGGTTCAATCCGTCCACGGAAACTTGAAAAAAGAAACAAGGCAAGCAGGCCAACGATCAGCCAGTGCAGGCTTTTGGAAAATTGCTCCGTGCTTTTCGATTTGAAAATTGCAAACAGTGCTAGACCCAGCACTACAGGATTGAACACCATCAATTGTCCACCTAGGTAATTGAACAAATGTTTCCATTCGAATTCTCCTGAACGATCCACCAGATGAAACTTCATTGTGGGCAAATCGTTCAGTGCCTGCCACATGATGTGTGGCGAATAAAGCGCAATACCGAATAGGGCAGCAAGCCAATAGTGTTTGTTGAACCATAATTTTTTCTGCGGAAGTAGTGTAAGAACAATTACAAGAATTCCGTGATACTTGCTCCAGACCAGTGCAGCCATCACCATTCCTAGCAGCAAAGTATTCTGCAAGTTCTGCTTGTCAAGAAATTTTCTCCACACCAAAAGATAAAGTGCGGTGAACATGAGCAGCGGCACATCAGGAGTTGCGATGAAACTATACACCTGCAGAATTGGAATGCTCAATGCGATGAGCGCGAACTTCCAGATGGCAATTGGTTTGCAGAGACGGTAAATGCTCCATAATGTGATGGCATGACAAACCACAATCATCAGCCGCACACCCAGTTCATTTTTGAAAAGAAAATATCCCGCACCAGTGAGTAAGCCAATGACGGGAGGATGGTCTTTGAATCCCCAGTCCATGTTGCGGCTGTACATCCAGTACAAAGCCTCGTCACCAGATAGTTGAGTGAATGCAGATTGCAAAAGGTTCAACACAATTGCAACAATCAGAAAAGGAAAAATGGAATTCTTGATTTTTTCCGTCATACCGCGCTGAACATTGATTTGTCAATTGTAGTGCAGCTTGCAAACAAAAGTAATTTCAGAACAGGGCGAGTTGAGTTGGATTTGCAGAAAACAAATCGTAGTTCAGTGGCAACGGTTTTGGCGCAGTTATGAACTTCTTTCGCGCAATCTTGAACGTATCTGAAATCTGTTCAGCATATTTTCCTTCTCCCTTCATTCTTGTTTTGAAACGCGATTCGTTCAATGTTCCTCCATGTGTCTCCTTCACTTGGTTCAGAATTTTATCGGCTCGTTCAGGGAACGTTTTACGAACCCAGTCTTCGAAAATTCCTGCCACTTGTCCGTTCAATCGCACCATGATATAACTGAGCGAACTCACTCCCCGCTCTCCAACAGCCTTTGCCACATCAAAAATTTCATCGCTGTTGATTCCGTAGATGACGGGAGCCATGTTCACATTTACAGGAATTCCGGCTTTCACTAATTCTTCCACGGCTTTCAATTTCTGGGCAACTGATGATGTTCGCGGCTCCATCACTCTGCGCACTTCTTCGCGAAGTGTGGTTATGGAAACGGTAGCACTCACCAAATTCAACCTTGCCATTTCAGAAAGAATATCGAGGTCGCGAAGGATGAGCGCATTCTTGGTGATGAGACTCACGGGATGCTTGTACTTCAAAAACACTTTGAGCAGCGAGCGCGTGAGTTCCAGTTTTCTTTCCACGGGTTGATAGCAATCCGTGTTGCCACTCAGCACAATTATTTCAGGTTTCCATCTTCCGCTCCGAAAATTTTCTTCGAGTAGTTGCGCACCATTTTTCTTGATAAGAATTTTTTCCTCAAAATCTTTTCCTGCACTGTAACCCCAGTACTCATGTGTGTTTCTTGCATAGCAATACGTGCAGCCGTGTTCACATCCGTTGTATGGATTTATGCTCCAGTTGAAACCCAAATCAGGTGAGTCGTTTCTTGAAAGAATGCTTTTCGGAAATGTTTCGATGATTTGTGTTCGGGGATTATCATCTTTTGATTCTTCTTCAATCTGCCATGTCATTTTCGCTTCATCCGTTTCAACGTAACTGTTTTTCAGGAAGCGGTTGTGCGGATTGGATTGCGAGCCTCGGCCTTTGGTTATGTTGTCTGATGATATGTGCAGTTGAGATTTCATGAAATTATGTTCTCACTATTGAAATGTTTTTCCATCCATTTGTCCGTACCGCTGTTCTTTCTCATCAGTGCAGGGTGCGAAGGCGTGTCTTCAAGCCGTGGGTCGTTCAGTAATTTCATCCGTTCGATTCGCGATACTTCGATGTTAATTGCGTCAAATTCTTCGGTTACTTTTCCCTCAATGAGGAAGAGTCCCCAACCTGAAATGCGGTGTTGCCTGGCTGAATCTGGAAAGTGGACGGTATCAATAAAATGTCCTTCCCGATCGAGGAAAGTGCCGAAGTACATGTTCTCACCTTTGCTTGTGCGTGTGGGTTTCAGAGTGGTGAGGTAGCCAATAGTTCTTACTCGCCTTCCGATGTGGCGATGAAAATCATTCGCATACAACTCATCAGAAATTTCTTCTGCCAACAAGTCAAACGGGTTACACAATGGAAAACCAATCAATTCCAATTCATCATAAGCATCCTCCCGCCAATGATGTGCGAGTGTTGGAAGTTGAGCGTTCGTTTTTGGAGTTTCAAAAAGCCGCTGTTCCACTTTCGTTAATTTGGTTTTTCCAAATCGAAAATGCAATTGCCACATCAATTCCTTTTTACCGATACCGGTGAAACGCAATGCACCAATTCGCGCAAGCAACATGCTTTGCTCCAATGAAATTTCTACACGAGACAAAAAATCATCCAGAGAAGTGAATGGTTTTTCATTACGGGCTTTCAGAATTCTTTCGCGTGTTCCTTGTTCAAGTTCTTTTATGATTTCTAAACCAAGTGTAATGGTTTTCCCCTGTATCACTGCGCCATGATTTCCAGTGTTGACACAAGGCGCGAGAATCTGTGCACCATGCATACGGGCTTCATGAACATAAAATTCAGTGCGGTAAAAACCACCGTAGTTGTTTATGCAGGCCACCATGTATTCAAGCGGAAAGTAGGCCTTGAGGAAAAGGCATTGATAACTCTCCACCGCATAACTCGCGCTATGTCCTTTTGCAAAAGCATAGCCAGCAAAACTTTCCACTTGTCGCCACACATCCAGCACCAGTTCTTCCGAATGACCGTTTGCAATTGCACCGGTGATAAATTTTTCCTGCGCTTTTGCAAACTCTTCCCGCCCGCGAAATTTGCCGCTCATGCCTCTGCGCAACACATCGGCTTCGCCCAAGTCGAGACCTGCAAATTCATGCGCAACTTTTATCACGTCTTCCTGATAGACCATCACACCATAGGTTTCGGGCATGAGCTCGCGCAGTGGTTTTGGGCCTTCTTCTCTGCGCTCCGGAATTCGTTCGCGCATGATGTAAGCCCTCATCATTCCCGATGAAGCCACACCCGGGCGGATGACAGAACTCGCTGCGACTAGTCCGAGATAATCATGTGTTTGAAGTTTAGTGAGCAACATGCGCATGGCTGGAGATTCCACATAAAAACATCCGATAGCTTTTGCAGTTCTCAGAAGTTCATTGCATTGCGCATCACGCTTAAAACGATTGATGTCGTGAATGTCAATTTTCTTTCCCTGGTTTTGCTCAACGAGTTCAACCGTGTCTTTTATTTTACTCAAACCGCGTTGAGAAAGAATATCAAGCTTGTTGATGGCGACATCCTCGGCCTGGTACATATCGAATTGCGTGGTACGAAATCCTTTGGGCGGAAGAAATGTGGCTCCGTAATAATGAATGGGTTTTTCGGTGATGAGAATTCCGCACGAATGCACACTGATGTAATTGGGAAAATCCTGCAAGTAGCTGGAATACTGCAACACGAGTTTGTGCATGGAGTCGAGTTGCGATGCATTGAATTTTCCATCGCTCAACATGTCTATATCACTTTTTGGCAGACCGAAAACTTTTCCCAACTCGCGCACTACGGCAGAGTATTGAAACGTGTTGAAGGCGCCCTGCAAGGCCACATTCTCAAACCGTTCAAAAATGTAGCGCGTTACATCTTCCCTGTCCTTCCACGAAAAATCAATGTCGAAGTCAGGCGGATTTTGACGAAACAAATTGATGAAACGTTCGAAGTACAAATCCAGTTCGAGCGGGTCAACATCGGTAATTTGAAGAAGAAATGCCACGATACTATTCGCGCCACTTCCGCGCCCCACATAGAAATAATTTTGGCTCCGGGCATAGTTCACGATATCCCAATTGATGAGGAAGTAAGAAACAAATTTCTGTTGCTTAATAACAGAGAGTTCCTTATGCAAACGCTGCTTCACTGCTTCATTCGCATTCGGATAACGATAATACAAACGCTCTTCGCACAATTTTTCGAGCAGCGCATTATCGTTTTCATCTGAGTCGGTGTAATGCTTTTTATTTCTGTGTTCTTTCGAACCAATACCTAAGTTAATTTCACATTGCGCAAGAAGTTGCTTTGTGTTTTCTATGATGTACGGAAAATCCTCAAATGACCTTTCCAGCGATTCCAGTGAAATAAATTTGTCTTCCGGATGTCCTTCTTCACTCTTGGGCAACTTGCTCAGCAAAGAATTATTAGCAATAGCACGAAGCAAACGATGCGCGTTGAAGTCGCGCTTGTTGCGAAACGTCACCGTATTCAGCACAACAAGTTTTTCCGGATGATTTTTCCAATCACTGAAACGCAGCCTGCCGAGATCGCTGGGATTGATGCCGATGAACTCAGTAGGCAGTATGCAGTCAGCAGTAGGCAGTTTCCTATCACCCGAAGTTGCGCCACTGCCTACTGCTGACTGCCTACTGCCTACTCTCTCAAACGGATAAATCACGAAAGCATTTTCAAACTCCGGTGCTCGGGTTTCAAATTCTTTTTCATCGTGCAGATGTTTTGAAAGATGTTCATTCAGTTCGTAAAAACTCTCGTTGTTTTTTGCAATTCCCACATACTGTTGTTGTACACCATTGCGAAAGTCAATACCAACTACAGGCCTAACGTTGTAATTCTTTGCCAGTCGGCAGAAATCAATCACTCCTGCGGTGCAGTTGATGTCGGTAAGAGCAATGCAATTGTAACCGTTCGCATTGGCGAGCGCTAGAAGTTCCTTCGGTTCTATTGTTCCGAAGCGAAGGGAGAAGTATGAATGATTATTGAGCATTTTTACACTACTGTCTCCTGTTCGCCAACAGCGGTGGTGCTTCGCCATTAAACGGATTCCAGCGGCCAATGCTTTTCGCTTCCATGCCCGCTGCGTTCATCACTATGCGGTCATCGTTGTAACGCTGACGCATTTTGTCCATCGCCTGATAGAGGTTGATGCGCTCTTCGGTGTCGTCAAACAAATTGATTTGGTAGCCACCACTCACGATGTGGCTGTACTTCACGCCAATCAAACGCACCAGCATTCTGCGGCTGTAGAGTTTGCCGAACAATTCAAGCATTTTCGGAATCAGCACATGGTCGGCAGATGTGTATGGAATGCGGCTTTGCAAGGTTTCGGTTTGAAAATCAGAATACCGAATTTTCATGGTGACACATGAAGCGAGTTTCTTTCCACGCCTCAGTTGGAATGCAAGATTTTCTGCCATGGCGAGAATGATTCCCTTCAACTTCACTACATCTATTGTATCGCGGTCAAATGTCCTTTCGGTGGAAATAGATTTTCTTTCCTGGTAAGGAACCACAGGTGAGTTGTCAATGCCGCTAGCTTTTTTCCAGATAGAAATTCCGTTTTCTCCAAAAGCATTTTCCATCAGTTCTACTGGCATTTCCTGCACCGTGCGTATCCACTGCACACCCATGTTGCGCAGCGTTTGATAAGTCTTGTCGCCCACCATCGGAATTTTTTTTATCGAAAGCGGGGCGAGGAAATTTTTCTCCTCGCCTGATTCAATCTTCATTTCGTTGTCGGGTTTGGCTTCGCCCGTAGCCACTTTCGAAACGGTTTTGTTTTGCGACAGGCCGAACGAAATGGGTAAGCCGGTTTCGCGCCTAATGCGTTCACGCAACTCGTGACCGATTTTGTAGCAGCCGAAAAACTTGTCCATACCGCTGAGATCGCAGTAGAATTCATCCACTGATGTCTTCTCATAAAGCGGAACTGATTCACGAATTATTTCAGTCACCTCTTCGCTCTTTTTCATATAGGTACCGCTATTGCCTTTGATGATGATGGCTTCAGGGCAAAGCTGTTTCGCCAGCTTCATCGGCATGGCACTATGCACACCAAATGACCGCGCTTCATAACTACAAGAAGCCACCACGCCCCTGTCTGTTGTGCCACCTATCAGTATGGGTTTATCATTCAACCGCGAATCAAGCAGCCGCTCGCACGACACGAAGAAGGTGTCGAGGTCCATGTGCATGATGGATTTGTTCATTTTTATAATAGCTATTAGCTGCGAGCTACAAGCCGTTAGCTCTTGTTGAGTTTGTCCATAAAAGCAGTCAACATTTTTTGTTCTTGTTCAATTTGATTCAGCAGATCGTCCACTTCTTCATCAGGAAGTTTATGCCCCGCCTGTGCGGAAGCATGTATCAGTGTTTCAAGTTCGAAGAGTGAACCCAGAGCAATTTCAAGAAAGCGGAAATAGTCTTTCTCACTTCTTCGGCTGGAGCCTTCGGCAATGTTTGCCGCAACTGAAATGGCAGCCCGCGTCATTTGGCTGGCAAGGCCATATTTTTCTGTTGGCGGCAAACCCGAAACGAGGTGATATGTTTTGCCAACGATGGTCATGGCCTTTTGCCACACAAGCAATTGCTTAAAATTTTTCATACAACTTTTACTGAACCAGAATTTGTTTTTTCGCTTGTAGCTAATGGCATGTAGCTATTAGCTGTTATCCCGAAAGAACTTCGGAGCGCGGTGTGAAAAACGAAGTGCTTTTCGGGGCACTAATGTAAAAGAAGGAAGACCACTGTAAGGGAAATTTTCGGGGTGTTGAAAACAAAAAGTGGGAAGGTGCCCTGCTACTCTATTACCAGCTTCAGCAAACCCGTCAGACCATTGGGTGATTGCAGTTCCAACACATACAATCCAGCGGCAAGCGCAGAAATGTCCAGTTGTGCTGACCGCGAATTGATGTTCCGGGCAAAAACAATTTGACCTGTGATGTCTTTGATGAAAATGCTCTCAACTGTTTCATTGCTTTCAACCCTCAATTCATCCACTGCCGGATTCGGCCAAATTTGAAATCTGAAATCTGAAATCTGAAATTCGGAAATGGAAACCGGCAACACATCAATGCAATAATCTTCTGTTTCCCCAAACTGTATTTCGCCACAGGGTGTGGGATCGGGATCGAAACCATAAGACATTCCAACACGAAGTCGCACAGAGCCGGGTGCCGTGTTTATAGGAATGGTGATATCGCCCTGCACAAACGAGTTCACTCCATCTTCTGTCACAAAAACAACTTCGTCTTCAGTGAATTCTCCATCGGAATTGGAATCAATCCACGCCTTGAAATTTTCACTGTAAGCAAATCCTAAATATCCTGGGGTGAGTCCGAGTGTGTATGTGCTGCCCGCGGCAAGCCCTGTGCTTATGCCTGTATAATCACCATAGCCACCATCACTTTCAGTGGTGTTGTTGATGGTGTTGAGTTGAACCTGCGCAATCCATTCCAGCGTGGCACCGCCTGTTATTTCACAATACTCCAGATCGGTGCAGTCGCCACAACCCGGTGTGTTGAATTGAATATCATCATCGGGAGGCAGAGGGCCGTTATCACAAATCGTGGTTACTTCAATGGAGTAGTTGGCGCATGTTTCCAGATCGCTGATGAGAATACTGTTCACCACTTCTTCGTTGTACAGTTGGTTTCCATCCTCATCATATACAATGATGGTGTAACCAATGGCTGCAAAAACATTTTCCCATGTCACGTATATGGATGTGTCAGATGGAAAAGAAATTTCTATGCTTTCAATACCCGGATTTACACAACAGCCTTCGGTGGTGAACACAAGGCTTGGTGACCAATCACTTTCTTCTTCACCACAATTTGCCTGCAATTGTATTTCGTATTCCGTGCATGCATCCAAATTGTTTAGAGTGTAAATGTTGTTGAACAACCCATTGACAGAGGTCCAGCCAGGTTCGCCAACTACCCGATACTGCAAATTGAAATAGTCCATGCTTTCTGTAATTCCCCATGAAACTTCATAATCTAAAGTGCCTTCCATTTGGGTAGCGGTGATGCTGAATGGCGCGATGCATGGATTGTTTGAACATTCGCTCAGCAAGAGCATAAGACTGTTGTTCACATTTAATCTTCCCCCGCTTGCCACTTCATCTTCAAGATTGACAACAGCATCCACACCATTAAGTATGTATTGGCGAACCAATGCCGCAGCACCTTCGGGATAAGCTTCGGCCAATACATTGAGCGAAATGCAATCGGCAGAATACAACAATGCAACTGCACCCGCAGCGCACGGACTTGCGAAAGATGTTCCCGAAGTGAAACTATAATTGTTGGTATTGCTTGCGAGGTAAACATCTTCACCCGGAGCGCCCAAATCAATTTGTGTAATGCCATACCCACTAAAGGTGCGTACATCTTCATCGTTAGTAGCCGTGACCGAAATCAAATACTCCGATGGACAGGCAGTTGGCAAATCGCCCACCACATCAATGTTCACGTTGTTGTTGGCAGTGGCTCCGCAGTTCAGCACTCCGTATGTTCCCAGCGAATCGTACATGGCGCACCACAGAGGCGAGTCTTCCGGCTGGCCTTCATCTATTCCCCATGATGCATTGGTTACCACTACAAATGCGCCTTGCGCACCGCCACTTTGGTTATAGAGTTTACGCATCACCAGTGGATACGTGTATGCCTCAATCACATTTGCTTCCGTGATACCGCCCATGTGAACCTGCATCAGTTTTACATTCCAGTTCACACCTGAAACTCCAGTATTGTTATTGCCTTTCGAGCCAATCATGCTGCTCACAGCAGTGCCATGATTTCCGGGAGCGATCTGGTCGCTATTGTTCGACAGACTCCATCCGTCATAATCATCCACGTAGCCATTGTCATCATCATCCACACCGTTGTCGGGTATTTCGTTTTCGTTTACCCAATGATTGTCCAAAAGGTCAGTGTGATCCCAATCGGTTCCGCCCGTTTCAATAACACAGGCAACAATGTCATCACCAAAAACGGTGATACCTCCGGTGGTGATGTCCCAGGCAAGGTCGCTGTCAATATCGTGGTCGCCACTTTGGACATGGTGCCACTGGTTTCCAAAAAAAGGGTCATCGGGAATTATGCGGTCTGCTATAAGATGATTGCGTTGAGCAACAGAAACCCCTGGTGTAATGCTTAACGCACGTAGCATTTCTTCCATGCTTATTTCATTTTCATCAAAAGAAAACAAAAACGTGAGCATGGGTGCGCTCACCGTTTTTTCAAGTTTGAAATCCGGAAGAATTCCAACGAAGGATTGAATGGATTGTGAAATTTGTTGTGGGTTGAAATTCTTTTGGAGCTGTACCAAAAGTTCGCCTTGCTGATAGGCTGTGGATTGGCTACGGACAACCAAAATCAACACAATGGAGCAAAGTGTAAGAAGTGTTTTTTTCATTGTAATTAAAATGATTGCAAAACTACCTGTATGTACATGGCAGTAAAGTCTGAAGGTTTTATGAAGGGTGTATCCAACTTTCAAGACGCCATACAACACAACAGGCTTATGCCCTAAACAAAAAAAGCTCTTGTACGAAAATCTTTTTTCGATGAGAAGTTTTACCTCACCACTGTTACATGACCCTGTATTTTATGTTCGTCCACCGAATCAATGAAGCGGTAGTTAATGGTGTAGAGATAGACACCAGCCTGCACAAAATATTCGCCTTCGTGCACATCACCCAGCCATGGCATGGAAATGTCTTGGGTAAGGAAAATCACTTCACCCCAACGGTCGAAAATTTTTAATTCGAAATGTTTTGCATCGAGGCCTTCGCCTTTTACCGTAAACACTTCGTTAATGCCATCACCATCGGGCGTAAAAGAATTGGGGATGTAAATGCTGTTCGGGAGTTTTACGGTTATGATCCATGTTAAAGTATCCAGACAACCGTTCACATTATCGAAACCATACAGCGTTACGGGATATTCTCCCGGCAGGTAATAGATATAGGAAGGATTTTCAACTGAGGAAGAATCACCCGTTCCAAAATCCCACAAGAATTCCGCGAAGTACGAACTGGAATTGAAGAAGCTTACCGCGAGCGGGTTCGGACCTTCAAACGGGGAGGCGACAAAATCCGCATTACCGGGGAAGATGATGGGTACCTCAGCGAGCAAACTTCCGGTGCATCCATTGGTGTCAGTTACGGTCACCAAGTATTCATCAGCAGCCAATTCTTCAAACACATCATCTTCTTCTACTTCACCATCCAAAGAATAGGTATATGATGGAGTTCCACCACTTACATTTTCCACGTCAATCATTCCTGGTGTCTCGCATATAGCTTGTGTAATGTCAAGGTCAAAACTCAGTGTCGGATTATCCAATCCCACTTCCATGATTATTTCTCCCATGCACCCGCCACCGTCAGTCACTTCAATGGTATACTCGCCTTCGGGCAATTCTTCAAATACGAGATCCTTTTGCACCACACCATCCAGCAACACCGTATAGGGTGCATTGCCGTTATTAAATTGTGTAATTTCCAGCGAACCGTTGGTGAGACAAAGCGCCTCCGTCACTGCAATATCGAACAACACGGGGTCGTCTGTTTGTTCCACTTCAATCACCGTTGTTACGGTGCATCCATCCGCATCATTCACTTCTATATTATAGAATCCCGGAGCGAGTCCTTCCATTGTGGATGACGATTGCAACACACCCCCAAGAAAAATTTCGTAAGGTTCCACACCACCCGAAAGCTCAACCGAGATGCTGCCGGTTCCCGCACACAATGCATTTATGATATTGGATGCGATATTAATGGCCTCTCCATTCACCGTCACCATCACCTCGCCAGTTAAAACACAGCCAGATTCAAAAGTAATCATCACTTCATAGGTTGTGGTTTCCATCGGTGATGCGGTAGGATTGGAAATGCTGGCATCATCCAGGCCAAGGGCTGGTGTCCATTCATATTCAATTCCGCCTGTTGCTTCCAGGATGGTGCTTTGGCCCGGGCAAATCGTGGTATCGCCACCAGCAGTGAAAGTATTGCCCTCACAGGTTGACCCATAAGTTATGATGGCGGCCCAAAAAGCGTTGTCGAATCCGACAAAGTCAGGCCCGTCATATACGTTTATTTCCATGGTACTTTCACCGGGAGTCACATAGCTGTTAAGGTTAATCAGCCCGTCTGCCCCTCCAACAAAAGCGTCCGCAGTATCATCAGGGCCCAATGCAGTGGTGACGCCATTACTATAAGTGTAATTGCCCAACACACCCGCGCAGGCACCTCCATTGCTATCACCTCCACCCATTTGCCCTATTAAAGTGCCGTTTATATCAATCCACTGGGAATCCGAACTACTGTCGCAAGCGTAATCAATCCAAAAGCTCGCACATATATCAACCGATTCAGGCAGAGGCACAAGGCTCTCGACATCCTGCCATGATATGGCATCGGGTGCCAGCCCCTGGTTGTTCAGGTAAACGTAAGAACTCACCTCGGATAATACGTTGTTCTCAAACGCCACGAAGAGCATATAATCCTGATACATGAAAGTACCGTTTACAATCGCATCAATGTCGTAGTTGCTCACCAGAGGGTCAATCATTGCCGTAACATCAATAGCACATATTGAAGCGTTGCCAGTGTAAGTAGGATCAGGAAAGGTCACCACCATATCGGCTGGTGTGATTGTAATATCAGTTCCATTCAGGGTAACGGTGAAATCCGCAGTAAGGTCCTCGTGTGATGTGGCGAAAAGGTAGGCCTGGTGTATAGTGCTTCCCGCGGGAATGTCAATCACGAAACTGCCTGAGCCACTCCCCCACAGCGGGGGAGCCCAGCCGCCAACAGTAGTGCCCCCTGCAAAAGTGTCGGACCAAAACAACATTTGTGCACCGTATTGTTGTGAAACAATAAATGTGGAAATGAATAAGAGGAGGTGTAAAAACTGCTTCAAACGTTTTGGCTATTTGGAGTGAGCGAAAGTAGGCAGCTTCAATGACCAGCGAAGTAAATAGCAAGTTGCACGAAAAACTTTTTTGGCAGCAATGAACAATGATTTCTTAACCGGAAGAATTCACCACACTGGACAAGCTAAAGCGCCAGAAGATTTTTTGATAGCACGGAAGAAATCCCGTTAAGCTACTTGTGCCAATTATTTATTCTCAGCTTCTTCCGGATTCTTGTTATCGCCTTTGCTGGCGTCTTTAAATTCCTTAACCCCACGACCAAGGCCGCGCATCAGTTCAGGAATTTTTTTGCCCCCAA
>JAWXCI010000049.1:0-63109 GCA_034408895.1 Flavobacteriales bacterium
TGAAGTGGTCATGAAGTTAAAGCAAGCAACAAATGAACTTTCCCATACCTCAACCTAAAGTAGAAATAATTAGGTGACCCATCGTTGAACTATCGCAAGAGTGGATGTCACAAACGAAAAACGGTCTCCCTTTAAAAGGAGACCGTTTTTTCGTTTTGATAATTGGAATTTGGTTAAGAAAAAATTGTTGGAATTACTCTTTAATAAAGTTCACGAATGTTCCCGAGGCGCGTGTTCCAATGCGGATTTCAAGAACATACATACCGGAGCTAAGTGATTCAAGATTTAATGCAAATACGTTCTGCTTCTCAATGAGCAAGCGTCCGGTGGCGTCAAAAACTCTTGCGGAAAGATCCGCATAGTCCGGAATAGAAATGTGAAGCAAGTCATTCACCGGATTCGGATAAATTGAAATGAAATTTTCCATTTGAAGCTCATCCAAATCAGTTACTGTGATGGTTTGTGAAAGGGTGCATCCGTTGGCATCGGTAATGGCCAGAGTGTAAACACCTGCATCAGCAACCTGCTCAAGGGTTAGTTGTTGTTCGGTTGAAATAGTTTCGTCATTTAAATCTGTCCATAAGTATGAATACGGTTCCGTTCCGCCTGCCACATTATATGGTGATGACCCTCCAGGAGTGTCGTTGATGTTGTCGGCCACCAGACCTTCGATAGATAGCGCGGCATTTGGTTCGGTAATCACAAATGTTTCTGAGGCAGGCATACTACAATCCATTAGGCTGGTCACTTCTAAGATGTACTCACCGGCTTGCAGGTCAAAAATATCTTCAGTATCCAGAGCATTGCTCCATTCAATCTCATATTCATCGCCTGCGTTGGATATCTGAATGTCAATGCTTCCTGTTTCATCACCATGGCATAATACTTCCGATATGGAAACTGCTTCAATCACAGGAATGGCAGTCGGTGCAATAACGATATTGATTTCGCCCGTTGCACAAAGTTGTGGTTCACCGTTATCACAAACTGTGTAGTCCACCACCACCACTCCGGAGTAACCCGCATTGGGTTGATATGTAAGTGAGTTGGTAGGATCAAAGATTTCTACACTTCCTGAAGATGCAAGGGCTTGGGTGATGTGCAGGTAGATATCTGATTCATCCGGATCGCTAATTAAACTATTGAGCAATATGTTCAGTGTTTCGTCCTGGCACACCTCGTAAGATGAACCCTGCGCAAGAGGCGCGTTATTCACATCAACAATTTCGATATAGAGAACTGCTGCATCGCAGGCATTGCACGAGTCGCAAACCAGGTAGCTTATTGTTTCAAATCCTGTGAAACTATCATTGGGCAAATAACTGAACGAGCCATCCAAATTCATGGTAAACAATCCGTTGTTTGCAAGCGACAACGCCTGAAAAGTGTTGGGTTCCGGATCAACTTCTACATCATTGGTGGCAACCGTACCAAACAACCACTGGTTGGCCTGGCCTGTGGCATTGTCATCCTGTGCAATCGGAAAATCATTCAATGATGTGACTTCGATGTTCAGTATTCCCTCTGCACAAAGTCCATCCTGGTCGCACACTGAATAGATTAATTGGTCAGGTCCGTAATAATTGTCGAATGGAGTGTACTGGTACGTACCGTCTTCACTGAATTCAATTTCCCCATTGGCCGGCGCAAGGGTGAGCGTGTAATAAAGCATATCCAAATCCACATCAATAACATTGAATGCCACAGAACCCGATTGATCGTTATCCTCCAATACCATCAGTAGATCCTCGGTGGCAACAGGTGCATCGTTCACCGATTGAACATCGAAATAAATGATTGCACTTGCACATTCACCTTGCGCATCACAAACCTCGTAGCTGGCACTTTCTGTTCCGTAAAGATTATCGGCCGGAATGAATGCATAGTTGCCTTCACTGTCGAAAGTAAACAAACCTGTTCCAGGCAATATGGTGAATCCAATAGTCAGGATTTCCTCATCCTCATCACTCACATTGTCGGAAACGGTTCCGCTGATGCTGGTGTCTTCGGGGAAAGAAAAATTCTCATCGGTTGCCAGAGGCAAATCATTTACGGAAGAAACTGTGACGGTCAATGTTCCGGTTGTGCAAGCCTCATAAACATCGCAAACTATATAGATAACGGTCACTACACCATGAAAATTCGGTAATGGTGTGTAGCTATAGCTTCCATCGGGATTCAGCAAAAAATCTCCGGAGGCAGGGGGCGTGTTGATAGCGTAAGTAAGCGCATCACCATCGGCATCGTAATCGTTGGCCACTGATGCTTCGAGGATGCCGTCTTCTTCAATTTCGCCCGTGTCATTCAATGCAAGTGGAGCATCATTGCTTTCACCCACGTTCAATGTCAGTGTTGCGGTCGCACATGCCATCATTGGATCACATGCCTGGTAAATCACTACATCGGTGCCGGTGAAATCGGGGTCGGGTGTGTAAGTGAAAGTTCCATTTGCACTCAATGTGAATTCACCAAAGTCAGCGTCATCAATGGTTGAGTAAGTTAGCATCTCTCCGTCCACATCATAATCATTGATTGCCAGATTTCCGCTTTCTGATTGATCTTCTCCAATGTTCTGCGAATCGTTATTGGCGACAGGTGCATCGTTCACATAAGAAACGAAAATCTCAAGCGTTCCCACATCTGTCAATCCGAAAGGATCAATGACGAGGTATTGGAGGTTTACAATTCCAAACTCATTTTCAAAAGGTGTATAAGTGAAACTGCCATCCGAATTAAAAATAATTGATCCTTCATCAGGCACATCCAACAACGTGAACTGAAGTGTTTCGTTTTCTATATCAGTGTCATTGGTACTAACATCCCCAGAAACCATAGTGTCCTCATACGTATATGCTTCATCGTATACTGCGATGGGTGCATCGTTCACTGCCGCAACTTCCATAGTGAGAGTGGCTGAATCACTGGCACCATTCGGGTCTATGGCCAAGTATGTCACTTCATCCGTACCAAACCAGTTTGTATTAGGCATGAAGGAATAACTGCCATCTGGAAAGAGAATGAAAATTCCATTATCTACATTGTTTGTAACCTGGAAAGTCATGATTTCTCCATCGGCATCACTATCATTCGAAGAGATGTTTCCGGAAAGAACTTCATCTTCGTTTCCAAATTTGTAGTCATCACCGGCCACTGGGATATCGTTGCCGCTGCTCAATTCAATAGTAAGCACACCTTGGGCTGATGCTCCCTGAAGATCGGTTACTAAATAAGTAATGCTCACGGTGCCGAACCAGTTTGCAGTGGGTGTGTAAGCAAAATCTCCATCATCGCTCAGCACAAAAATCCCGTTGAATGGTCCCGTTATTACTACAGATGTTAAAGTACCGTTTTCTGCATCTATGTCATTGAGCAAAATGTTTCCAATTAGTATTTCATCCTCATTTCCATAAAAAGAATCATTGATAGCAACAGGAGCATCATTCACTTCATTAACCGTAAAAATTAATTGTGCCTGATCACATGCACTGCCGGGATCGCAGGCCTGGTAAGTGAGGATATCAGTGCCTGAATAATTCGCATCAGGTGAGTACATGTAGGTCCCGTTGTCATTGAAAATAATTTCCCCGTGCTGCGGCCAAAGAAGAATGCTGTAAGTCAATAATTCATTGTCGGCATCAGAGTCATTGGAAGAAACTGTTCCGTTGCTCACGTTGTCTTCATCCAAAATTTTTGAATCATCGTTGGCCACCGGAACATCATTCACGTTATTAATAATGATGGTTGCAATTCCGAAATCACCTGCACCGCAAGGGTCTATCACCAAATAGGAAAATTCATCAGTACCCAACCAATCCAATTCTGGGGTGTAGCTAAACGAACCATCGTTACTGATGCTCAACGTTCCGTGTTCAACATTTTCCATTAGCTCGATGACGAGCACTTCATCCTCCACTTCAATATCGTTGTCCACCACGTTGCCATAAATAATCGCGTCTTCGTTGCCTGTGTATACGTCATTGACAGCAACCGGTGGATCGTTTACTTCTGCAATTTCGAAAGTGATTTGCGCCTGGTCGCAATGCCCGGTAGGGTCGCATACCTGGTACCACGCTATGTCGCTGCCACTATAGTGCAGAAATGGCGTGAAAGCATACATTCCATTGGGCTGCATTATAAGAGTACCGTGTTGCGATGTGGCTATCACGTTAAAGGTGAGCACATCATTCTCAGGGTCTGAATCATTGGTGCTCACATTGCCATTCGCATTGGTGTCTTCATTCAGGAATTTGTAGTCGTTGTTAGCAACAGGAGGATCGTTTGTGGGAACAACGGTGACATATACCGTACTTACATCGCAGGCAATGCAAGGGTCGCACCCCATCACAAGAAAATCATCGGGACCGATATATCCAGGATCAGCGGTGTAAGTAAACGTACCGTTGATATTGAGAAGCACTGTACCATGATCGGCATCCACCAGCATTTCGAAATCGAGGGGTTCGTTATCGTATTCCACGTCATTGGCCATCACATTTCCGGAAGCTACAGCACCCATTTCTACTATCACAATGTCATCCACACATATAGGAAGATCGTTTACAAAAAACACCGCTATGAGCAGTTCGCTAGTATCGCAAAGCCCTTCCGTGTCGCATACCTGGTAGGTGATATACTCGATGCCATATTCGTCCAGGCTGGGCACGTAGGTATAAGTGCCATCAGGATTGATGGTTATCACTCCGTCATTCGTTCCCACTAAAAGCGAGTAGGTGAGTGATTGGTTTTCGGGGTCAGAATCATTTTCCGAAACATCACCGCTCACCGATGTATCCTCGTAGGTGAAATTCTCGTCATCAAAGGCCACAGGAGGATTGTTTTGCGCCAGCGAAGTACCTGCTATGAACAAGAGCAGAGCCATCGGTAAAAAATTCATAAAACGAAGCTGGGAGATTTTGTTCCTTATTAAACTCATTGGTTAAAGAAGATCAGTTTTTCAGTTTTGGTTTTCATCCAGGATGTTGAAAGGATGAAATGCTCAGTTGCTATCTATAAAAAATGTTTCGGGCGGAACAGGTGCAAAAATAAAGGGAAATCTGCCCTTCATACCTAATGATTTGTGACATCAATCGTTGCAATGGCGGCTAAGAACTGCTGGTATTCCAAATTCTCCAGCTCGCGTCTGCCTGGTGATGTAGCATTTCCAGCCCATTCATTGTAGTGCAGCCCTGCTTTCTGCTACGTTTTAGCAATTCAGTTTCCGCAGGGTTATAAACCAAGTCAAAGACAAAGTGGTGCGAGGTCAAATGGTCAAATGGCAAGGCTGGACATGCATGCACATTGGGATACGTTCCCAGCGGGGTAGTATTAACGATAAGCCGGAAATGCGAAATGGAATTTGAGTTCAGGTCATCGTAACCTATTTCATGCTTTGATAGAGGATTTCGGGAGACAAACCGGAAGTCAATTCCGAGTTTGCGAAAGACATGAGCCACAGCTTTTGATCCTCCACCGGTGCCGAGTATGAGCGCACGTTCAAACTTATTTTCAAGAAAAGGCCGGATGGATTTTTCAAATCCCATTGCATCCGTGTTGAATCCACACAGGCGGCCATTGCCCATCACTTTCACGCAATTTACTGATCCGATCTCTTTTGCTTCATCAGAAATTTCCGTAAGAAAAGGAAGAATCGAAACTTTGTGAGGAATGGTGACACTGAAACCCGCAAGTGATGGTTGACTTTGAATCAGGTGGGGAAGTGTTTCAATTTTTTCCAGTTCGAAATTGATGAACTGAACATCTTCAATTTTATCACGAAGAAATTTTTCTTCAAAATACTTTTTAGAGAATGAATGAGAAAGCGGAAAACCGATCAGTCCAAAAGTCCTCATGCCTTTTTCGATTTCATGCGGTGGCGTATGGCACCCCCAATGATGGGCAAAATGGAAATGAAAATGATGGCGAGAATTACTATCTCGAAATTGTTTTTTACTATTGGAAAATTCCCAAACCAATATCCAAGCAACGAAAGCGAAGGCACCCAGAGCAAAGCACCAATGATGCAATAAACGATAAACTTCCTGTAGGGCATACTGCCGGCACCGGCCACAAAAGGCGCCAGAGTACGCACAATGGGAATGAATCGAGCCATGATTACGGTTTTGCCTCCGTGCTTTTCATAAAAGGCTTCGGTGCGCTCTATGTATTCGCGCTTGAAAAACAGGATACGTTCGCGTTTCCTTATTTGGTTGCCCAGGTATTTGCCTATGAAATAATTCACGTTATCGCCCAGCAAGGCAGCGCCAATCAAAAGCGGAATGAGCACCTGAAGTTTCAATCCGTTTTCCTGTGCGCAAAAAGTTCCGGCTGCAAAAAGCAGCGAATCTCCAGGCAGCAGCGGCATCACTACCAAGCCTGTTTCCACAAACACAATAGCGAAAAGAATGGCATAAGTAGTATTGCCATATTCTGCAATCCACACCCGGAGTTTTTCATCAATGTGAAGGAGGTAGTCGAGAAGGTCTTTTAGAAAATCCATAAGTGAGGGAGTTGGAGAAATAGTGAATTAGAGAATCAGAGAATTGCTGTCCCTATAGGAATCGGGTTGGTGAGTTGGTGTCCCAACATATCTCGAGTTGGAGAACTAGTGAATCGGGAAATTCTATGCTACTTGTTTATGTTGGTTGTGCTACAATGCTTCTTATCTCGCTGACGAGGCAAAGAAAGTCTATTTGATGTCAGACCTAGTTTGAATTATCGTGCAATGACCGCATTGTTATTTGGTGCAAATGCATCAATCATTTCCTTCTCAAAAGAAGTATTGCACAAATAAATATTGAACCCAGCGTGACCCACATGGCGGCCAACGATGTCGTGGGTTGATAATAAAACTCAACAGTGGATGCTCCTACAGGCAGGTTCACTCCCATCATGGCCACGCTGGCTCTATCAACTTCCTGCCATTGATTATTGATACGGCATTTCCATGCGGGTAGAAAATTTTGTTGGAGAATTAATGGTGTACTTCGCGAAGTATTCACCGTAGCGATAACACTGTTCGCGTGTAGTTCAATTTTCTCAACCCTGCCGGCAAGCGAGTCGGGTAAGTACACCAACGGATGATCCAGTGTTTCGCCCAGGTTGCCTGCCGTTTCCAGTTGTTCATAAAACCGGAACTTGAAGGAATTGTAGCCATCCCAGGCGGGTTGATGGAGGTAAATGCTTTCATTTCTCCAGATAGCCGGAACGCCAGTATTGATAGTCGAATCACAGATGTTTTTCAAGCTCCTTCCATCATACTGAGGAGTTGAAGCAACTGCGGAATGCAGTTTTTTATTCATCTCGCGCACATCAAACGGAGAGAATACCGAGGAGGCCGAATTAAGCTGGACACTCAGCAACATATCCAGTGCAACCATTGCAACAATCCATTTCGTTTTTCCTAAGCGGATGAACACAATTACAGTCGAAAGAAGAATGACCTGCATTAGACTTTGAATAAAAATCCGGTCAGCGATTGAAATACTAATCTGTTCTGGTGGTCCCTTCCAGTTTTTCCACACCTCCTCAAAAACACGAGGGATGGATGTGGGCAAAAGAAATATTGCAAGAATTGCCATGAACAAGCCAGTTGCTGCAATCACTAGAGTTATTCGTCTTTTGTCAGCGTTCTGTGCCATCTTCTGGAAACCCAATCCACCCAAAACACAAATGAAAAAGATGATAAAAAACCTGAACAGGCTGGGGTGCCTGAAAGAGTCAAGTCCCGGCAGGTGGGTGAGCCACATCCTGAATGGAAGTATATCGCCAACCGCTGCCATTAATAGGGTGAGTGTTGCTGCAAGCATTAGCCATTCCCTGCTTGCCCTCTTTCGCTGAGTAAAAGTGTACACGGCCAACAACAGAGTAATTAGCCCGCAGTACACATTCAACATGGTAAAATCACTTCCCCAGTTATATTCATTATTACCCACAGCAAAAGGGAGCACGAAAGAAATCATTGCCGGGGGTGAAAGAGGATTGTCAAGAATTTGGTCGGGCCGAAGTCCTTCAGTTCGTGTTATGTAAGGCAGCACTTCTGCCGTGGAAACTATTACCACAGAACTCAATGCGATGGAGACCAAGATGAACACAATAAATGTCCGAATCCATTTCATGCGCATGGCAGCCTCGTTCAATTCCTTTCTCCTTACAATGACAATCCTAACAACATAGAAGGTAAGAATGTAAGCAGCGATGATTGTAATTCCGGGATACGAACCTGAAACCATGAGGAACGAGAAGAGTGAAGCAACCAGAGCATCTTTCCAATGCAGTGTGATAAGCATTTTTCTTACGTACAGGAACAACCAGGGAAACCAAACAATTCCAATGAGGCAGATGAGATTGTGTGCATTGCTCACAAACATTCCCGAACACATAAAACTTACTCCGGCAACGTAGGATGCGGCATCGGAACACCTTAGCGATTTCATCAAACGGTGCATACCCAAGCCTGCTATGAAAACATGAAGGCACCACTCAAAGTTTAGCGATAAAAAATCATACGGTCGGATGGCCCCAATAAACCAGAGTACAGGGTACCATGCCCCGCACTCGGGATCGGCATGAAGCGGAAAGCCGAGGTACGTGTAAGGACTCCAAAGTGGAAGTTCGCCACCGCGCAAATTGTCAACCACATTGAAGCGCCACGCCAACATGCAGTCAATGGCATCCCAGGGCAAGGGGTGCTGCATGAAACCAATCTGCCAGAATGCAACAAAGGCAAAAAGGAAATAGAAAAATAGATGTGTGTATCGCGAAATGAAATTCACAGCGTTTGAATTTTCGCTGTGAAGTAAAGAAAAGTCATCGGTACAAAATTTCTTTCGCTGTGCGCACCACGTCACCTACATTTGGAAGTGCAGCATCAATTAGCGGTGGCGAAAATGCAAGCGGTGTATCACTTTGTGTAAGCCTTCGGACAGGCGCATCGAGATAGTCAAAAGCAAGTCGCTGCACCCGGTAGGCAATTTCGGTGGAGATAGAAGCCACTGGCCAGCTTTCTTCCAGAATGATAAGGCGATTGGTTTTTTTTACGCTGTTAATAATGGTATCAATATCCAGCGGACGAATAGTGCGCAGATCAATAACCTCTGCACTGATGCCCTCCTTCTCCAACTCCGCTGCTCCCTCAAGAGCGACCTTCATAATTTTTCCGAATGACACGATGGTCACGTCTTTTCCTTCCTTCTTTATATCTGCCACTCCTATTGGAATGATGTATTCACCATCGGGAACCAACCCTTTGTCGCCATACATTTTTTCGCTTTCCATAAACACCACCGGATCATTATCGCGTATGGCGGCTTTCAAAAGACCTTTCGCATCATAAGGATTGGAAGGAGTGATGACTTTTAAACCGGGAACGTGAGCATAAAATGCTTCGAAGCTTTGGGAGTGTGTTGCTGCAAGTTGTCCTGCGGTTCCATTCGGTCCGCGAAACACAATGGGAACAGAGAATTGTCCACCGCTCATCTGCAACATTTTCGCTGCACTGTTGATGATTTGGTCGGCAGCAAGAATTGCAAAATTCCATGTCATAAATTCTACAATGGGTCGTAAGCCATTCATGGAAGCACCTACTGCGATACCTGCAAAACCCAATTCAGCAATGGGAGTATCAATAACCCTCCGCGCACCAAATTCTTCGAGCATTCCTTTCGATGCTTTGTAAGCTCCGTTGTATTCGGCCACTTCTTCGCCCATCAGGAATACTCGTTCGTCCCTGCGCATTTCTTCGGTCATGGCTTCACATATTGCTTCTCGGAATTGGATTTCTCTCATGTTTTTGAGTTTGCTGAACGATGGCCGAGGACTGATACAGCCCTAAGCATCGGTTAAATTTTGAAACGGGCAAAAGTAAATGGAGGGCTTTAGAAGTTCACATCAACTTAATTGATGGTGAACGATGAAGTGTTCAGTTGCAACATCACAAGCCCAGATGTCATCGTTCTATGATAAGTGGAAGTGAAAATACGCTGCCATTTTTATCGGTTGCTTCAATCAAGTATGTCCCCGCTGGCAGGAAGGAAACATCGAGCACTAGATTTTTCGTTACTGCCTTGTGATGGATTAATGGCCTGCCCAATGGGTCGAGGATTGAAACCGACTCGATCACCTCATCACTTTCCATGTTCAAAACTCCTGATGTTGGATTCGGCCACACTTTCAATCCTTGAATTGTTGAAACTTTGAATTCTTCCACCCCAACGCTCACTTCCACACTCACCACCGCGCACACCAGCGAATCGCAATACTCACCGCATACTTCTATCTCGTAAAAACCTGTGTCAGCAAGTGTACTCTACATCTTGTCCCGAGATTTCTCCATCAGGAAAAAACCAGGTGATGTTTTCGAGATTCTGTGAAGTGGATGAAAACAAGTAAGTGGAATCGGCAAGTTGAGTGGCGGTTGCGTTTTGCGAAAGCGGTGGTATTTCGAAATTGCCTTCGCAGTCTGCATGAACAATACTGAGCGTATCGGTAAGTGTTGAATCGCAATACTGCCCAACAACAATCACATCATATTCGCCCCATGAGGGATAGGTATGTGTCGTGCTTGCACCTTCACCAAAAGTGCCGTCTCCAAATTGCCAGGTGATGGTTTGCAGGTTTTCTGAAATGCTGCTGAAGCTCACAGTGAGTTCATCCGTTACATCAAACGAAGCATCAAGGGAAAGCGGTGGTGTTTCAAAATTGCCATCACAATCTGTAAGTGTTAGTTGAAGTGTATCAGCAAAAACAGAATCGCAATACATGCCTTGCACCAACACTACGAATTCGCCCAGTGATGAAAAACTGTATGATGGATTTTCACCACTTACCCATCCCTCCCCAAAATTCCATTGCACATCGCTAAGGTTTTCCGGTGTTGAAGTGAATTGCACTTCGGTGGTGAAATCAATTTGAGCATAGTTTGAATTGAGCGCAAGATTTGGAGTGAACAAATTGCCAGCGCAATCGAGTATCTAAACGATGAACGTTGTGTCAATATCAATTGTGCAGTAAGTGCCAATTGCTATAACCAAATACTCACCGGGTTCAGTGAAAACGTAAGTCAATGAATCAACATTTGCCACCTCTCCATTGCCAAAGTCCCAACTGAAATCATAAACGCCTGCGCCTGTGCTGTTCACTTGGAGAGTGTCTCCATTTTGTTGAATCATTGCGCTTAATGAAAGCAATGGAGGTTCGAGTTTCCCTTTGCAATCGGTTTTGAGGAGCCAAGTGAGATGTTCTGATGGCAAGCCGTTGTTGTACCAATCACCCACTGCAGCAAATCCACCATCGCTGCACTCTTCAACATCCCAAAAATAGAGCTGATCGTAGAGGTCGTCTGGCGTGGGGTCTGGAGCGAAGTATTCTTCAAACCACTCTTCATTACCGAGGGAGTCCAACTTCCAGAAAAATCCCTTTGGATAATTGGTCAAACCCCAAACATCATCGAGGTATTGTCCACTCGATTTGCCGGTAATCATAAATCCACCATCGCTGGTGCGCATAAAGTCGTTGAACAGACCATAGGGGTAAAGTGTATCCAGCACATTGTCGTATTCCACGATAAAATTTGAAGGATCAAAACGCATGATATGTATTTCAGCGATTGGTCGTTCAGCGGCAGAGAATTGTGATGTTGCGCCAATAGTTTTTCCATAACACACCATCAAATCACCCTCTTCCAATTCAACTGTACTTGCCAGATGATTAGTGAATTCTAAGTTAGCAAAAGGAAATACCTGAAATTCATCAGTAGTGATATTCACTTTAACTAAGATGGGGAATTGAATATTGTTGAGTTCAACCATGGTGTAAGGATCGAAGCCATGGGCGTTGATCACACGTCCGACAAGAATATACTCCTCATCATTAATTTTGAAAACGTCATTGGCCACAGATCCAAAGTATTCGACATAAGCAGGGACTTGCTCATACCATAGCATTTCCCCGTCTGGACTAAAGCAAGCAATCATCATGTTATTGTCATCCGCATATCCATCACCATCGTATTCGTCCCCAACATAGCCGGCACCATAGTAATAGTCTCCAATCTGCTTGGCTTTGTAGAATCCTGTATAGGCCGAGTTCGCTGCATCGAAACTGCTCAGCCAAAGTGTATCCATGTTTTGGTCGAGCGAAATCATGAGTGCTGACCAACCATAACCATCTCCCTGTGTCACTTCAGATCCAACAACAAAACCTGACGAGGTGGGTGTACAAGCCTCTTGACGAAAGGCGTACATTGGGAATGGCGGGTTGAAGTAATTTCTTGACAATTCGTTCCCGGAATTGTCAAAGAAAATGGAAGAGTAATGTTCATCGCCTTCGATGTAACTGTAACCAAACACAACAAGTGAATCAGCGGCTAACAATAAGTTGCGAGAGCCTTCGCCATTAATACTATCCGGTGGCTGAATCACAAAATTGAAAGTTGCCGGTTGCGCCATTGAAACAAGGCAAATCGCGCAACCGGAAACAATAACTATCAGAGAACGCAACATCATTTCGAAACAATGAGCGGTGATACAAATGATTCGCCAGTTTGATACTTGACTGATAATTGGTAAAAACCAGTGGGTAGTAACGAAATATCAAACACCTGAATCGTCTGATTTTGCTGCCATGAGAATTGCTAACCGACCTTGTCGGTTGCATCTCCACCTCTGCTATGGAAGAAAGCAAATCTCTGTTTCGAATGGAAATGAAACTTTGGGCGGGATTAGGAAATAGCTCGAATTTGATCGCTGATTTATTGCCATCTTTATACCTCAAACTTCGATTTGCTGGTTGCGGAATGAAAAGGTTGTCACCAACTTCCACCAAGATTCCGAAACGAAGAAGTAAGCCCCTTGCAAGTTGAGTTGAAGTAGCGAATTCTTTCGCGGCAATTGCTTCAAGGTTTTCTTGTTGGGATGTGTTCAGTGCTGTAAGTTGATTGGAACCAGCAAGCTCAAGGAGTGAATAGACATACAAGGCATCGTCCAACTGCTCTTGCTCCAGTGCATGAAGGTTTGTGTAGGCCGGCATTGTTTCAAGAAGTTCAATTGCTCCGGCCAAATTTCCAGTTTCGCTCATTGCAGCCGCCCGCAAATACAACCAGCGAGGTTCCGTTTGGTCACTCAGTAATTCTTCAACCTCTGCGACTGCAAGAGCACCATCTTCATTTAAAAGCACCCCATCAATTTGTTGAATGAGTATGTAATCCAGCCAGCCTTTCAACTGACTGATTCTGCCTTCCAGTTGTTCTTTGTAACTCACCCAATAACGACCTTCTTCTATGAGTTCAAGTTGATATTCTTCCAATGGAATCAATCGGTTCTGTACTTCGCCTCTTACATTGGTACTCTTGGCAGCCGTTGGGTTGCTGGCCAGTATGAGGGTGAGTAACACATTGGGTAATTCAAACTGCTTTACGGCTTCAATCAGCACTTCTTCGCTCACATTCGGGCTTCGGGCCATCAATTCGTAATAAGTTTCGATCGCATCCGAATAGGTAGTATTCAATACCTCTTCTGTCAATGATTGAGTATCACCTCCATCTACCACTGAAATCAATTCGGATTGTTTAGCATTCATGTCCCATTTCATGGCAATAGGTGCTCAAAGCACAATAACGCCTCACCCACAAACCAGCTACTGGTGCTTCACCACTAATATTGTTTGCTACCCCACATGCGGTGGTCGATAATCCGGCAACGTATAAATTGATTGCATCGCAGTTGGCTGCAAATTGAATAAAGAAATGTAGATCGCTCTGCGCGTAAAGCAAATCTGTGTTGTCAAGAAAGTCCCATCCTGCACTCTCAAAAATAATCGGAGTATCAATATAGCCATATGGACTGTTGATTTCCGAAAGATTAACTTCAGGGAAATTGAAACCAGCGTTCAATTCGGAAAGTATGCTATTCGTGTAGTCCTCTACATTTTCTTCAGAATCAATGCCATTCAAGCCATTGTCATCCCGAAGTATCCAGAAGAATACACGGAATCTGTTACCGCAAACGAAATTACCCGGGAACGATCTTCCATCATGTGCATCGTATTCAATAGGTGCGGTTGCGCAATCGAAAGTTTCATCTTGTCCAAAACAACTACAACAGCAAGTGCAGGTAAAGGTTAGAGCCACCAATCTATTCAGAAATGTCTTGCCTTTAAACTTTGAAACAGTTAGGCCTTTTATGAATATTGACCTACACAAGACGAAACGTGTCATGAGGCATAAGGTAAAAATGGTTCTTTTCATTTTCAAGATTTTTTCATTGATGGGATAACTAAAACATTCCTATGGCCGAGAAGCTGGTTGGAATAAGGCCATTGATAAATTGCTCGTCACGGGTTTGTAATATTTCTATTTCGCAGTTGGCCTAGTTAAGTAGTTTTGGAAAATTACCCGACTATTTGGATTTGGTTGGCAAAAAAGAAAGCGAAACCCGGCTTTAGTTTAAATATTTTTCTGCATTTCTTTTCATCTTAAACAGAGCAATGTGTATGCGCTTTTCAAACAGAAAAGAAAATTGACCAGTAACCACAAGATGCACCTGGTTAGCTGAAACCCCTTTATTATAGGTAGCGACATAAACTTCTTCAAAACACAATCGTGCACATTCCTGGATATCTTGTTCTAGGCGCGGAACGGGGCGAATCTCACCACTCAATCCTAATTCGCCTGCAAATATGGATGGCGGACCACAGGCAAATTCTGGTCACTGGAAAGGATAGCGGTGATAACCGCAATATCCATGGCTGGGTCTTCAATGCGCAGCCCGCCACATTCAGAAAAACATTTTTTGATGAAAGGCGAAATCCGCATCGTTTTTCTAACACTGCAAAAACCAGCAGTGGTTTAGAAAAAATGCCGCACAGATACATTGCCTTTGAATTGCCAATTCACTTTGCTGCATGTAACCATAGCTTAACGTTGCTTGATGCAAATAGGTGCCATTGGCGATGGAGGGCAAGTTTAGCTCGGGTTGATTGGCCACACGCATCCGTTGTGTAATTAAACAAGTTGGCAACCACATCGTTACTGCGGATAACTTTGCAGCACACATGGGTGGTAGTGAACTTCTTCTGATATTCGTTGTTTACCTTTTGCTTTTCGGGGCGAAAGGAATTCCAAGTCTTGCACAAACTCTTGGCAAGGTGGTATATCAGTTTCGCAATGCAGCGCGAGATGTGCAGCGCGAGATCATGGATACTTCCACAAAAATCCAGCGGGAGATAAATCTTGAAGATGTTATGGCGGATGAACCCAAAAAAAGTCGCAAGGCATCAGCAACGGTTACACCTCCAACCACAAGGCCGGAAATTCCACCGGCAGCTTCACCTACACAAGACACGAGTACAAAACCCGACCAGGATTTTTGATCAGGCATGATGCAAATCATCTTTCAGCGCGGAGATGAATCGCTGCTTTATTTCCCCCGTTTTTTTGAAGAACGGTGGATGAACGAAATTCTGGACGAAGTAGAATTCGTTCAGAACAAAATCAAACTTTTCGGTAAAGAACATTTGGAACCTCGACTCACTGCGTGGTTCGGCCCTCCATACAAATACTCCAACATTCAATGGACTGACAAATTGATTCCACCTAAACTCTCAGCTCTCCAATCCCGCCTTGCGGAACTTCACACACCACCGCATGTTCAGCTCGCCAATTATCTCTTCAACTCCGTGCTTTGCAATTACTATCGCGATGGCAGCGACTCCATGGGCTGGCACAGCGATGATGAACCAGAAATGGATACCACTTTTATTGCTTCAGTTTCTTTTGGTGCAGAGCGCATCATCAAATTCAGAAATAAAAACTCTAAAGAAAAGCTGGAGTTGAAACTGGAAAGCGGCTCGCTGTTGCTCATGAAGAATTTTCAGGCGAACTGGCAACACTCTGTTCCAAAATCAAAACGAGTTTCAACTCCCAGATTGAATCTTACGTTTCGGAGAATCCTGCAAAGGCCAAACTAACTTGCCAAGTTCTTACGCAGCACATCGGCATCCCGGAGAAAAATCGGAACTTCGCTTCACGCAGCATCAGCACATCAGCACATCAGCATAACAGCACATCAGCTCATCGTCACACCACCGCATCCAATAGCTTTGCCCCATGTCATCTCCCAAAGAAGTAAAACGCGTTACTACCCAAACGCTTCAGGACATGAAGCAACGAGGCGAAAAAATTTCCATGCTCACCTCGTACGATTTTTCGATGGCGCAAATAGTGGATAGCGCTGGCATTGATGTAATTCTTGTAGGCGACTCCGCAAGTAACGTTATGGCCGGGCATGAAACCACGTTGCCTATCACACTCGACCAAATGATCTACCACGCCTCGTCTGTGGTGCGTGCGGCAAAGCGCTGTCTTGTTGTAGTTGATCTTCCTTTTGGTTCTTATCAGGGCAATTCGAAAGAAGCATTGAACTCCGCCATAAGAATCATGAAAGAATGTGGAGCACATGCCGTGAAACTGGAAGGCGGAGAAGAAGTGAAAGAATCCATCCAGCGCATTCTCACTGCCGGTATTCCGGTAATGGGCCATCTTGGACTTACACCGCAGAGCATTTACAAATTCGGGACTTACCAGGTGCGTGCTAAGGAACAGGAAGAAGCTGAAAGACTCTTGCACGATGCAAAACTTCTTGACGGCTGCGGATGTTTTGCCCTCGTACTGGAAAAAATTCCCGCAACACTAGCTGCACAAGTTTCGACAAGTATTGCCATTCCGACAATTGGAATTGGTGCAGGTGCCGGTTGTGACGGACAGGTGCTGGTGGTGCACGATATGCTCGGCATCACTGAGGAGTTTTCGCCACGCTTCCTGCGCAGGTATATGCAAGCCGGTGAACTTATGCGCAGTGCCGTTCAACATTACGTGGCCGATGTGAAAGCAAAAAAATTCCCGAACGAAAATGAACAGTACTGACCCCAATGGTCGGAATCAATTGTACAACCAAGCTAAGAAGGACGAAGACGTCCATGAACAAAATCTATGGAACAGGAATTCAAACATCACCAGCGTGAATGGGCGAAAGCGCCTCGTGAACCCATTGTAATGAGCACAGTGGAAAGTCTTCGGGTGCTTTATGAGGACAACCACATTATTGCGGTGAACAAACGCAACAGCGACATTATACAAAACGACAAGAGCGGTGATACTACCCTTTGCGATGTGGTGAAAGAATATGTGCGATGGAAATTCAACAAGCCCGGCCTTGCATTTATTGGCACGGTGCACCGGCTGGACCGGCCTGTTAGCGGTGTGGTGCTTTACGCCCGAACCACCAAAGGATTGAACAGGCTGGGCAACATGTTCAAGTATCGCGAAGTGCAAAAAACATATTGGGCGGTGGTGAAAGGTGATCCCCCACAAACTGAAGGACACGTGATCAACTACTTGTGGAAGGATGAAAAACAGAACAAGACATTTGCATTTGATGAGCCTGCTGAAAAGCGGAAAGAAAGCGAATTGTTTTACAAGGTGATTGGCAAAGGAGATCATTACACTTTCGTGGAAGTGTATCCCAAAACGGGAAGGCATCACCAGATCCGCGCAACACTTGCCTCACTGGGATGCCCCATAAAAGGTGACATTAAATATGGCAGCCGCAGAACCAACGAAAATGCTTCCATCCATCTTCACGCAAGAAAAATCGAATTTGTACACCCAGTGAAAAAAACGCCTTTGTGCATTGTGGCGCCCCCACCTGAAGATCCGCTGTGGGATGAGCTTCTGAAAATTTCACTAAAGCCTTCATGAATCATTTCCTGCTCCTTCCCACAATAAGATGCAGAGGCGGGAAAAATGTTTTGCGGTGATGAAGAATTTCAAAATGCGAAGCAATAAAATCCAACTCCCTTTTGCGGAGGTAACGCACATGTTTATCACTCCACTTCCTGTGTCGTAAAGTGCGTATGATGCGCATGGGCAGTGGTGCCTGACCATTCTCCACAAACAAGACATAGCCTCCCGGTTTCAGTTTTTGCGAAAGTTGTTCGACTGTTTTTTCCTGCTCAGGGATCATCACTAGTGTGCTCTTAGTAAACACGATATCGAATGCGTTGTCATCAAAACAATCGAGGTTGCCATCGTAGGCAATGAAGTTGACCTTCGTTTTCCATTTTGCAGCTTCGGCACGCGCGGCATCAAGGTATTTCTCGCGGATGTCCACTGCGGTTACTTCCGCTCCCTTCAAGGCAAAGAAGGAGGCCATGCGCCCGCTTCGCGGACCAAGTTCAAGAAGTTTCTTTCCTGCAATCCCAAATTCCCTTTCCAGAATTTCTACTCCTTCTTTCAAAAAAATTTTCCAGGCATGAGAACCCCACTCGGAAAAATAATTTATATCAGTTTTCTCATTCATATGCTGTCGTGGATGACTTGCTTCACTATCGTTGTGCAATAAACCACAGATTGAAACACCGGAGTAAGGATATTTTTGCGCCCCGAAAAATCGGGAGAAATTTCCATTTTCCTGAATAAGAAAACAAATTATGCTGCAAGCCAAAGAACAAGTAAAATGCCTCATCATAGGCAGTGGCCCTGCCGGATACACAGCCGCCATCTATGCCGCCCGTGCAGATATGAAACCAGTGATCTACCTCGGGATACAGCCGGGCGGACAGTTGATGGACACTACCGATGTAGATAATTATCCCGGCTATCCAGAAGGCGTACATGGCCCTAAAATGATGGAGGATATGATGAACCAGGCCAAACGTTTTGCGACCGACATCCGCAGTGGTTTTGTAACCAAAGTGGATTTTACAGGTCCAAAACATTATGTGGAAATTGACAATGGAAAACATTCCATCCTTGCCGATGTAGTGATCATCGCCACCGGTGCGGCAGCCAAATGGCTCGGCCTGCCTTCCGAAACACGATTGCGTGAAGCAGGTGGCGGAGTAAGCGCCTGTGCTGTGTGCGATGGATTTTTTTACCGCGGTCAGGATGTGGCAATAGTGGGAGCTGGTGATACAGCAGCGGAAGAAGCCACCTACCTCGCCAAGCTCTGCAAAAAAGTTTATATGATTGTGCGCAGCGATGTGATGCGTGCATCGAAAGTTATGCAACACAGGGTTGAAAACACCGCGAACATTGACATACTTTGGAATTCGCAAACCGAAGAAGTGTTAGGTGACCAAGGCGTTACAGGAGTCCGGGTGATGAACAACAAGACCAATGAAGAAATGGAAATTGCTATTACCGGATTTTTTGTGGCCATCGGTCACAAACCCAATACAGATGTTTTCACTCCGTGGATCACCATGGATGAACAAGGCTATATCATCAACCAACCTGGTTCATCTAAAACAAACATCGAAGGAGTGTTTGTAGCGGGCGATGCAGCCGACAAAAACTACAGGCAGGCGGTAACAGCAGCAGGAACCGGTTGCATGGCAGCACTGGATGCGGAGCGGTATTTGGCTGCGCGAGGAATTCACTAAAGAAGTTTCTGGTTTCGTCCCAAAAGCTATCGGGATCGGGTTTCGGGTTTAAATGAAAATAGTTTTGAAAAAAATTTCCAAAAATCTTTACTCGTTGTTTTTTGCTGTTGCATTGGTCAGTATTTTTTCATTCAATGTTCAGCAATCGGCTTCCATTTCCAAGACTGATCTCCTGGGAAAATTTACTCCCTCTTCTCACCCGGATTTTGTAAAGATTGATGCCGCTTATGCATCGAATGGCGGCATGTATATGCGCAAGGAAGCTTATGATTCATTTCTGAAAATGTACGAAGCAGCAAAAAAGGAAAACATTGTACTCACCATTATTTCCGCTACAAGGAATTTTGATCGCCAGAAAACCATTTGGGAAAAAAAATGGAAACTGGAGAAATACAAAGGCTGGAAAGATTTTGATAAAGCAAAAGACATTCTCAACTACAGTTCCATGCCCGGCACAAGCCGCCACCACTGGGGCACCGATATTGACCTCAACAGCGTGTCTCCAAAAGACTTTGAAACCGGAGGGCAGAAAAAGGTTTATGAATGGCTAGTGAAAAATGCCTCCTCTTTTGGTTTCTCTCAAACTTACACCGCAAAAACGGCTGGGCGCACAGGATACAGTGAAGAGAAATGGCACTGGAGCTATATGCCACTTGCGAAAAAATTTCTTGCCGATTACAACAGGCAAATCTCCTATACTGACATCACGGATTTTTCCGGCTGCGCTCAGGCACAGCCACTCGAGGTGATTAGGGAATATGTGAATGGAATTGAGGTGGGGTTAAAGTGATATCCAACTTCGAAGTCTTCTAAAAAGCAAAAAACCGCCATGCGAACGCGTGACGGTTTTTTCTTTTCGGGTGATCGATGGGGCTCGAACCCACGACAGCCAGAACCACAATCTGGAGCTCTACCAGCTGAGCTACGACCACCATTTTTTGAGGGCGCAAAGAAAACAGGTTTTCAAGACGGCTCCAATAACAAATTGCACTATCGTTTCCAATAGCCCGCCAGCAAAGGCTTTTCTTTGTCGCTTCACATTTGAAAAACCCGCTTTCCATACTGTTTATCTCCTCTTGGTATCCGTCCAAAGCACATGCAACGCTTGGCAATTTTGTAAAAAGACATGCCGAAGCCATCGCTGAATTGCATCGTGTGCAGGTATTGTACATCGCACCCCTTGACCAAAAGAATGCAGCCCGCGGTGTGGAAGATTTTGTGGAGAAAGGAGTTGAAACGCTTATAGTTTATTACCGCAACGATGCACTGCGCTGGTGGAGAAAATGGAAGGCATTTCGCAGAGGCATATCCATACTTCAACAGAAAAATCAAATGCAATTTGATATCGTTCACCTCAATGTGATCGTACCTGCAGGCTGGCAGGCGCTCTATTTGAAAAAGAAATTCAATTTACCTTTTGTTGTTACTGAACACTGGACCGGCTACGATACCAGCGAACGTTCGCACCCCGGAAAAAAAATTTCTTGGCTGGCTGCCCGAGTTGCTAGAGCGGCTTCCATTATTTCGCCCGTAACAGAAAACCTGGCTAGTGCAATGAAGAATTTCGGGCTGGAAGGAGTTTACATAGTTGTTCCCAATGTGGTAGATACTTCAGTCTTTTCTGTAGGTGACAAGAATTCATCCGTTACAAAATTTCTCCATGTGTCCAGTCTGCATGATGAACAAAAAAACATTTCTGGCTTGCTGCGGGCATGGAAAAAAGCAACAGAAATAAGAAATGACATTCATCTTTCCATTGGTGGAGATGGCCCCTGGAAGCGCTTCTCAAATATGGCCAATGAACTTTCCATTACTCCGGAAACCATCACCTTCTTCTCGGAAAAACCACTGACGGATATTGCGCAAATGATGAAGGGTAGCGATGCGCTCATTTTGTTCAGCAATTATGAAAACCTGCCGTGTGTTATTGTGGAAGCGTTGGCATCCGGCATGGCAATTATCTCGACTGATGTGGGAGGAATAAGCGAGCATGTAGATGCTACCCGAGGCTATCTCATTGCCAAGCGTGACGAACAGGCACTTATCAATATTATCTACAAGTTTTGTGAGGAGAAACAAAAGTTTTCGTTGCTCGCTTTGCGGAGTTATGCAGAAGAACACTTCAGCATAACCAGTATCGCAAAGCAATTCACCTCTATCTATCACAAGGCGCTTCAATCAAATTAAAGTACAGTGTTCAGGTCCATTCTCACCACCATCGGCTCACGTTATCTGGTAATGATTGCCATGTTGTGCGTGGTGATATTGAATACCCGTTTCATGGGTGTAGCGGGACAAGGAACTGTGGCGCTCATTAACCTGGGAATTTTGATCCAGGTCGCATTGAGCAATTTTATTGGAGGTGGAGCACTTGTTTATCTCGCATCAAGAATGGAGTCAGGAAAAATTCTGGCTGCCTCACTGTTGTGGGCCGTGGCAAGTGCAGGGATTTGTTTGGTGCTGTTTCAACTGGTACCCGTGGTGCCCACTGAATTTATTGCCGACACGCTCATCCTTGGGTTCATCCAATCCATCATCATCCTGCTGATGCAATTATTGTTGGGCAGGGAAGAAGTATCGCGCTACAACCTCATGGTTGCCCTACAGCCCATTTCGCTGGTCATGGCCATCATATATTTTTACGTAATGATGCATGATGCCAGCGTGCAGTCGTTCATCATTTGTTCCTACATATCATTTGTTTTTACCCTGCTCGCTGCATTGAAAGCATCAAAGCAACTGTTGATGCGCCCCGATTTTTCGAACCTCCACACCTCCTTTGCAAAAATTTTTAACTACGGAAAATTTGCACAGGGAGGAAACATATTCCACCTACTGAACCTGCGCTCCCAGTATGTATTGCTGGAATGGCTTGTGGCCCATTCGCGACCATTGGTGGGCGTACTTTCCATTGGCATGTATGCTGCAGAAGCCATTTGGAACATCAGCAAAAGTTTATCGGTGGTCCAGTACTCGCGCATTTCCAACCTCAATGATGAAAATAAAATCTCAGGAATAACACATTCATTCCTGCGGATTTCTTTAGCTCTTGGTTTAAGCGCCACCATCATTGCTGTGCTCATTCCCGATGGGTTCTATCAAAAGATCTTTGGCAACGGGGTAATCGGTTTACAGGGAATAATGCTGCTATTGGCGCCCGGACTTATTGCCAATTGCTGTTCCGTCATCTTCTCACATTATTTCTCCGGTACGGGACTGCACATTAAAAATATGTACGCATCGGGCTTGGGCTTTCTCTGCGCAGTTGCGATGGGGTTGTTGCTGATTCCAACGTTGGAACTGAAAGGAGCGGCCATAGCGATAAGCGTTGCACTCATTACGCAATTGGTCTATTTCCTTTTCAGTTATTCACGAAAAATCAAATTGAAGTTTTCTGATTTTATTTTTCACAGAAGTGATTTGGAAATGCTTCGAAAAAGCACTTCAGCGGAGGTCAAATAAATTATTCACTCCCGGAGTGCGGGCCGTAATAAATCCCTCGGCAAGCGAAAATCCGGCATGTCTTCCCAAGTCAGCCGCACGGGCTTTAAGGAAATCAAAAAAATCTTTTCCTGAAATAGGTGTCTCCCGTTCTTTTGAATTCGGATCGAAAAATTGCGAAGAGTAACAATTAAGGACTTCAATCTTCTGTTCCCAATACTCACTTACGTCCACCACAAAATCCGGTTCGTGGTAATAATCCTGTACGAAATAATACACCACTTGTGGCCGCCATGCTTCCTGTTTCGCGCCATCTAAAACAGTTTCAATTTTTCGCAGGCCGGAGTAGAAGCAGGCCTCGGTAACCAGTTTAGCCGCCCGGCCATGGTCAGGATGCCGGTCTTGCAAAGTATTGGTAATCACAATTCGTGGCCTCAACCTGCGTATGGCTTCAATCACCTTGATCATTGATTCGCGGTCGTCACGGAAGAAGCCGTCAGCCAGATGTAGACATTCCCTATGAACTAAACCCAGTTTTTGTGCAGCAGCAGTGGCTTCCTTCATGCGTATTTCTCCACTGCCGCGACTACCCAGTTCACCACAAGTGAGGTCCACTATAGCCACACTGTAGCCTTGCTTCACACTTTTAAAAATGGTGCCGCCTGCTCCAATTTCTACATCATCGGGATGTGCAGCAATAGCCAAAATGTCCACAGAATTCATGTCAGAAAAGTCTAGGTTTTTTTATCCAGTCAATAATTTGGTAATCGAGCGGTTCAACGGATGGAGCAACACATTTTACTTTAAGAGTTGAAAAATGAAAGGATTTGCCCGGGAGAGTGGTGGTTATAAATTCATGAAAGCTTTTCATTCGAATGCAGATGCTGCGAAAGTACCCGCATCGGCTTGAACCCCCGGGTTGATGGCAGTCAATGAATTTTTTCTACCTAGTGAAATTCCACTTCCATAAGAAAAATTAAAAGCTCAGTCGAAAAAACAGAACCAGATGCGGGTTATATAACGTTTCATTGACAAGAATTAAAACCTCACGGGTTGCACACTACCAATGCAATTCTAATTTCGCCCCCGCAAATGAACCTGCACTGTAAATACTTCGCTTCACTTATTCTGCTCATGTTTCCCTTGGTTGTTTTCAGCCAATCGCTGGAAGAGTTAGGCGCACCGGATACCCTCCAGGCCGAGGTGCACAATGTTGGTGGCGACTCGGAGGAGGATATGGATGCCACAGCCTTATTCAGCGAAGCTTCACGCGACCTGCACCTTTGGGATGTAAACGATTCAATTGCCAACATTCCTGCTTACGACACCTATTGCCATTTCGACACACGAAACATTTTTCTTCATAAAGAAGCTCGTGATTACGTGGTGGACACCACCAACATTCAGTTGTGCCGCGAGTCTTGTGACTTTGCTTATCCGGTAGCAGGCCCGCTTAACTCCGATTTCGGGCCACGCTGGGGCCGCATGCACCTTGGAATTGACATTGATCTTGAAACAGGTGATGAGGTAAAAGCTGCATTTGAAGGAATGGTTCGCATCGCTCAAAATCATCCTTCTTACGGAAATGTGGTAGTGATAAGGCACAACAATGGTCTTGAAACGCTGTATGCACACTTATCCAAGCTGGGAGTGCAGCCGGGCGAAAGTTTGCAGGCTGGTGACATCATAGGTCTTGGCGGAAGCACTGGCCGTTCTACCGGCCCACATCTCCACTTTGAAGTGCGCTACCTGGGCGAAGCCATAAATCCCAATGCAATTGTTGATGTGAAAGAAATGAGGTTGAAGGATTGGGAATTCGATCTCACCGCCAAACATTTCGATCATCCTGTTGTACAAAATAGCGGAACAAATCCAGTCCAGAAAAAGTATCACACCATTAAATCCGGTGATTCACTTTCATCCATTGCGGTGAAACACGGCACCACCATTACCGCACTTTGCAAGCTGAATAAAATCAGCCGCAACGGCATCATACGCGCAGGTCAAAAACTGCGTTACCGGTAGCCCTACTCTTCCAATTTTCAAAGAATTGTTAAGCATCAATAGCCCATTTAAGCGCGGCTATATTTGCGCTTCTTTAAAAAAAATGATACTGAAAATGAATATCTATTCCCTCTTTTTTATGGCCGGTGTTGCCATTAGTGGTTGCGGAAATGCTGCTGCGGATAGCACCGCTTCACGCAATCCAAAACAGCAAATGATAGCGGTTGATACCACGAAAAAAGTTTCCACACTTCCGTTTACTGATGGTGTGACCCAAGCCAACCGTGGTGTTAAAACTGGCAACATTCAGCTGAAAGGAAAACTGGATCAACCGGGAGTTACCAAGAAAATGTTGCTCTTCGAAATGGAGGGAAAAACCCTGATCAAATTGGACAGCACGAGTGTGGTCAATGGATCATTCGATTTCGGGACCAGGAATTATGAAAGTGGTTTTTATGCCATTGGCCCCACGGATCAAAACGTGATGCACATTATACTGAACCCTGCCGAGCCGGTAGTTGAAATTGGTTTCCGCGCACAGAAATTAGATGCAAATCCTTATGCCATCAACTCAAAAGAAAACGAAGCGTGGTTTAAGTATTTGCCGCAGGAAAAAGCACAACTGGAATCGCTTAAGCAAAGCCGCATAGCCATGGCAAAAACAGCTATGAAGGCGCAATTCGAAGCGGACATCCTGAAAAAAGAAACCGACCTTGCCAACCTGCAAGGCGAACTGATTAAGCAATACCCCACTACATTTTTCGCCAAAGTGCTTACCTGGAAACAGGAGCCCGTTCGTGGTGACATTGGCAAGTATTGGAACAACCTGGATTTTTCCGATCGCTCAGTAATCCACACGCTGGTGCTGCAGGACCGCATCCAAAACTTTATGCGCAATTACAGCGATGGCAAAGAAGATGGTTATATGAATTGTGTTGACAAAGTGGTTGAACACGCAAAAGCGAATGAAGATGTTCTTGAGTTTTCGTTGTACAGCATGTTGAGCGGATTTTACGAAAGCGGCATGGAGAACATCAGCGCATACATTGCTGACAATTACATTCATGGTGAAGGATGTGGTGATCACGAAGTAACCAACCTGTTGAAGTCAAACACCGATGCTATCATGAACCTGCGGGTGGGAAAAACTCCACCAAACATTAAAATGACTACACTCGATAATAAAAGCTTTGACCTCTTTGAAACTTGCGCAAAAAACAAATACACACTGGTAATGTATTGGGCATCGTGGTGCGAACACTGCAAGGGCGAAGCACCTGAAGTGGTATCCTATTACAATTTGTGGAAACCAAAGGGCCTGGAAATTTTAGGCGTGAGTGTGGACAATAACCCGATGGCGTGGGAACAGGCAGTAGAGCAACGCGGCTTTATTTTTCCTCAAGTATGCGGTATGAAACAATGGGAATCGAAAGTGGCTAAAGATTACAAAGTGACCAAGACCCCTACCTTCTTTCTGCTGGACCCATCAGGAAAAATTGTGTTGAAGCCAAAGGGAATTCGGGAAGTGAACCAGTGGCTTTCACAAAACATGAAATGATAAATACGGGAAATAAAACTTCGGAGAACGCAGCCAACCACTGCGTTTTTTTTTTAGAAGAAGCGTTCATCAAAACCCACTAGCCAAAGTTCTTTTTGTGCGCGTGTAAATGCAGTGTAGAGCCACCGATTCAGTTCCACTCCCACCATTTCATCAGTAATGTAACCCTGATCCACAAACACACACGACCACTGGCCCCCCTGCGCTTTGTGGCACGTAACGGCATAAGCAAATTTTACCTGTAGCGCGTTGTAATACGGGTCCTCTTGTATGGCCTTTCGGATTTTCGGTCGTGATTCCAGGTGCGCATAATCCTCCGCAACCATGTCGTACAAGCCCCGCATTTTTTCAAAACTGAGGCTGGGTGCTTCTTCCCAAATTGAATTGCAGAGCAGCAACACTTCCATTTCTTCCAGATCGGGATAATCAATAAGCGAAATGGTGGCGCGGCAGAAACGGTAAGTACCACGATCCTCAAACTTGCGTATTCGTTTCACCTCTATGACATCACCGTTGGCAATAAAACCAGCGCGTTCCACTCCTTTTTCATCCAGCCAGAAATAATTATTCTTCAGCACCATCATTCTGTCCGTAGCGTTTATTTCTTCTTCATGCCCAAGTATGTTCAGCCGCACCTGTTGGTTAAAAAGATTCGCGCGTTTGTTAGACCGGGTAATGATTATGGTATTGTCTTTTCCATGCTGAATTAATGCAGACTCCACTATCGGCTGCACATCCGACTGAACAAGATTCACATCAGCGAACTCACCAATTTTGAGTTTAGGCAATTCTAATTTTCGTTGTGCAATAAGTTGGCGGGTGGCAGTTGCATTTTCAAGAATGCCACTTCCCTTTTGCTGGCGAATAACTTCGGTCAGCATCATTTCAGCAATGTTGAGGTTGAATGTGCTTCGCAAATACCCGAGTTGTAATGCCGGACTTTGATCGCTGCCCACAGGAGGGAGCTGCGCGGTGTCGCCAATAAAAACAACCCGGCAATTCTCTCCTGCAAAAACGTAAGTAATCAGGTCTTCAAGTAAATCGCCACTGGCAATCACTCCCGGATTCATACCCGTCTTTTCAGTTCCAATCATGGATGCCTCATCGACAAAAAAGAGAGTGTCGGAATGTTGATTGTCGCGCAATTCGAAATAAAAATTTCCGGAACGATCGGCTTTGCGCCTATAGATTTCCCTGTGCATAGTCCATGCAGGCTCACCTGAATAGTTGCCCAACACTTTGGCCGCACGACCGGTGGGAGCAAGCAGGGTACTGTTGATTCCGATGGACTTTAGGGTTCTTACCATGGCGCTCACGCAGGTGGTTTTTCCTGTTCCTGCATATCCTTTTACAAGCAATGCACAACGCGATTTAGCAGAAAATACGAATCGGGTAAACGCATAGAACAACTGATCCTGCTCCAGAGTAGGAGTGTGCCGGAAGTTTAATTTCAATCTTTGGTTGAAGTCAACACCTCGCTTGTCAAGTGGAACTATGGTCACCGGGCGAAGGTATCTGGCATCTTATGAAAACCGGAAATTGTAGCTTGCGCACTCTTATCGAAATGATGATGGAAGTACAGGTACATCCGGATGCAGTGAAGGAATCAGAGCGTTTCGCAATGCTTCATGCTGCACATTGTCATATTGCGATATGTTTCCTCGAAGAAAAAATTCAGGCCGGAGTTTTCGATTTAGATCGTGGTTGTGTTATCTGGCTAAAGGAATACACTCGGAGCCAGGATCAAAACAGGGTTGAATTTGCGAACCATGTTTTTTACTCTAACAAGATATTGACCGGCATGTTTCGCAAGGCAACCATAGCCATTTCAGGGGCAGCCTTTTCACCAGTTCCGTCTGCATTCTTTCATGCTGGCAAAGAGGCCAGCCACCTTCAAATCAATGCAGGATCAACCAATGGCAAAATTTTCACACAGGTTTTAAAAAACGCTGACGTGACTATGGTTTACAGCCAGGATCATGAAATTTCATCAGTGATTGAAACGCACTTTCCGGCTGCCAAAACCATTTCCCATGTTGCAACATTTGCTGAATATGCAATGGCGGTTAACCACGATCGAAAAAACGTCTTGCTTGCGCAGGTAGATGCCAACCAGATGATGCTGGTAGCAGTTGCGACTGGCTTGATGATGTGTAATCAATTTGAAGTAGCGCAGCCCGATGATGCCCTTTACCACATAGCCAACACCGCAGCACGCCTGGGAATGGAACTTCAAACAACGCGAATACTTCTTGCGGGCGATCATAGTTTTCTCAAAAATCTTCAGATCAGCCTCATGCACTATTCACCCCATTCAACCTTCTGCGGTTTTGATGAATTAAAGTGCAATGAGGACATAACAGCATTGCCCAGGTATCACTTCGCACCGGTTATCACCCAATTCCTATGCGCATAGTTGCCGGCAGGCTGAAAGGAAAAAAGTTCGATGCTCCGCAGGGTTTTCGCTCCAGGCCTACTACGAATTTTGCGCGGGAAGCATTGTTCAATGTGCTGGAAAACCGGATTGATTTTTCGACCGTTTCAATGCTTGATCTGTTTTCAGGAACCGGAGCTTTTTGTTACGAAGCATTTTCACGCGGGGCCGAAAACATTATGGCTGTGGACAACGATCCAGGCTCAGCAAAATTTATTGCCGGCATGATGCGCAAATTCGGGATGAACCATGCACGATTTCACAAAGCCGATGTATTCAGGTTTGTACAATCCGCACCAGGGAAGTTTGACCTCGTTCTGGCCGACCCCCCATTCGATCTTGAAGACCTAGAACACATTCCGCAAGCAGTTATTTCGGGGCAACTCCTTGTATCTAATGGCTGGCTGGTGCTTGAGCATCCACCAGGAAAAGACTTTTCAATGCACGCAGAATTTGTGGAGCTTCGCAAATACGGTCATGTTCATTTTAGTTTCTTCCGAAATTCGCAGCCATGAAACGCACTGCCGTTTTTCCCGGATCGTTCGACCCCATTACACGCGGGCACGAAAACATAGTGCGCAGAGCCGCACTCCTGTTTGATGAAATTGTGGTGGCCATTGGCATCAATACCACCAAAGAAGCAATGTTCCCGCTGAAAAAAAGAAAACAGTGGCTGGAAAAAGTATTTGCTGATCTTGTGAATGTTCGCATCGAGACTTATCAAGGACTCACCGTTGATTTCTGCAAAAAAACCGGGGCGGGGTATTTGCTTCGTGGGTTGCGTAATGGTGGCGATTTTGAATATGAATGCACCATTGCCCAAACGAACAAATCCATGGCAAGCGAACTGGAGACGGTACTCTTGTTTAGCGATCCACAATTTGCATCCATACACAGCACCCTCGTTCGCGAAATCGCAAAAAACCAAGGCGATGTTTCCATGTTTATTCCAGCACAAATCAATATCCATGAATAAAATATTTTTCGTTTTAGCTCTCCTGTTTTCTACTTCAGCCATAGCCGAACCAGTAATCATTCACGGTAATGCGCGGTCCTATGCCGGCAACACACTTCTCGTTTTTTATGAAGATGATTACCTCTCGCACCAAAGGCGCTTGCTTACTCAATGCGAAATTTTAGCAACCGGAGAATTTGAAGCACAATTGGACCTCACCACCACCCGCGAGTTGATACTCGTGGTTTCCGGAGTGGAAGCAATACTCTATGCTGAACCCGGTAGTACCTACGAATTGAACATACCCGCTTTCCTGGCCATTCCAGGCGCCAAGGTGTTCAATAAAATTTCCGTAGATGCTGAATTCATTAACCCAGCGGAGGGCGAATTGAATGTGCTAATCCGATCGTTCAATGATGCATATACCACATTTGTGAATGACCACTACCAAGAATTTGCCACCGAAAATTTCAAGGGTTCTGAAACCTATAAAATTTCGCGTGGTGAAGACCTGGGCACATCAGGAATGGTAGTTATTCCTGACAACAAAAAACCCGACAATAGCTCGGACAACAAGAACCCCAAGGAACCAGAACCGTTTGCTGATTTGGTTTCAGAATTTAGTTCCACTGTTTACACATATTATGAGGAAAACCTCAGCAATAAGTTTTTCCACGACTACATCCGTTACCATCTTGCCCAACTGGAGCTTGCTGCCGGCTATTCGAAAGAAACACTTTACGAAGAGTATTTTTTCAGCCAGCCCTTCCTGCATGAGCATCCTGTTTATATGCAATTTTTTTCCATGCTGTTCGATGGAACATTTCGCAATGCATTGGATGGGGCCAAGCACGATGCCATACTCCAGGCGGTGAATGGATGGCGGGAATTTCCGGGACTGAACAGGGCAATGTCTGATGAACCACTTCTCACTGTAGAACATGTCCGCCACATGGTCATTCTGCTCGGCCTAAAAGATGCATACCACAGAAACCTGCTTCAAAAAAATGCGATCGAGGAATTGCTTCTCAAAACTTTTTCCACCTTGAACGATGCCAAAGTGGCCCAAACCTACCGAAACCTTCATATGGCGCTAGTGAAAAACAAACAGGGCTGGCATCTTGAAAATTTTAATGTAATTGATCAACATAGAAATAGTTTTTCATCGGACAGCCTTGCCGGAAAATATGTGTACTATTTCTTTTATGCTGATTGGTGTACATCCTGCCTCAAGGAAATGCAGGTTATGGAAAAACTTTATTCGCCCTATAAAAACTATGTGGAACTTGTTTCCATCTCAATGGATGAAACCCAGAAGGAATTTTTCAAAGGACTTCCTGCGCACCTCGATCAACCTTGGACATTTCTCTACGGCCCATCCGACCCACTGTTGCGCGAAAAATTCAATTTGAAATCGTTGCCGTATGCTTATATGGTTGATCCGCAAGGCAATGTTATTTCCGATTACACCAGAAAACCAACTGAAGGAATTGGAAATCAATTTGAAGAAATAAAATTGAAACTTTCCAAACCGAAGGAAGGACAGAAAACTTGGAAAGACTGATTCTTTAGAAACGGTCATAAAGAATTTACACCTGCGGCTACTGCGTATTCTTCCACCACATCGAGCACCGATGGATAGGTATTAGAGCGCACTTCATCTAGTTCACTCCAGTCCAGCCAGCGTGTTTCTGTAATTCCTTCTATGGCCTGCGGCACAGGTTGCTCGTTGCCAAGGTGGTTCATCATAAACCAGGAAGTGCATTTGAGCACTGGTAATCCGGCCTGCATGTAAGTGTGCCATGTCTCACAAAGAGGGCTTACAATTTCCAGTTCGAACAATGAACATTCTTCCTCTACCTCGCGCAACGCACCCTCCTCTACGCTTTCGTTTTCTTCCACTTTTCCTTTGGGCAGATCCCATCGGTCATGACGGAAGATGAACAACATTTTGCGTTCATGGTTAAGTACAAGTCCACCGGCTGATTGAACAAACTCAAATTGCTCGCTGAATCTTTCCCACGACTCCCTCACGTCATTACAAAGAATAAAAATGGAACGGGCACCTCGGCTTATAGCGGTTTCGATATGGCCAGTATCATGTGTGCCACGCGAATGGAAAACCTCGATACCGGTGGCTCCTGCAACGCCATCTGGAAGTGCATCAGTGAAAACGACAGGACGGTTAAGAAAGTAAACTTTATATTTTTGAGCCATGAACGTGAAGAAAGAGAACGGGCTAAAAGTAGCTGAATTCCTATTGCAGATTAAAGCGGTTGAACTAAAACCGGCTGAACCATTCACATGGGCATCGGGATTGAAGTCGCCCATTTATTGTGATAACAGAAAAACACTTTCATATCCTAAAATCCGCACACACCTTCGTCAGCAATTTGTAGAAGTGATCAACGAAGAATTTCCAAATCCCGATGTAATTGCCGGAGTGGCTACCGGTGGAATTGCCATTGGTGCGCTTGTGGCACAGGAACTCGGCCTCCCCTTCATCTATGTGCGCAGTGAAGCAAAAAAACACGGCCTGACCAACCTCGTGGAGGGAGTGATTGAAAAAGGTCAAACGGTAGTTCTTGTGGAAGACCTTATTTCGACAGGTGGCAGTAGCCTGAGTGCAGTGAAAGCATTGCGCGAAACAGGAGCTAAGGTGAAAGGCATGGTGGCCATTTTCACTTATGGTTTTAGCAAAGCGGATGAAAATTTCAAAGCCGCAAAGTGTAGCCTTCGCACATTGACCAACTATGAACTGCTCCTAAAACAAGCAACAAAATCTAATCACATCAACGAAGAACAATTGGACACTTTACGCGAATGGAAAATGAATCCTGAAACCTGGAGCCAGTCCTTTCTTCAAGACGCTTAATCCCATTACATGTCAAAAATTGAAAGCAACAAAGCGTTGGTGAACGCAGCGCCTGAAGAGGTTTTTTTGTTCCTCAGCAATATGAACAATATCAAAAAACTCCTTCCTGAAAATAAAATTTCAGATTGGAAGAGCGATGAAAAGTCATGTTCGTTCAAGGTGCAGAATGCGTACACCATTCCACTTGTGCATGTGGGTGGAAACCCATTTTCACGTGTTCAAATCCAGTCAGGTGAAGGTGCACCATTTCGGTTCACCCTTGATGTTCATCTTGCAGACAAGGATGGAAAAACTGAAGGTTACCTTGAATGCAATGCGCAACTGAACATGTTTCTTGAGATGATGGTGAAAGGACCGCTCAAGAATTTGTTTGACCACATGGCGGGGGAACTGGCGAAACAATTTCCCTGAAATCATTTCATGCGCCTTCCAGAAAATTTCTCCCAATTCAATTCCTGCTCCGGGCTGCGTTTTGATCTTGCAACTATGCGGTAGCTCCGGCAATACTTCATTTGCGTTGCAAGTATTTTTCTTTTCGACAATTTCATTTTCTTGTACACAAGCAATTCCACTTCCCTATGGCGGTTTGATTCGAGAAGGTTCTGTAAGCCTTTGCTTACGCTCACTCCGCACACTGAAAGTATTTCATCTCCCACCCATAGACGAGCTATGTCAGCCGGTGAATTTTCATCCACCGTTGTGATATGAACGCGACCATCCTTTTCATCTGTGGTGAATCCGTAAAAAGTTTCAGAGCATATTTGAGACTCAACAACATCCAGCTCTAATCCGATAAATTGTAATGCATCAGTCAACGCATCGAAATAAGTATTGGCCTCATGAACAAGGTTCTTAAAAATACCTTTGAAAGAGATGCCGCTCACTTCCTCCAGTAGCTTCTGGTAATCTTCTTCCGAATATCCGCCACCTTTCTTTCCAAAACATTCGTACATCAAGCGCATTACATTGTCCAGAGAACATTCATTGCCGGATGCACGAAGAATCAAGATGTCGCAGATGAACGCGATAAGGGCGCCTTCGGTGTATATAGAAACTTTGCGCCCTGGAATTCCGGGTACATATCCATCCAGCCAGGTGTCGAACGATGAATCGGCAACGCTGTGGTTGAAGCGCCCAGGGTTGTGGAAATGCATATTCACTTCAGCGGCAAAAGCTTCCAGCCATTTCATTTCACTCCACACTCCACTGCGAAGAAGAAGAAGATCACCGTAGTAAGTAGTCACTCCTTCATACACATACCCCAAGCGAGAATAATTTTCCCTGGTGAAATTGTATGGCATCATTTCCACTGGGCGAATGTTCTTGATGTTCCAGGTATGAAAAAGTTCATGGCAGGAAATGCCAAGCAATTCGTTGTAGAGTTTTTCAGTAACTAAATCAGCGGAAGGTCCCAGCGCAATGACGGTGCTTGCGCTATGCTCCACTCCGTGTCGCACAGGGTTAGGTATTAACTGGAAAAGAAAATGATACTCAGTGCAGGGAATAGACCCAAAGACGTCCATTTGCATTTGAGTGAACGCTTCAAATTCAAACAAAAGTTTGTTTCCATCAAGAGCGTTTTCCCCATTAACCCAGATGTGAAACGTTTTGTCTGAAACTTTGTAAGTAAAGTGCTCAAGTTTTTCGCTGGCTATTAGAGGCGAATCAGCAAGTTCATCAAAGTTCTTTGCAGTGAGGTGATGTCTATCGCCCGCTGGAAGCGCACAGGCAAGTTTGTAATAATGCGGAATATCCAGTCGAACTTCATACGGTTCATCATGATGTTCGGGGAGGTAGAAAAAACAATTTACCGGGTTGATGTAAAGTTGTTCCTCATCGAGATAAGATGAACCGGCATTGAGAACCGCTGCATAGTATTGGTAACGAATACAGATTTCCTCAAGGCCTTGTGCATCCACTTCCCACTGGTCTTTGGTGAGTTTGCGGAAAGGAAGTTTGTTGTTGAGGTCATCCACTGCATTCCACCCACGAATGTTCTTCGCAAAATTTCCCAACTCGTACCGACCGGGTCGCCATGCAGGCAACTGAAGTTTTATTTTTTCTTTCCCGCAAGTGGGGAACCACGCTTCAAACGAAATGAAATGGCGGTGGGGATGGGTGGTGTAAACGAAGTAACGAATCATAGTTGAATTCTTCCTTTGTTATTCTTCCTGCAACACTTCTAAAATTGGCTCACCGGTGCAGGCATTTGGCATGGGAAGTTTGCAAAGTGATGTAATAGTTGGGGCAATATCAGTGATGCTGTGCTTGACAAACGACTCGCCCTGCTTCACATTGAATCCGAAAAAAATCGCAGGTACGTGTGTATCGTAAACCCACGGTGAACCATGTGTAGTTCCCTGCAACGAATACTTCATCCAGCCGGGTTCAGTCACAATCACCACATCACCGCTCATGTTTTGGTTAAATCCCATTTGAACCTGTCGAGCCATGCCTTCGCGCTTCAATTGTTTTGAAAGTTCATTGTGTGTGAACGCCATGTGCACACCATCAAACTGCATGGCTACCCTGCATGCTTCTTCTTGCGCGAATGGATGATTGTAGCCGTATTTCAACAGAGAATCTGTAGTGAAGAAAACCTGGTCGTTTGAATAATTCTCCACGCGCACTGCATAATTCAGTTCTTCAAAACGATGGTTGATTGCAGACACGAGTGAATCGGTTTTCCAATAACCAGCCGCTGCGTTTTCCTTCATCACATAAGAAGGTGTGGGTGCGCCACCGTGGTCGGCACTAAGGAAGATAAGGTAATTTTCTCTCCCGATTCCTCCATCGAGGAAGTTAATGAAGCGTTCAAGATCAGCATCGAGGCGCAGGTAACAATCCTGGGTCTCCCGTGAATGAATACCAAACTGGTGACCGATGTAATCCGTAGATGAAAAACTCACACAAAGCATGTCGGTGATGTCATCGCTGCCCATTTGTTCACCTTCAATGGTTGCAATGGCAAAATCAACGGTGTGAGTGTTGCCCCACGGAGTTGCTTTTATCAAATCATAATTCAGATTGAGCGAGCGGAGTGAATCAAGGTTGTAAGGAAACACTGGTTTTGTCTGTCCTTTGAATGGCGCCTCGAAAGCATTGTTGTCGGCTATGCTTTCATCGTAAACAGATTCAGCCTTGATCAAACTCCAGCCATTTTTCAAATATGAATCGCTGAGTTTTTTTGCGTTAAAGTCTTGCACCCATTGCGGAAGGGTATTCATGTACCAATCGCTGCTTACCCAATTACCTTCATTCGCCCCGATGTACCAATACGCAGCATCCGCCATACGCCCGGCAGGAAGAATTCCACCGCGGTCTTTCATGGCAATGCCAATCACTTTCGATCGCATGTTCGAAAAAATCTTCATCTCATCACCCATGGTTGTGGAGAGCAGATGCACAGGTGACCGCTGACCTTCCGATGCCATAGTGCCAACGCCCTTCACACTATCATCTTTTGCGCAATACATCAAAGCCTTTAAATCACGGTCGTACCAGTCGTTTGCGACAATGCCATGATTGGCTGGTGTGGTTCCAGTGAAGATGCTGGCATGACCCGGCCCGGTGTAGGTGGGCATGTAATTGTAGTGCAGATTACGCGCAAAAAATCCTTCACCCACCAATCGCTTAAATCCTCCTGCGCCAAAATCTTCCCAGTACTTATCAATGAAATCATACCGCATCTGGTCCACTGTTATGCCTATAATCAATTTGGGTTGTTGGGGAACATTTGGTTCCACATCAGTTGACACAGTGGTCTGTGACAGGGAACAGGCGGAGAGCATTACAAGAATGACGGGATATAAAAGTTTCATACTGGCTTGCAAGTTTGTCGTCAAAAATAGCGAGGCCATTGCCCCTCGAATTGAGCCATGCAAGGCATTGAACATGCTGAAGGTGCCGGAAATTGACTTTTGGAGTTCAACAAATCACACCATGTATCCACCAATCTGCGGAATGTTCACCGATACTTGCGGCATAAATCCAAAAATCAAATCATATGAAAAAAATTTACACAGTTTTAATGCTTGCATTGAGTGTCCTGTTCACCAATGCACAGGTTCAGAATTATGCTATCGGTGAAGTGGTACCAGACTTTACAATTACCGACCTTGACGGAGTGGAACATTCGCTGTACGAATACACTTCGCAAGGCAAATATGTTCTTGTGGATTTCTTCGCTTACTGGTGCGGCCCTTGTGCTACATGGGCACCAACCATAAACGAATTCTACCACAAATACGGTTGCAATGCCGGTTCTATTGTGGTGCTCGGTGTGGAATACGAAGGAACCGATGCGCAGACACATGAATTCGAAGCATGGGCAGGAGTGGATGAAGACAATCCTTATCCTTCTGCGAGTGGTGTGGATGGTGGTGGTGCAGAAGTTCACGCTGAGTATAGTGTGGCAGCATTTCCAACCTACATCGCAATATCACCTGACAACATTCTCCTCGACAATGACATCTGGCCACTGTCAGGAATTGAAACACTGGAAGCTGCATTTCCCAAGCAAACATTAGACGAGATGGAGTGCGGTGTTGCAGTGAATGAAAATGTTGCTGAAACTGATTTCGGAATTGCACCCAATCCTGCTGACGGATTAACCTCGGTGAATATCGCTTTACAGAATAAAGCTTCAGTGATTACCGTTATCACTGATGCGCTTGGCCGTGAGGTGATGAACAAAAACTTTGGAAGTGTAAATGCAGGATTCAACTCACTGAATCTTGATGTGACCGAACTAGAAACAGGTGTTTACAACGTGCAATGTTTTGTAGACGGCAAAGGCCTCAACGTTCAACGTCTTGTGGTTAGATAGTGGATCGTTATGCATGGTTCGACAAGTTCACCATAACATATTCAACAACAAAACATAGAATGTAAAATCAATGAGGAAGGTCGCGCAGAGCGCGACCTTCCTCATTTTACATTCTATTTATTATGATCCAAAAGCATTATCATGGTGAACTTGTCGAACCATGAATTCATTGATTTTTCAATTCCTGTGAATGTGTCACTTTCTCTATTGTCATCATTGCTGAGGTTGCAGTTGTTTAGCCAGCATGAATATCACCACAATACTCAAAAGCACGTTGAGGAGGATGTTCATCCATGCCCACATGTCTTGCCCTGCACGAAACAATGCAAACGTTTCCCAACTGAAAGTTGAGAACGTGCTAAGCCCTCCGCAAAAACCGATAACAAGCAGGAAAGGCAAATACGATTGCCCCATTGAATTTTTCTGGATGTAGATAACCGCCAGGACAAGAACCAGCGATGCAATAACATTCGCTGAAAGTGTTGCGAGTGGAAGTTTGAAATTGACTTTGTGAAATAATTGCGACAATCCGAAACGGAATACAGAACCAAGACCGCCACCGATAAAAACATAAATCCAGTTCATGCCGTTGTAAAGTATTTGTTCCTGAAGAAGAGAAAAAGTTTTACAACAATGAGCGATACCAGGATACCAAAGACTGCACCCGCAAAAACATCTGAGGGATAGTGCACTCCGAGATAAATACGGCTGTATGAAATAAGCAGCGCCCACAAGAACACGGTCACCATTATCCACCCGCGAAGCGGCCGTGCCAGCAAAAAGAAAAACATGGCAAGTGCCATATAGTTGGCTGCATGGCTGGAGAAGAAACCAAACTTTCCACCGCGATAAATACTTCCATTCCACTCGGTGACGAGGTGAACCTGTTCCTTAATCAACAAATTGTGCGATGGGCGATAGCGCTGGAACACTTCCTTAAATGCCACCACAGAAAGACGATCGCAGATGAACACAAGCAAAACAATGTGCACTATCACAAGTAGAAACAATTTGCCCGGATATTTTTTGTACAACAACCACAACAACCACAGGTAAACGGGAATCCAGAAGAGCTCTTCGCTGAAAAGTAACATGGGCCTGTCCAGCCAATCAGCATGAAGACCGTTGAGGAACAGGAAAAGTTGTTGATCTATTTTTTCGAGATAGTTCATAGATCATAGATCATGGTTCATGGGGTACCGGTGTTGAAATTACGAATGACTAATTACGAGGTACGGTGCTCACGTCACCCGTTATTAGTCTCCTTACTTATAAATCTCCTCCACTAATAGTTTGTTGTTCGAAAGAACGCCTTTGCGTTTCAATTTGAGAGTTGGAGTAATCTCTCCTGCATCAATGGAAAAAAGTTTTGGCAACAGGCGAAAAGCCTTGATGCGTTCCCATGCACCAAAGCGCGAATTGATTTTTTCAATTTCCTTTTCAATCAACTCTCCTGCTTGTTTGTTTTTGGCCAGGTCTTCATCAGCTGTAAATGAAACTTTGTTGCTGCCAGCCCATTTTCTCAACTGCACATAATCAGGAATGATGAGTGCGGCAGGAAACTTTTGCCCGTCACCAATCACCATGCACTGTTCTATGTAGAGGCTCTCCTTGAGTGCGTTTTCAATCAACTGTGGTGAAATGTATTTGCCTCCTGATGTCTTGAACATTTCTTTCTTGCGATCGGTGATGGCAAGAAAACCATCGCGCAATTCGCCAATGTCTCCCGTGTGGAACCACCCATCCTTCAACACCTCATCAGTCTTCTCTTTGTCTTTGTAATAACCGAGCATCACATTGGGGCCCTTGCAAAGAATTTCTCCGTCTTCGGCTATGCGCACGGTCACATTTTTTATCACCTTACCTACTGTTCCTGCACGCCACATGCCCGGTGTACGAAGGGTGTTCACTGTTATGACAGGCGATGTCTCCGTAAGGCCATAACCTTCCTTGAGCCAGATGCCGGCACCACTGAAAAAGCGCGCGAGGCGAGGCTGGAGCGCTGCACTTCCCGAACAAACCGCCCTGATACCGGTGAGGCCGAGGGCGTTTTTCACTTTGCTGAAAACAAGCTTGCGCGCAATTCCCAATTTGAATTCATACCACCATCCGTTTTCCCTGTCGGGGTTCCATTGGATGGCGAGATCGTGCGCCCAACTAAACAATGTTTTCTTGATGCCCCTGTTGGCCATACCCTTCGCAACGATGCCGTCATAAAACTTTTCAAACAAACGAGGTACTCCCGTAAAAATATGTGGCTGTGCCAGAGCAAGATCGTCCTTCACACTTTCCATTCCTGTCAATGTGAAGCTAACATCATTGTTGATGTAGAGGTATTGAAGCATACGTTCGAAGATGTGGCAGCAAGGAAGAAAACTCAGCGCATGTGAGTGACCGCGATCGAGAAGCGGAAGGCGTTCTTCACAATCTATCACGTTGCTTGCAATATTTCGGTGCGAGAGCATCACGCCTTTTGGCAACCCTGTTGTGCCCGAAGTGTAAATAATGGTGGCAAGCTCTTCCTCTTTCACGCTCGATTTTCTTGCGTCCACTTCGCTTTGCAGGATGTGGCTGCCCATTTCAAACAACTGACTCCAGTGATTGGCGCCCTGTACCTGTTCGAAAGTGAAAACATTTTGCAGGGAAGAAACTTTGGATCGGATAGCCGAAACTTTATCGGACAATTCTTTATTGGACACGAAGCACAATTTCGATTCGGAGTGGTTCAGGATGTATTCATAATCCTGTTCGGTCATGGTGGGATAGATGGGGACATCAACTGCGCCTATTTGTAAGATGGCATGATCGAGTATGTTCCACTCCGTGCGGTTGGCGTGTGTAATGAGTGCAACGCGGTCACCAGGTTCAACGCCCAATGCCATCAACCCGCGCGAAGCGAGATTTACCTGTTCAATAAATTCTTTGGTGGACCAGGTCTTCCATTGTTCTCCCAACTTAGATTTCATCATCACATCAAGAGGACCGGTGTGGAGCTGGTCGTAAGCAAAATCGAAAAGGCGCTTGCCGTAGTTCATGTTCGCATGGTTTTTTGGGTTGGGGAAAAGTAGGGAATTGGCGAAGGCCCCACACCGAAGAGCGGAGAATTTCAGAACACTGAGTTTTGTGTTTCGGTTTTCGACCCGGTAGCTACCGGGATGATTTCAAGATTCGGAGTTTGGTTCCGGCTTTCCGGAAGGCAATCACTTATGATAGAAGTCATTTTTCTTTAACACAATTACTTTTCGCCCAACCTGAGACACATTTAATGATTCCTGAAGTTTCCATCATCATACCCTGCCGAAACGAAGAAAAATTTATTGGGAGTCTTCTCAACGATTTGCTGCGTCAAACTTTTGGTGTTGAAAAAATGGAAGTGCTCGTAGTGGATGGTCTAAGTAAGGATGGCACCCGAAAAATCGTTTCGGATTTCAGCCAGCAACATGTATTTATTCGCCTGCTAGACAACACCAGCCTTACTGTTCCTTATGCGCTCAACATTGGCATCGAACAATCGCGCGCACGCACCATCATGATTATGGGAGCACATAGCCGCTACCCGGTCAATTATGTGAATCATCTTTTCACAGCACTTTATGAAAACAATGCTGACAATGTGGGCGGACTTATGGAAACAATTGCCGCGAATAACAGTTCACAAGCAGTGGCAATAGCGCTTGCCATGTCCAGTCGTTTTGGTGTGGGCAATGCGCATTACCGCATTGGCGCAAAGTCTATTCGTGAAGTAGACACCACACCATTTGGTTGTTATCGGAAAGATGTTTTTAATCGCCTGGGAATGTTCGACACTTCACTCACCCGCAACCAGGATGATGAATTCAATGGACGATTGAAAAATGCTGGCGGAAAAATCCTGCTCATTCCATCAGTCAACTTTCAATACTTCGCACGGCCCACACTTATAAAAACAGCCTTGATGTTTTATCAATACGGCTTGTTCAAGCCGCTAGTGAATATTAAATTGGGAAAGCCCGCAACACTTAGGCAGTTTGCACCACCTGCTTTGGTTTTGTTTTTTACAATTATGATTATTGCATCGTTGTTTTCTTTCATAGGATGCATGCTTCTTCTTGCAGCCGTATTGGGATACCTGCTCTCCCTATACACAGTTGCATTCTCAATACCTGAAGCAAAAACCGCTACGAAGCATTGGCTTGCATTCACTTTTCCAACGATTCATTTCAGTTATGGTGCGGGATACCTGGTGGGCGTACTCCGCTTCACAATTCTCCGCGAACACAAAACTCAAATAACACAACTCCCGAAATCAAGTCGCTGAAAGAATTGAGATTTCCGCTTTTCATATTCATTATCCTACTGCTGGTTGTGCAATGCTTTTCTCAAACAGGAAATCAAAGCCCACAAGTGTTGGAGCAGGAACTTCAGCTCGACTGGATTTTCTCCCGTGCCGATTCCACAAAATGGTTTGAAGCTATAGTTCCCGGTTGTGTTCATACAGATTTATTGCACAACAATCTTATCCCCGATCCTTTTGCGGGAGTCAATGAAAACCTTTGCCAATGGGTGGGTGAAAAGGACTGGGTGTACCAGAGTTTTCCTTTTGACGTGAGCGATGAAACATTGGAAAATAAAACAATATTCCTTCGCTTCAATGGACTCGACACTTATGCCGATGTTTATCTCAACAACCAACTCTTGTTATCAACCGACAACGCATTTCGCTCGTGGGAAGTGGATGTAAAAAAAACACTCAAGACTAAAGACAACATCCTAAAAATCCATTTTCATTCTCCTCTTGCTGTTGGCAACAGGAAAATTGCTGAACTGAATTATCCTCTTCCTGGCGATGCACTGCGCGCAGTCACCCGCAAACCACAATTTCATTACGGTTGGGATTGGGGGCCGAAGCTTATCACTTGTGGTATCACAAAATCCATTGAGTTGATTGCATTTAGCGATGCGAGGTTCGCTCATGTTTATCTCTATCAGCAGTCAATCAATAATAATGTAGCAGAGGTGCAATTGGAATTTGAAATTTTTTCAAACTACTCCGGTAATGCTTTGCTCCACATCCACTCCACAGCTTTTCGCGATGTGATGGTGAGTGAAATAAAACTTAAGCGCGGAGCTAATAAAATTTTATTGCCGTTTGAAATTGAAAAACCACAACTGTGGTGGTGCAATGAATTGGGCGATCAGCATTTCTACCATTTCGACATCAGACTCTATAGCGATGAAAAATTGCTCGACCTGGAAAAAATCCGCACAGGCCTGCGCACTATCGAACTCGTTACAGAAAAAGATGACGTGGGCGAATCGTTCTATTTCAAACTCAATGGCAAACCCCTTTATGCCAAAGGAGCCAATTACATTCCTGCATCATTCTTTCCTTCTGAGGCCGATGATGAAACCTACCAATGGCTCGTGGAAAGTTGTGCTGATGTACATATTAACATGCTGCGCGTTTGGGGAGGTGGTGTATACGAGGCGGATGAGTTTTATGATTTGTGTGATGAATATGGGATACTGGTATGGCAGGATTTTATGTTCGCCTGTGCCATGTATCCGAGCGACTCTTCATTTGTAGGTGGAGTAATTGCTGAAGCTGATGAACAAACGAAAAGATTGCGCAATCATCCTTGCATTGCCCTGTGGTGTGGCAACAACGAAGTGAGTGAGGGGTGGCACCGTTGGGGCTGGCAAGATGGGCTTTCGACTAAGCATAAAAATCAAATTGAAAATGCTTACCACGATGTATTCAATCGCGCTCTGCCTGATGTGGTGAAGAAAAACACGAACACTGATTATTGGGAATCATCCCCGAAATGGGGCCGGGGAGATGTGCGATACAAAACAGAAGGCGATGCACACGATTGGTGGGTTTGGCACGATGAAAAACATTTTGAACATTTTCGGGAAAATATTCCGCGCTTCATGAGCGAATTTGGTTTCCAGTCTTATCCGGGATTGGAGGTGTTGAGTGAAATGATGTCGGGCGATTCCCTTAACGCAAACGATCCGGGTATTGCACAACATCAGAAACACAAACGCGGTTTCCAATTGATGGATGACTACATGAAGCGCTGGTTTCCTGAAGTTTCGAAAGACAGCATTGCGAATTATGTTTTCCTCACGCAAGTTGTACAGGCTGAAGGAATTTGCATGGCGATAGAAGCACAGCGTGCATCGAACGGACGGTGTATGGGTTCGCTTTATTGGCAATTGAATGATGTATGGCCTTCATTTTCCTGGAGCAGTATTGACTACAGTGGCGAGTGGAAAGCGCTGCACTACATGTTGAAGCATTACTTCTCCGATGATTCAACTGAAACGCGAAATTTTAATCCTCACTTTGACTGGAAAAATCTTTCAGACCCAAAAGTTGTAGTTGATCTGAGAAAACAGGAAGGAGTTGCATGGCCCATTCACGTCACCACATCTTCAAATGCCAAGTATGTTCAACTCACAGCAGACATGGCTGGTAAATTTTCCGACAATTACTTCGACCTGGAAGCGGATGAAGAAAAAATAATCCTGTTCTATCCGCGATACGAAACAGAAATAAAACCCGATGTGAAAGCGAGAAGTCTTTGGGACTGCTGGAATTGATTTTCAGATTTTATATGCATGAATGCGATTCTTGAACGAATTAACCCGTGTTGCGATAGACTACTTCAATGGCAACAATGCTGTGGTTGCCATTCTTTCAAACCCACTCAACCTCGTTTTTCTAAGTTGCATTGCGGTTGCTGAATTGCAACAAGGTGCTTCAAACAAACTCCACCTGAACAAGATTAACAAAGCCATTGCTCCGTTTCCCATGGTGGATGTTGAATCAAAATCCTCGCAGCTTTTCTCCAAATTATTTTAAAAATACATTTTGAGCCATGCGTGTTGCATTCCTGATATGTTGATTGCCGCCACACGTGTTTATTATGATATGGAAATCTTCACCTTCAACGTCAAAGACTTCAAATACATTCCAGAGATCAAATTGTTGAATCATTCTGTAAAGCCATTAAAGCGATCCGGCAATTCGTTCAACTAACTATCAAAAGATAGAGAAAGTTTATTGGACTGCTGGAATTGAAATTTCGGGCTATAAAATTTATCAATAAAAAAACCGCCTCTGACGTTCAAACACCAGAGGCGGTTTCGTAACAAGTCGGTTGTCTATTCCACCACCACTTTTTGGGTAGCGGTTGTTCCGTCAATTTCAATTTCAATCTGATAAATACCTGCCGCAAGTGCGCTCACATCCAGTGTGCGATTGTTACTTCCGGTGATCAGTGTTCCCATTGACTGGCTGATAACCACGCGACCTGTGGCATCCATCAATTCCACATTCACCAATTTGCTTTCAGTCATTTCAAAATGGATATTGAGAGAAGTGGTTGCAGGATTGGGGTAAAGGTTAATGTTGCTCACTCCCTCCAGTTCTCCAACGCCAAGCAAGGTCAATTCCACTTCCTGGCGAGGTGATGCACACTCGTAAATAGATGAAACCACATGCCAGTCATAAAAGAAGTAGTAGTAGTTATCAGAGTTATCGCCTTGAACATTTGTGTTGGTTATAGTGGCTATGCCATTGATGTTATATGGAAAATCGTAAGGTGCGTCCACTTCCAAATTTTTGTCACGCCAAAGTTGCACATCGTTTTCATCTTCGCTGCAACGAAGCCCATAACCCTGGCCTTCGGGAACGAGGAAGTTCAAATTGATAACTGATTCCCCAGCTGGCACATCAAATGTTCCATTGGCTATAATGTTTCCGGCAGCATCCACAACTTCAATTTCGCGAATGAGCGTGGCCGCTGCGAACACTTTCACTGAAAGCAGAACCATATCTTCATGTGCATCAAATAACAGGTAATAGCTGGGACTAACCTGGAAGAGACCCTCTTCATCATTTGTCAGCTTTCCGCCTTCGCCCATTACACCTCCATATACCATTACATCTTCCACCCAGAATGAAGTGCTGGAATAGACCACAGGTGTCGTGAAACTATCGCCAAGTCCTATAGGCGTGTCAGCAGTTTCGCTTTCGTACCAACGAACATCGTTTCCATCATAATTAAAGGTAGCTGAGCCGAAAAACGGCAGTTCAATATCACTCACAACAGGCATGTCGGGAGCGTCAATGACTACAACTTCAATTGACGTGGATTCCAGCGTCATGCAATTACCAGTTACTTCCACAGAATAATTCCCGCTTTGCTCCACTGTAATGGTCTGGGCAGTCATGCCATTGCTCCACATAAATGAATTTCCGCTGGATGCAATAAGTTGGACGCTGCCGCCTTCGCAAAACTCCAAATCGCCATTAACGGCTAATGTGGGTTCCGGATCTGGGCCGGATGTTACAACTATGATGTTGGAGGTGCCTGCACAGTCGCCATCCCAAATGATCAGGCTGAAATTTCCACCTCCCGAAACTGTAATGGACTCTCCGGTTTGCCCATTGCTCCATATGTAGTTGTCATTTACACTTTCGATAGTAAGCGTAACGGACTCACCCGGGCAAAGATCAATATCGCCATCAGCTGATATTGTCGCTGTGGGAGTAGTGCATTGTTCTTCCACCACATTATGCCAGGTATTGATGGATGGATCATTAAGAACAGTGACCAATCCGGATGGCCAATGGATAATTGCAAATTCAACTTCTGGAGATTCGCCCAATCCAAAATGAGCTGAGAAGGTGGTGGTGATACCATAACTCTCTCCCCCGCGCACTTCGCGAATCTGCGTACCCCAGTTGCCATGAATTTCCACCACAGCGCCAATTGCATCCTTATTCGATACCGTTCCTTCAAGATTGAAAACAATAAAATTATTTTCTCCACCTTCATTAATAAACAATCGGTCGTCTTCGTTTTCATCCCAATCCACATAGCCGTCACCATAGCTTGCATAGAGGTCCATCGAACCATCGTGGTTGAGGTCACCCACTCCGAAACTATGCATAGTGTTATCACTTAAAAACATACCCGGAACCACTGTAAATGTCTGGTCACCGTTGTTGTGATAATAATCATGGGCGCCTCCTGCATGAATGAGGTCAATGAATCCATCGTTGTCGAAGTCGGCAAATTTTGCCTGGAGGAAAAAGCCACTCACCTCGAGTCCTGAACCATTGGTGATATCAGTGAAATATCCGAAGCCGTCATTTTCATAAATCTGGAGTGTGGCGCTGTGCGTGGTGAGAAGGCAATCGAAATCACCATCGTTATCAATGTCGGCAAAATCGCTCGTCCATGATTGTTGGAGATTAACCAGCCCGCGTTCTTCAGCTTCGTCATGGTAGTTGTTGTTTCCATCATTCACAAGCAATACGTTGGTTCTACGCGGGTCGTATGGATCATTGATAAACTGGCGACATTTTGCAATAAAGCAATCGGTATCGCCATCCCGGTCGAAATCTGTCCAAACTGAACCGTAGTTTCCACTGTTATCATTTCCCCCTGACACTTCAGGGTGGAAAGTGAGATCTATCATGTCGGCACCATTTTCCATCGTGCCATCTCCGGTGTTGCGCAGCAGTGCACTGTGGCCATCATCGTGACAGGCGAATCCATCGAGCCAACCATCGTTGTTGATGTCAACCAGGTTGCAGCCTTGCATGAAGATGTCGGCCCATGCATAATCTTCCTGAGTATAATCTCCGGGACCATCAATGTTGATCACGTGTACATTATCATAATATCCTCCGCAAAGTACATCCACGTGGCCATCGTTGTCTACATCACCCGCACACATTCCCCATTGTTCTTCACCGCTAACGGTGCCGCAGGAGTATGCGTCAAATGACCCATCGTTTTGCTGATAGAGAACGTAGAGGTTCTTGCTTTCATCCAGTACAATGATGTCATCGAGGCCATCACCATCCATGTCGGTCACTCCTGTGCAGCCGCCACTGTGATAAGATGATGGCAACAACGAGTTGTTCATGGTAAACGATTGTGCCATTAGGCTTGTGGTGAACAGAGCCAGCACTGCAATTGAATAGATTTTCTTCATTGATCGAAGTTGTTTTGGGTTTTTGAATTTTATCCCTTCTCTTTTTAGAGAAGGGTTATTTTATTTGGTTTCAACTCGCCATTGGCAAGGTGCGCGAATGTAAAAGATTTAAGGCGGTGCACAGAGTTCTTTATGACATGAAGATTGCAAGAAGTTTGGACGGCTGGGGCAAAGGCAGTCCATGATCAAATAAATTCTCCTCAACAACCTGGCGAGGTGTCTGGCCGTGAGGTAGGGTTATTTACACGAAGCACCATGCCTAAAGCCGACAACACGCTATTCATCAACTTTTTTCTTATTGCTTTTGCTCTTTGCCCGATGGTGATTTTCTATCACCAAAAGAAAAACTTTACCCAAAACGTAACCTTTATGGAACACGTGGGGTAAAAATCCACGGTTTCAAAAAAAAACAATGAAATCATGAAAAGAATCCTATCTGTTATCGCTTTGGTATTAACCGCTTCATGCCTCTGGGCACAAGTGCCCCAGGTATTGTTCTATGGCTACATAGAAGAAGGCATATTCCAGTCCGATGTAGTGAAGCACAAGAAAAAGGGCAATGATGAAACTCCTAAGAAGCTGAGTGATGCCCGGGTGTTTGTTTACGTGGGCGACTCACTGCTCCGAACCATGGACGCCCGGAGCACGGGGTTTTATGCTTTGCTGCTCGATGGCGGGGAGAAGTATCGTGTCGTGTTTGAGCGCGAAGGTTACTTCTGCAAATGTTTCGAGATGGACTGCCGCAACGTAGCCTACAACACCGAAGAAGGTGCTATGAAGTGCCTCACCGATGTATCGCTCTTCAAAAAGGTGGACAACGCTGACTTGCTTTCCTTCTGCAAAGTGCCGTACGCTAAATGCAAGTACGATACTGAAACAATTGACATGGCCTGGGACATGGAATACACCCAACGCGCCAAAGAAAAATTTTATGAATTAGCCGAGCCATATTATCTGGCCCAAAAGAAATAATTGCCGCGAAGCTGTTTGCCAAAAGTCCCTTCATGTTGAAAAACATGAGGGGATTTTTTTTCAACTAATCTTCACGCTTGTCATGTTGATACTCCCCTTCATCACCTTGCATTAAAGAATGAAATTTCTTCCTCTTTTGCTTTCAGCCCAAGGTGTAAATTCAGATTAAGCATTTCTCAATTTTCAATTGTGCGGGATGTCGGGAAAAAGAGAAACCGCCACGCGTGATCGCGTGGCGGCTCCTTTCATCTAACCCAATTCCTCTGACGCAAAGCGCCAAGGGTGTTTAGAAGTGTTCTCTTTTACATCTTGGGCATCACCACGCGATCAATCACATGAATAACCCCATTGCTTTGGTACACATCGTAAACGCTGATGTTGGCCAGGTTTGCAGCTTCATCGGTGATAGTGATATTCTTCTCACCATTCATTTTGAATGTGAGCAAACCGCCCTGCACCGTTTTCAACTGTGCCTTGCCTTTTCCTTTTTTGATTTCAGCAGAGAGTGAATTGAAGTCGTGCCTGCCAGCTATTACGTGGTAAGTAAGTACAGCAGTGAGTGTTCCTTTATTCTCTGGTTTTAGCAGAGTTTCCACCGTGCCGGAAGGAAGATTTTCGAATGCATCATTTACAGGAGCAAATACAGTAAAGGGGCCTGCACTTGAAAGCGTCTCCACCAGTCCTACCGCCTTCACTGCTGCCACCAGCGTAGTATGGCTATCCGATTTCACTGCGTTTTCTATAATGTTCTTTTTTGGAAACATGGCTTCCCCGCCTACCATAACCGTGTTTTCCATCATTTGTGCATTTGCGCTTGTAATAAACCCTACCAGGGTCATACAGATTACGATTGTTTTTTTCATTTTGAAATTTGTTTTAGTGTTATTTATTTTGTTTGACTGAACTTTTTGTGTGATGTTTTTTAACCTACGAAACGATAACCCTGAATGGATTTCAGGATTAAGTTTTTTAGGATAATTGGCTAAACCGTAAAAGAGAAACTGGCAACAAGTGCCATAGGAGGGCATCAGAGCTGTTCATCCTGACCGCGCCTATTAGAATTTTTCAAGAAATAATTTTTTGAGGACGATGCCAAAAGCGCTGGCATATTCAGACTTAAGAATATGCTGGCCTAAAGAAATAGCGTAAAGGATTACGACCTTACATCACCCAACCCTCCAAAAACTTTGTAGTGAAATCACCACTGCGGAATTTCTCATCGCGCATCAGTTTCTGGTGAAAGGGAATGGTGGTTTTCACACCTTCAATAATGTATTCATCCAGGGCGCGCTGCATTTTGGTGATTGCTTCTTCACGGGTTTGAGCAACGCAAATGAGTTTGGCAATCATGGAATCGTAATGCGGGGGAATAACATAACCAGCGTAAGCATGAGTGTCAATCCTCACACCATGACCTCCCGGTGAGTGATAGTCAGTAATTCTTCCGGGCGAGGGTGCAAAATTTTTGTAAGGGTCTTCCGCATTGATGCGGCACTGGATGGCGTGCATCTTCGGGTAATAGTTTCTTCCCGAAATGGGATCACCTGCGGCAAGTTTTATTTGCTCTTTCACCAAATCATAGTTTATCACTTCCTCGGTTATGGTGTGTTCCACCTGTATGCGTGTATTCATCTCCATGAAGTAGAAGTCGCGGTTTTTGTCCACGAGAAACTCTACTGTTCCCACACCTTCGTATTGCACTGCTTCGGCAGCTTTAATGGCAGCCTGCCCCATAGTCTCACGCAGTTCATCCGTCATAAAAGGGGAGGGAGTTTCCTCCACGAGTTTCTGATGCCGTCTTTGAATGGAGCAATCCCTTTCACTCAAATGGCAAGCCTTGCCGAATTGGTCGCCTGCAATTTGTATTTCGATGTGGCGGGGTTCTTCAATAAATTTCTCCATGTACATGCCATCGTTGCCGAAAGCCGCTGCTGCTTCTCTTCTTGTTTTTTCCCACGCTTCAGCAAGTTCTTCATCGTTGCGACATACTCGCATGCCTTTGCCACCACCACCGGCAGTGGCTTTCATCATAATGGGATAAACAACTTCATGCGCCATTTTTTTAGCATGTTCAAAATCTTCGAGCAATCCATCGCTGCCAGGTATAGTGGGCACACCGGCATCCTTCATGGTTTGCTTGGCCGATGCTTTGTCACCCATCGCCTCGATCATTTCAGGCGAGGCCCCTATGAATTTTATTCCATTCTCCTTGCACACTTTGGAGAAGGTGGCATTCTCGGACAGAAATCCGTAGCCTGGATGAATGGCATCGGCATTGGTTATTTCCGCTGCGGCAATAATGCTCGGTATTTTCAGGTACGAATCTTTTGACGGGGCAGGACCAATACAAACTGCTTCATCCGCAAAACGCACGGGTAGGCTTTCGCGGTCGTCAGTGGAATAAACAGCCACCGACTGTATTCCCATTTCCTTGCATGTGCGAATGACGCGAAGTGCAATTTCACCGCGGTTAGCTATTAGGATTTTTTTGAACATGAGCTTCTTAAATTGGTGAGTTAAAGTCTCGATAGCTATCGGGATGGTGAGTTAGAGAACTGGTGTGTTTAAGAATTGGTTTGTTGGCAGGAGTGTTAATTCACCAATTCTCCAAATCACCAATAATTTTAAACAGGTTCGATTAAGAAAAGTGGTTGATCGAACTCCACCGGGGTGCTGTCGGTCGCCAGCACTTTTACGATCCTGCCCCCTACTTCCGATTCAATTTCATTGAAGAGTTTCATGGCCTCGATTACGCACACCACATCACCCGCTTTTATTTCCTTGCCCACTTCGGCAAAAGCCGGCTTATCAGGAGTTGAAGAGCGATAGAATGTCCCAATCATGGGCGACTTTATTTCAATGGTGGTCTCTTTGGATTCTACCACTTCACCTTTTGGACTTATCGCAACAGGTGCAGAAGGAGGAGCCGTTGCCGGCATTACCATGTGTTGAATGGGCGCGGCAGTTGGCATCTGCACAACCTCATGCACTTTGCCTTTGCGCTCCGGCTCATGCGTTTTTATAATGATTTTGAAATCCTTTTGCTCTATTTCCACTTCGCTTACACCGCTCTTGGAAACGAACTTGATGAGGTCTTGAATCTGGGTGATGTTCATTGTTTGAAAGTTGGATAATTCCGGCAGTGCGGCTGATTTATTTTCTTGAATGTTGGTCAAATATAGACGGATTGATATGGGAGATCGGGTTATGAATCATAAGCCCATTTCAGGTAAATAGCACCCCAGGTGAAACCACCGCCAAATGCAGCAAGTATCAGATTATCTCCCCGCTTCAATTGCTTCTCCCAGTCGTGCAGGCAAAGCGGAATGGTGCCCGATGTGGTATTGCCGTAACGCTGGATGTTTATCATCACTTTTTCATTGCTGATTCCCATCCGTTTTGCGGTGGCGTCAATAATGCGCATATTGGCCTGGTGAGGCACGAGGTATGCGATGTCCTCTGCTTTCAGGTTGTTCTTTTCCATTATTTCGGCAGACACATTTGCCATACTTACCACGGCTGACTTGAACACAGCCGGGCCTTCCTGAAAAATGTAGTGTAATTTATTGTCAACAGTGTCATGTGATGCAGGAAGAACTGAACCACCCGCCTTCTGGTGAAGATATTTTTTACCATCCCCATTGGTGTAAAGAATGGAATCCATCACACCAAAATCATCCGTAGTCGGTTCCAGGAGAACTGCACCCGCACCATCGCCAAAAAGAATACAGTTTGAGCGATCCGTGTAGTCTACAATGGCCGACATTTTATCGGCACCCACCACTATCACTTTTTTGTATTTGCCGGTTTCCACAAATTGAGAACCCGTAACCAGGGCGAACAGAAATCCGGAACATGCTGCATTGATATCGAAGCTCCATGCGTTCTTTATTCCGGCTTTGTCTGAAATGATGTTGGCTGTCGCGGGAAAGAGGTGATCGCCAGTAACTGTGGCACAGATCACCAGATCAACCTCCTCAGGCCCTATGCTTCTTTTTGCAAGAAGACCTTTCACGGCTTCGACACCCATATCGCTGGTGCCCAAACCTTCGCCTTTGAGAATATGTCGTTCGGAAATGCCAGTACGGGTGCGAATCCACTCGTCCGTGGTGTCCACCATTTTTTCCAGGTCCGCGTTGGTGAGCACATGGGGGGGCACATAACCATGCACCGCGGTAATAGCTGCTTTTACAGCATTCATTCAATGTTTCCTTTAGGTTTCTTCTTTGAACAATGGGCGGCTAATGTAGAAAAGTTGGGATTCCGTCTTTTCCCCCGACAATCAAACCGGACATCATCACAACTTTTACATTGGCACCTTTCAAACACAATAAAAAAAACCTGATGAAACAAATGGCTGAACTTGATATTGGAATTGTGCTAACTCTTATTGGAATAGGAGTGCTTGCCGGTGTGCTTAGTGGTTTTGTGGGTGTGGGAGGCGGGTTGATAATTGTCCCCGCGCTTATCTACTTCATGGGTTTCAACCAGTTTATGGCGCAGGGCACCAGTCTGGCCGTGCTTCTTCTTCCGGTAGGAATTCTTGCAGTGATGAACTATCACAAAACCGACAACGTAAATGTGAATTATGCTTTAATAATAGGAGCCGCTTTCGTGTTGGGTGGTTTCATAGGATCGAAACTCGCGCTCAACCTACCTGAGAACACTGTGAAATTTGTGTTTGGATTGATAATGCTCTATGCGGCTGTAAGAATTTTGTGGAGTTCAGGAGCTAAGGTGTTCAATTGAAAATTGAAAATGGAGAATGTAATGATTGAAAAGATAAAATCACTATCGAAACAATACCTGGCTGAAGTCATTGAAATGCGAAGGCATATTCATGCCAATCCTGAACTCTCGTTTAAGGAATTCAACACCTCGTCATTCGTGCAGGAGAAATTGAAGTCATGGGAAATTTCTTTTAAGTCCGGATTAGCAGGAACAGGAATCTCTGCTTTGATTGAAGGCAAACTGAATGCTAAGTCGAAAGAAAAAATTGTCGCCCTTCGCGCTGACATGGACGCGCTCCCCATCGTTGAAGAAAACGAAGTAGAATACAAGAGCAGGAACAACGGTGTGATGCATGCCTGTGGTCACGATGTTCATACTTCATCACTCTTGGGTGCAGCCAAAATTCTCCATGAGTTGAAGAATGAGTTTGCGGGAACGGTGCAGTTGATTTTCCAACCGGGTGAGGAAGTGCTTCCCGGTGGTGCATCACTCATGATAAAAGAAGGTGTATTTGCCGAAAGCAAACCCGCAGCAATTTTCGGTCAACATGTTTTCCCCGAATTACCAGCCGGAAAAGTGGGACTGAAGCCCGGCATGTACATGGCCTCCACCGATGAAATCTATGTGACAGTGAAAGGCCGCGGTGGACATGGTGCAAAACCCGACCGCAACATTGACCCTGTTCTCATTTCAGCGCACCTTATTGTTGCACTACAGCAAGTAGTAAGTCGTTGGGCTGATCCATCTACACCGTCAGTTCTGTCGTTCGGAAAAGTGGTGGCCCTCGGTGCCACGAATATCATTCCCAACGAAGTCAAACTAGAAGGAACCTTTCGCACGTTTGATGAGAAGTGGCGAAAGGATGCGCACAAACGCATGACAGAACTTGCACAGCAACTCGTGCGCTCGATGGGTGGCGAAGTGGATTTCAAAATTGATGTCGGCTATCCGGTGCTTCGCAATCACGAAGAACTAACTGCCAGAGCGAAGCAACGCGCCATTGAATTTCTTGGTGAGGAAAATGTGGTTGACCTTGGCTTACGCATGACAGCGGAAGACTTTGCTTATTACTCCCAACTGATGCCCGCATGTTTCTATCGCCTGGGCACTGCGGAGGCAGGTGGTGGAAAATCCTTCGCTGTACACAATTCAAGATTTGATATTGATGAACAGGCACTGGAAATCGGAATGGGATTGATGGCGTGGGAGGCAATCAGCGAACTGAAAACCTGACGTTAACCCAACTGAAAAAACTCTGATAGATGATTTGCGGGTGACTTGGAATTCTTCAAATCGAAATCATATCATCTTGGGTGTAAACCCTACGCTTTCCTTCCTGTTTCAATTTATCAAGAAGCGTGTCCACTTTTTCCAGCGTGAGGTTCTCATAGAAATCTCCTCCACATTGAAGCATGGGTGCTGTGCCGCACGAACCAAGACATTCCACCGTTTTCAGTGTGAACATTCCATCGGTTGTCGTTCCACCCACTTTGATGTGCAGTTTCTTTTCAATGTGCCGGACAACATCCTCAGCGCCCATGAGCCAGCATGATGAAGTGCGGCAAACTTCAATCACGCATTTGCCCACTGGTTTCATGTTTAACATGGAATAGAACGAAGCCACTTCATAAACCTCAATGGGTTGAATGTTCAGTAGTGAAGCCACGTAATCCATCGCAGGCACACTGAGCCAGCCATCAAATTCTGCCTGTGCAAGATGGAGCATGGGAATCAGCGCGCTCTTGTGTTTCCCTTTCGGGTAGCGTTTGATGATTTGGTGCGCAAGGGCGAGGGTATGATCTGGGAATTTGTATTCTTTGTTGTCTGTCATATTTCGGCTGTTAGCGATTGGCCATTGGCCTTTAGCAAATTTCAAATTTTATCTCATCAAGGCTAGAGGCCAACGGCCAAAAGCCAAGGGCTTCCATAATCACGCATCCAACTCACCCGCAATTACATTCATGCTGCTCATGGTCAAAATTGCATCACTCAGCATTCCGCCTTTTATCATTTCGGTGTATGCCTGGTAATAAATGAAACATGGCCTGCGCATGTGCAGACGATAAGGTGTGCGTCCACCATCGCTTATCAGATAGTATCCAAGTTCTCCATTGCCGCCTTCCACAGCGTGATACACTTCGCCTTTGGGCACATCCATTTCGCCCATCACAATCTTGAAGTGATAAATGAGTGCTTCCATTTTACTGTACACATCCTCTTTGGGCGGGAGATAAAACTCAGGTACATCAGCGTGAAAATTTCCATCAGGCATGTTCTTGATGGCCTGTTCAATGATGCGCATGCTCTGCCACATTTCTTCCATGCGTACCATGTAGCGATCATAAGTATCGCCATTGGTACCAACTGGAATATCGAATTCAAAATCCTGGTAGGATGAATACGGATTCATCACGCGCACATCATAGTCAACTCCCGCAGCACGCAGATTTGGCCCGGTGAAGCTGTAAGCCAATGCACGTTCAGCACTAATGGGTCCAGTCTTCATGGTGCGGTCAATAAAAATTCTGTTGCGCGTAACCAGTTTGTCGAATTCAGCAAGCGCTTTCGGAAATTCTTTCATAAAAGCATGAAGACGTTCCCATGCTTTGTCGTTGAAATCGCGTTCCATTCCACCTATGCGGCCAATGTTGGTGGTCAATCGTGCACCACAGATTTCTTCAAATATCTCGTAGATTTTTTCGCGCCATTGGAAGAGGTAAAGGAATCCGGTCATTGCACCGGTGTCCACTGCTATTACTGTATCGCACACAATGTGGTCGGAAATTCTTGAAAGCTCCATGATAATCACACGCAGGTACTGCGCCCGCTTTGGAATCTCGCAGCCAATGAGTTTTTCCACTGTCATGTGCCAGCCCATATTGTTGATGGGTGAAGAACAGTAGTTCAACCTATCCGTGATGGGAGTGATTTGATTGTACGGCCTGTGCTCAGCAAGTTTTTCAAATGCACGGTGGATGTAACCAATGGTGGGTTTGGCATCCACTATTCTTTCGCCATCCATGGTGAGCACGTTCTGGAAAATGCCATGCGTGGCCGGATGGGTGGGGCCTAGATTGAGGATGGAATAATCCTTTTGCTCCACCACATCAGTTGCAGTTGCTAAAAGTTGTCCGATGTTTCCTGTATTCATTTTTTTTGGGCAATGGGCGTTGGTTACAAGAAGCCAATTGTTGGGTGCGAATTTATTTCGGGAATTGCTTTAGCATAAGAGCCTGTGTAAAATTTTGTTGAAAGAAATGTTGATGGGTGCCGTTTTCCAGGCTCGCTTGTGGCGAGCCACCGTCTTCAACAAGAGAAGGAAAGCGGCAAAGAGTTTTTGAGAAGGGACATTGAGCAAAAACTTCTACATTGTAAACTAATGCAACAAGTATTATTAAAAAAACTGAGAGTACTCTCATGTTGATTCAATTGTGGGCATTCGAAACATTATTGGACTACCCTGAATTCTCCGCTGGCACGCATCGGTTGTGTCCAATGTCCATCCTGAAATTACAAAACTGGTTTCATCAATGTGTACAGTCTCAAGGTGAGTGTTGTAAATATCATAGAGTCGAATATTGAATGTACACTGGCCAGTACTTTTGTTGGAATGCGCCAGCAGAAGGCAAAGCCCGCACACATGCACATAGTATTTGCTCCTAGTGTACCACATGAAACTGTCGGCTGTGCATAACCGGATGGGTGGGGCCTAGATTGAGGATCGAGTAATCCTTTTGCTCCACCACATCAGTTGCAGTTGCTAAAAGTTGTCCGATGTTTCCGTTGTTCATTTTTTTAGTGGGCAGTGGGCGCTGGTTGCTGGCAGCCAAATGCTGGGTGCGAATTTATTTCGGGAATTGCTTCAGAACAAGAGTATCTGCTAAAAGATTTGAATCTTGGCCTGCCTGATTCGATAAGAATTGGCAGCGACAACACTCAAGTTTAGAAATTTGCCGGAAACTTTTTCCTTCTAAATCTCGTCCAATTTGTTTTCTTCGCCTCACCGCAACACATGCAGGGAATAGCAAAGCACATAGTCATTTTCTTTACAGGTCTTCTTCTAAGTACCGCACTTCAGTCGCAAAAAACTATTGTGTCGGGTACAGTATCCGATAAGCTTACGGGCGAAACCATTCCTTTTGCCACTCTCGTTTTTACTGGAACCAAGACCGGCACATCTACTGACATTGACGGCCAATACAGGATTGAAACATACTATTCGGGCGACTCGCTCAAGGTGCAGGTGGTGGGTTACAAAGCACTGAGCATGGCGGTAAAGCGCGAAAGGGAGCAGGTTATCAACTTCGCTCTGGAGCAACTGGCTTCGGACATGGCTGAGGTGGTTATCAAACCCAAAGATGGACCGAACCCTGCGCACGAAATTGTCAAAAACATCTTGCGCAATAAGAAAATAAACAACCGCGAAAAACTGGATGCTTATGAATTCGAGGCTTACAACAAAGTGGAATTCGACCTGAACAACATCACAGAAAAATTCCAGAAAAGAAAAATTTTCAAACCGTTTGCATTTGTGTTTGAGAACATAGACACCACGGAAGAGAAACCTTATCTGCCGGTCTTCATGACCGAGTCTCTCTCTGATTATTACTTCAGGCGCTTGCCCAAATCTGAAAAAGAAATAATAAAAGCCACCAAGATTTCGGGGATTGAAAATGAAAGTGTGCAACAATTTCTGGGTGATATGTACCAGAACGTAAATATCTATGACAACAATCTTGTGGCATTCGAGAAAAGTTTTGTGAGTCCCATCTCTTCATTTTGCCTTGCGTTTTATGATTATGATATTCTTGATACTGCATGGATTGGGAACAAGTGGTGTTTCCATCTCCAGTTTTTTCCCCGAAGGAAACAGGAGCTGTTGTTTTTTGGCGAGATGTGGGTGAACGATACCACCTATGCTATAAAGCGGGTAGACGCCACTATTGCCGAAGACGCCAACATCAACTGGATAAGAAAATTTCAGGTACAGCAGGAGTACGATGAAGTGGAACACGAGGTGTGGATGCTCACCAAGGACGAGTTGCTGGTGGACTTCAATATCTCCGACAAACAAATGGGTGTGTATGGAAGAAAAACCGGGACCTACAAAAATTTCATTATCAACCTCCCGAGGGCCGATGGATTTTTCGGTGGTGTTTCGGACATTGAGGTAAAGGAAGATGCAGGAAAAAAATCAGAAGAATTTTGGGACACAGCCCGGCACATTGAACTTTCGGCCAACGAGAAAAAAGTGTATAGCATGGTGGATACGCTGAGGAATCTTCCGCAGTTCAAAACCATTGCTAACATCATATCGCTTTTTGTTTCAGGATACAAAATCATAGGGCCGGTGGAATTGGGACCGTATTACACTTTTTATTCTTTCAATCCCATAGAAGGAAACCGGGTGCGCCTGGGTGGAAGAACCAGCAATGATTTTTCGAAACGCATTCTATTGGACGGTTATGGTGCTTATGGGTTGAGTGACGAGCGTTTTAAATACGGAGGTGGGTTCCTCTACATCTTTAACAAAAACCCGCGCATGGCCATTGGCGCCAAGGCAAAACACGACCTGGAACAACTGGGCCAGGCTGAAGGAGCTTTTCGGGAGGACAATGTGCTTTCTAGTTTCTTCCGAAGAAACCCTGCAAACAAACTCACCGATGTGACGGAACTGAGTGGCTACCTGGAGCGCGAATGGTTGTTTGGTTTTTCCAACAAAGTAATTTTTACCCACCGCGTATTGAAGCCTGCCGGATCGGTTTATCAATACTACCGAAAATCGCGCAACGATGAAAATGTGCTTGAGCAGGTAAACAGCCTGATCGCCTCTGAAGTTTCGCTTTACACTCGCTTTGCCTACAAGGAAAGATTTGTTTATGGCGAATTTGAGCGCATAAGCCTCGGCACTCATTATCCCGAAATAGAAATCATTTATTCGCTGGGATTGCCCGGCACTCTGAATGCACAATTCGATTACCAGCGTGCTATGGCGCGCATTTTTGATCGCTGGCGTTTTGGTCCATTGGGTTATATTGATATCACCGTGGAAGCTGGAAAAATTATTGGCCACCTGCCCTACCCCATGCTGATGCTACATCAGGGGAACGAAACTTATTTCTACGATGAAGCGGCTTACAACTTGATGAACTATTTCGAATTTGTGAGCGACCGATGGGCGAGCGTATGGGGCACTTATCACTTCGAAGGGCTTTTCCTCAACCGTGTGCCGCTGATGCGAAAACTGAAATGGCGCGAAGTGGCTTCGGTGAAATTGCTGGTGGGCGGATATGATATTGCCAACGACCAGATTCTTTCGCGCGACTTCGACCTGGACGGCAACCCGGATATTTACACCATTGGCAAACCTTATATTGAAGCAACAGTGGGTGTGGAAAATATATTAAAGGTATTGCGCTTCGATGTGCTTTGGCGCATGAGTTACCTCGATCATCCGGGCATTGCCAAAATTGGATTTCGGGCCATGTTTGATGTGAGTTTTTAGACGGGTGACGGTTGATGGATTACGGTTGACGGCAGTCATCTGCCACCCGTCATCTGTCACCAATCGGTAGGTTTGGTGAAATCAAAAATCATTTTGAGTATGAGAGAATTCGGGAATCGCTTTAAGTTTGAAAAACTCGAAGTATGGCGTATGGCGGTGGAATGGGGCGAGGAAATTCATTCGCTCGCATTTGAATTTCCGAAATCAGAAATGTTCAGCCTGTCATCTCAAATGCGCAGAACAGTGGATTCAGTTGCATTGAATGTTTCAGAAGGTTCCATTCTCCAGTCGAATGCCGAACAGAAAAAATTTGTTGGCTACGCAACCCGATCAGTCTCTGAAGTTGTGACATGTTTATACAAATCCAGATTCAGGAACTACGTCAACGAAGAGGTTTTCCAGTCCAACTATTTGAAGGGTTACGAATTGATGAACGAACTCATCGCCTTCAGAAACAACATCAAATAAATCCACTCAACCGTTACCTGTCATCTGTCACCCGTCATGAAACTCAAAGCAGAAAAAATCATTAAACATTACGGAAACCGCACGGTGGTTAAAGGCGTTTCGTTTGATGTAAAGCAGGGAGAAATTGTGGGGCTGTTGGGCCCCAACGGTGCCGGCAAAACCACGAGTTTCTATATGATTGTGGGTTTGATAAAGCCTGACGATGGCCACGTTTTTCTTGATGATACTGAAATAACCAAAGAGCCAATGTTCCGCAGAGCGAAACTTGGAGTGGGCTACCTGCCGCAGGAAGCAAGCATATTTCGCAAACTCTCGGTGGAGAACAACATCAAAGCAGTACTTGAGCTTTCCGCCTTCACCAAAATGGAACAGGCCCAGCGTCTGGAGACTTTGCTTGATGAATTTGGCCTAGCCGAAAAAAGAAAATACATGGGCAATCAACTGAGCGGGGGCGAAAGACGAAGAACCGAAATTGCACGAACCCTTGCCACCGATCCTAAGTTTATTTTGCTGGATGAACCTTTTGCCGGAGTGGATCCCATTGCGGTGGAAGACATCCAGCGCATCGTTTCCAAACTCCGCCTGAAAAACATAGGCATCCTTATTACCGACCACAACGTGCAGGAAACACTTTCCATAACCGACCGTGCCTACCTACTTTACGATGGCTCCATCCTGAAATCGGGAACTGCCGAAGAACTCGCTGCCGATGAACAAGTGCGCAAACTTTACCTGGGGCAGAATTTTGAGTTGAGAAAACCGAAGGTGTTATAAAGATTTCTATTTCGACATTGTGTTCTATCGAATTCGGTTTGGCATTGCTGGATCCGCTCCCAAAAGTAATTCACCACACAGACCCCGTTGACAACCTTGAGTAAGTCTGTGCGGTAGAAAGGGTGGAGTCCATCAGAATGTAAAGACCGCGGTCATCACACACCAACCTTTTCTTAATTCAACAGATTCCACATCTCCCACTCACCGGCCAACTCACATTTGGAGTCTCTGCATTATGAGAAATGAAGTTTTTCCCTTTTGCGCATTGCCTCCCGATAACAATCGGTCGGGAGCAATTGGCTGGTTACACGCGTGGTGATAATGACTGCAAGAATAAAATTGCTACAAATGATTTACTTTTGAAAAGTGATAATTGTTCCGCAGGAAGCCGTTTAGGGCGTTCAGTGTCGGGGGTAGCAATACAGCATGTACACGTCCTGCGCTTTATCACAAAGTCATTGATCTCAGGATTGATGGCTTTTTTTATTTACTCTTCTTAGCCATGCGCTTGTACAGAGTTTGCATACACAATTGTTTGCGGCCTCTGCGCACTTCCTCCACCTAGTAAATCACATTGTCAAATTCGGCTTCATACAAAAGGCAATCGTTTCCGTGTTTGTTCTTTCCTGAGTCAACAATGTTTTCTGATTTTAAAATTTCAGGGATGTGTTCAAAGTCGGTAACGGTTATGGGAACCTGACCTCAATGAGTTTCAATCTTTATGTTACCATGTTGGTTGAATGCGTGATTGATTCCGGATTTGTCAATGACCCTGGTGTAACCGGAAACATCAAGTCCTGATTTAAGTTTGATCATACTTGCTTCATCATTAGTCAATTTGGCGATAGTGAGGACCCTGTTTCGGCTAGTCTTGTCCGTGATGGCAAATTGCACTAGCTCAACGATTGCTCTTTTGCTTGCTGCTTCCTTAGAATTGTCCATTGCCCTTTGCCTATTGCCCATTGCCCATGGCCAATTTCCTTTTCTCAACCCTCTTCGCAATCACAATACTCAATTCGTACAACAACAAAATGGGCATGGCCACCAGCAATTGGCTGGTAACATCCGGTGGTGTGATGATGGCTGCAACAATGAGGTTCAATACAAAAGCATGTTTGCGGTACTTCTTTAAAAACTTGCTGGATACCATACCAATTTTTGTGAGGAAATAAACCAGCACGGGCAACTGGAACACAAGCCCCGTTCCCAATACTAATGATGTGGTGAGTTTGAGATAAGATAGAAGTGTGGGTTGTTGTGCCACATCGGCAAAAGTGTAGTTGCACAAAAACTGGATGGATAGCGGGGCAAGAATGAAATAGCCAAAGGCCACACCGGTAAAGAACAACAACGAAACATAATAGACCACACCGCGCACACTCTTTACTTCGTTCTGCTTTAGTCCCGGCTTAATAAAAGACCACAACTGCCAGAACACCCACGGAAAGCCCACAATAAAACCACCGATAATGCACACCAAAATATCTGCATTGATGGTGCCGCTCATGGTGGTGCTTTGAATAATACAATCGGGCGCCTGCAGGCAAAGACTATCGCCCAATCCCATCTTATGCGACCAGAAACAAAACGCTTTGTAGGTTGGGAATTCAGGATTGCGAGGCCCCATTATTATTTTGAAAACCACAAAGTCGTGATACACCACCACCAGTACAATTCCCGCCATCATACCAAGCACGGCCTTGAAAAGACGCCCGCGCAATTCTTCCAGGTGATCGAGAAACGACATGTCCTTCGGTTCAGCCATCAGCAGCTCTGAGATAATAGATATGAGTCCCGATAACCATCGGGATGAGACATGTGGTATGCGAAGTTCATTTTCAAATTTTCAAATTGTGTTACGAGGATAGATTTTGGGAGTGTGAAATGAAATGACCACTGTATTCGAGAAGGAATTCTTTGAGAAGCTAAAAAATTCCCTCTTTCAAAATATCATGCAAGTGAACTATGCCTGAGTACTTTTCTTTTTTCGTAACAATGAGTTGAGTGATGTTGTTTGCTTCCATGATTTGAAAACCGCTTACTGCAAGCTCTCCCCCATCCATTGTTTTGGGTGAGGTACCCATCATGTTTGCGGCTTTTGTCTTTTTCAGATCAACACCGCGTTCCAGAA
>JAWXCI010000050.1:0-65360 GCA_034408895.1 Flavobacteriales bacterium
AGCATTACAAAAGGAATTCAAAGTCATCAATCTCATCAATGCATACCGCCAACGCGGACATCTCTTCACGAAAACAAATCCTGTTCGTGAGCGCAGAAAACACACTCCACCACTCAATATTGAATTGTTTGGACTGAATGACGCTGATTTGAAAACCACTTTTCAGGCAGGAAGTGAGGTGGGAATTGGTGCAGCAACGCTTCATGACATTATCGCACATCTCGAAAATTGTTATTGCAACCACATCGGTATCGAATACACTTATGTGCGCGACCCCGAACGTGTGCAATGGTTGCGTGACAGAATTGAAGCGAAGAACAAACCGAAATTTTCTACCGAAGAGAAAAAACAATTTCTCGAAATGGCGAGCAAGGCTTCGCTCTTCGAACAATACATACACAAAAAATTTCCGGGAGCAAAACGCTTTAGTGTTGAAGGTTGTGAAGCTGTTGTACCAGCGATGGATTACATCGTGCGCAAGGGTGCGGATGAAGGCGTTAAGGAATTCGTAATTGGCATGGCACACCGCGGCCGGTTGAATGTGCTCACCAACATCATGGCCAAACCACAGGAAGAAATCTTTGCCGAATTCGGTGGGCTTGAGTACGAAGAAGAGGGAACATTTGATGGTGATGTGAAATACCATTACGGTTATTCAAACGATATAAAAACTGCAAGCGGAAATGAAGTTCATTTGACTCTTTGCCCTAATCCATCACACCTTGAAGCAGTGAACCCGGTAGTGGAAGGATTGACGCGCGCAAAAATTGACAGCTACTTAAAAAGCGAGGATAAAATAGTTCCTGTGCTTGTGCATGGTGACGCGGCACTTGCCGGCCAGGGAATTGTTTATGAAGTGGTGCAGATGGCTTTACTTGATGGTTATCGCACCGGGGGAACCATTCACATCGTGACGAATAATCAAGTCGGCTTCACCACAAATTATTTGGACGGAAGAAGTTCAACCTATTGCACCGATGTGGCGAAGACCACATTGTGTCCTGTCTTTCACGCGAATGCAGATGATGTAGAGGCCGTGATTGAAACCATGCGCATTGCTTTCGACTATCGCATGAAGTGGAAGATGGATGTATTTGTGGATTTGCTCGGCTATCGCAAATACGGGCATAATGAAGGTGATGAACCCAAGTTCACCCAGCCTACACTTTACAAACTCATTGCTTCTCATCCATCACTGCGCGAAATTTATTTAAAGCAACTGATTGAGGAAGGCAGCGTGGATTCCGCTTTCGGTGATTCATTGAAAAAGAATTTCGAATCCATGCTCGACACCAAACTTGAATTGTCGAAAGGCATGACGAAGGCCAACGTCAAAAATTTTCTTGACGAAGTATGGAAAGATATTCGGAAGGCAACTGATAAGGATTTTGAGCAAAGTCCGGATACAAGTTTTGATAAAAAGAAACTTCAGGCACTCGCAAAAAAAATCTCAACGCTTCCTGAAGGAGAAAAATTTATTGCAAAAACCGCGAAGGTTTTCAAGGACAGGCTGGACATGATTGAAGCCGACAAACTTGATTGGGCGATAGGCGAATTGCTCGCCTATGCAACTTTACTCGCAGAAGGTCATCCTATTCGCATGAGCGGACAAGACAGCGAGCGCGGAACTTTTTCACATCGTCATGCCGTAGTAAAAACGGATGAAGATGATGAGAAAGAATTTATTCCGCTCAACGACATTGGTTCATCATCCCGCTTTTCCATTTACAACAGTTTGCTGAGTGAATATGGTGTGATGGGTTTTGATTACGGCTATGCATTCGGCACACCACAGGGCCTCACCATTTGGGAAGCACAGTTTGGTGATTTCAATAACGGAGCGCAGATTGTGATTGACCAATTTATCTCTGCTGCCGAAGACAAGTGGCGCACCATGAATGGCCTCACACTTTTTCTTCCACATGGTTATGAAGGTCAAGGCAGCGAACATTCTTCTGGCCGACTCGAAAGGTTTTTACAACTCTGTGCTGAATTGAATATGCAGGTGTGCAATTGCACGACTCCGGCAAATTTTTATCACATGTTGCGCAGACAAGTTCATGCACCCTATCGTAAACCATTGATTGTTTTCACTCCGAAAAAATTGCTTCGCTACCCGAAGGCCACCTCATCCATCAATGACTTAGCGGGTGGGAAATTCCAGGAAGTGATGGATGATTTTATGGTGAACAAAAAAGAAGTGGACACCATTGCATTCTGTTCCGGAAAAGTGTATTACGAAATTCTTGAGAAGAAAGAGGAATTGAATGCCGGAGAAAACATTGCGGCAATTCGACTCGAACAATTGTATCCACTGCCTGAAAAACAAATCCGCGAACTCGTCAGGAGCTATGGGAAAAACACCAAGCTTCTCTGGGTTCAGGAAGAACCTGAGAATATGGGGGCATGGAGTTACATCATGCGCATGTTGCGCGATTTGAATTTGGAACTGATTTCGCTTCCGGCTTCTGCTTCCCCCGCCACAGGTTCTCCCAAAGTGCATGACGCACGGATGAAGGAGATGATGGGGAGGTTGTTTGAGTTAAGCAATTCTAAAATTCAAAACCATGCCTGAGATAAGTGGTTTCTATGGAATTATCATCCGCATGTTTTTCAAAGACCATGCGCCACCCCCCTTTCATGCTGAGTATGGCGACTTGGAAGGAGTGTTTGAGATCAACACATTAAGTTTGCTGGAGGGAAAACTTCCAAAAAAAGCACATGCACTTGTTATTGAATGGCAATTGAACATAAACAGGAACTTTTAGAAAACTGGAGTAAATCTCAAAAGCCATTGCCGCTTGATAAAATAGAACCACTTGAATGATACACATTACAAACATTACAACTCTTCCGAACCGCAGACTTGAAATCAGTTTTGATGATGGTACGGAAAAGATAGCTGACATCAATGTGATGATTGGAGAAGATGAGATGACTTCCCCCTTAAAGAACTTTGATTATTTCAGCAAAGTGAATATCCTGGAAAATGGAAGGGGAATTTACTGGCCTAACGAATTTGATTTATGCGCTGATTTCCTCCGATACCATATCCAAAACTCTTGAAGGAAAATGCCCATGTTGAAATGCGCAAATGCAGTTGAAAATCTCGCTGGAACACAAACAGTATGTCAAAACTCGAAATGAAAGTGCCCTCACCGGGCGAATCCATCAGTGAAGTCATCATTGCCGAATGGCTGGTAAAGGATGGCGACTGGGTAGAAAAGGATCAGGTCGTTGCATCCATTGATTCTGACAAAGCCACGCTCGAACTCTCTGCGGAAGCAAGTGGCACGATCGCAATTAAAGCACAGGCAGGTGAAACTATCGCTGTAGGTGCTGTTGCTTGCATCATTGATACTTCTGCTGCGCAACCAGAAGGAGTAAAGTCGGAAAAGAAAGTTGAAGTAAAAAAATCGGAACCGGTTTCTGCACCAGTGAAAGAAACTACAGTTCAGGAAAAATCATACGCCACCGGAACAGCTTCGCCTGTTGCGGCAAAAATGATGGCTGAAAACGGTATCATTTCTGCACAAGTGAATGGAACCGGCCCAAAAGGAAGAATTATTAAGGCCGATGTTCTGAATGTGATGGCTAACGGATTTGACTCAACATCTTCTCCCAAGAGTTCAGGCAACCGAATTGAGCGCAGGGAAAAGATGTCGAACCTGCGCAGGAAAATTGCAGAGAGGTTGGTGAGTGTGAAGAACACTACCGCCATGCTCACCACTTTCAACGAAGTGAACATGAAACCTATCATGGATCTTCGCTCCAAGTACAAAGGCAAATTCAAGGAGACTCATGGCGTGGGTTTGGGATTCATGTCGTTCTTCACCAAAGCATGCAGCGAAGCACTTTTTCTTTTCCCGGCAGTGAATGGAAGATTAGAAAAGGATGAAATCGTTTATCACGATTATTCTGACATCGGCATCGCAGTTTCAACTCCAAAAGGATTGATGGTTCCGGTAGTGCGGAATGCAGAAACACTTTCGTTTGCACAAATTGAACAAACGATTGCTACGCTTGCCGGAAAAGCGCGCGATGGAAAAATAACTGTGGATGAATTGCAGGGCGGAACGTTCACCATCACCAACGGTGGCGTGTTTGGTTCCATGCTTTCCACTCCCATACTCAATCCTCCACAATGCGCCATTCTCGGAATGCACAACATTGTGGAACGCGCAGTGGTTGAGAGTGGAGAAATTGTGATACGACCTATCATGTATGTGGCACTCAGCTACGACCACCGCCTGATTGATGGACGCGAGAGTGTAAGTTTTTTGGTGAAAGTGAAAGAACTTTTGGAAAATCCTGAGCGAATCTTGTTTGGCGGGAAAACTGCGGAGGAAGTTCTTTTGGGGTTGTGAAACAATACTTTTCAAACGCAACATTCCTCTCAAGGAAAAATTGCCAGTCGCTAAATATTTTTCAATTATAATAGATGTTTGATAAAACCGCTTTGTTCAAGCGGTTTTATTGCAATTTCAAGAAAATGGTTTTTAATTATGGGCAGAATGCTCCAAACAATGGGGAAAAAATCAGGAAGTCATTTATGTTCGTAATCGCGTTACAATCCAAATCACCAATGGTTGGTGAAAATTGACCATAGGATGCCGCAAAGTACAATAAATCGTTTATGTTAATCACCCCATTACAGTCATAATCCGCACTGCACGGTGGTGCCAGCTGAACCGCATCCGTTGCTGTACACCACGGTAAAAGCGCATCTGTTACGGTCACATTAAAACAACCGATGCCTCCCGTGATATTGGTTGTTTCATTAGTAGGTGTTGAAATTGTTGCTGGTCCATTCCAAGCAAAGTTATAATCCAATCCACTACCTCCACTACCAACGCTTAAAACTGTACCGGTTCCGGTTGGGCCGACATTCGCACAGAAATCGGTCAACACACTGGCCGTAACAGTAAGTGGTGTGTAAGCGGGCAAATTGAATGGAAAAATAGAACCACAAAAGTTCCCATCTGGTGATATGATTTCAATAAGTGCGAAGTAGGCACCCGGAACAAGCCCGGTTATGGTGTTGACCATCATTGCCCCGTTACTCCAGACAATGTTGTTTACATTGAAAGTTCCAACATTGAATGCGATGCTGCCATCGTTGCCGAGGCACGAAGGATTCACCACGGTAAAATTCGGGATGCCCGGCAACAATAGGGGGTTCACAACTACGCAGTAGTTAAGCGTATTCCCATTGTTGGTTACGCTTACATTGAAATTTCCTGCTGGTACATTAAGCGTCTGGAACTGGCATGGATCAGCACTTTGGTTTGGCTGACTCCACACACAGCCGCCAATTAACGCAGGTGTCGGTGAAATAGTCAGACTGGCTGTTCCAGTAACGCAGTTGTATATACCAGTTACATTTGGGTTGGCAGAACCAGCACACAAATTAAATTGACCATGAACATGTACCGAAATCAGAAACAGAACCGCTGCGATAATCGCGCGGGGGTCTTGTTTTCATTTTAGTTTGATTTTTATAGATGGTTTATGCTGTCGAATTAAGGTGAATATCAGACCACATTCCAAATTTTTATCTGGCACCGTGCTATGCAGTCCTTTTATGGCTTCCTCAATTGCCTGCGCCCAGCCCCGCAACTTCAATCCACCTACGCAGCAAAAACTCGAGTACATAGAAAATCAAGGGCAATGGAATGAAGATTTTCTGTACAAAGCATCACTGCAAAACGGAACCGTGTTTCTGCAACACGATGCCATAGTGTTCGATTTTTATAGTGCAGAAGATGCCCGCAGGCGGCACGACAATTCTTTGCAAGGCAATGACACCACCAATGTTACCCACCACGCCTGGAAGGTGGAGTTTGTGAATTGCAATGCAGTAAACCCAATTGGAGAAAAACCTTTTTCGCACTACCTCAATTTCTTTTTGGGAAACGACCCTTCAAGTTGGCGAAGCAGAATTTTTCCTTGTGAACGAGTGGTCTATGAAAACCTGTGGGATGGTATTGACATGATTGTTTATAGTTCAAATGGAAATTTCAAGTACGAGTTTATTGTGCATCCGGGTGCTGCCGTGCAAAACATCAGGCTCGGGTACAAAGGCATTGAACCGCAACTTTTGAATGGTTCAATGGAAATGCACACTGTGGTTGGAAGCTTCAGCGAGGCACGGCCTTATTGTTTCCAGCTAATGGATGCATTATTGACTGAAATTCCAGCTAGATACAAAATACACAACGGGGAGCTTCAATTTCAATTTCAAGACGGCTACGATATCTATTCAAGTTTGATTATTGATCCAGAACTTATTGCCGCAACTTTGGTTGGTGTGCCGAATGGCCAGGCCTATGGCTATTGTGCTACTTTCTCTCCAGATGGAACAATGGCAGTGGGATCGCGTCCTTTTCAGAATAACCTTCCTATCACTCTTGGGGTATTTCAGGACACATTCAGTGGAGGCCAAGATATTGGAATAAGCTGTTTTAATGGAACAGGAACCGAATTACAATGGTGCACTTACCTTGGCGGATCAGCAACGGAAAACCTATCAAGTCTTTTGGTTAACAATGAAAATGTATTATTAATACTAGGCTCAACCAAATCGGCAAACTTTCCATTAGCCGCTCAAAGTTTCGATCCAAATCTGAACGGGCTTGGTGACATCTTCCTCTGTGCACTTTCGAACGATGGTTCTGCTTTAATGGCGTCAACGTATTTTGGAGGAACTGGGCTTGATGGCACGCAAGGGGCTTTTAACTTTTTCCCGTTTGGCTTTGCTGAATACGGGCAGTACAGAGGTGATCTTGCATGCGACAATCAGGGCAACATCATTGTCGCCATCAGCTCCATGTACCTCGACTACCCCGGCATAACTTCAATTGGATCAGTCTTCGGCAACAGCAATTACACCGTGATGTGTTTCTCTGCCGACTTGTCGCAGCTATACTGGTGTACACAAGTGGGCACAACGGAACACGAGCGCGTATTCGATATGGAATTGCTGGCAAATGGCAACAGAGCGGTGTGCGGAAGTGCGCTGGGAAATTTGCTTACCGCAAGTGCGGATGCCTACCAAAACACTGCTGCCGGAAACTCTGATGGCTGGATTGGCATCTTCAATCCGGTGAACGGAGCATTGCTGCGCAGTACATTTTTCGGGACCGCTTCTGAAGATGAAATTCATTTCATTGACGAAGACACGCAAGGCAACCTGTGGGTCTGTGGTGTTAGCAACGGTGACATTCCGCAAGTGGGCAACGGATATTCCAATCCCGGCAGTTTCGATTTCATTGCCAAATTCGATGCAGAACTCACCGAGCTCCAATTGTGTTCGGCTATAGGCTCCGGCCTTGGAACCACAGGCCTGTTTGCACCGTCTGCTTTTATGCTCGATGACTGTAACAGAATCTATATCTCAGGGCATGGCAACTACAATGCTCTGGAAAACCTCCCAATAACAACAGATGCCATTTATACCGAAGGCGGATTTTACCTCGCAGTGTTTGAAACCGGAATGCAAGACCTTGTTTACGGCACTTACTTTGGTGGCGATCACATTGATGGTGGTTCCAGTCGGTTTGATCCAAAAGGTGTTGTTTATCAAGGCGTGTGTTCCCTACTCAATCCTGTTTCTGACCAACCATTTATTGCACAACCAGATGCATACGCCAACACTCAAACCGCAGGTGCAGAAGCCGCAGTTTTCAAAATAGATTTTGAATCACCGGCTGTGGTTGCATCTTTTACCTACGAGCCACTTTCGGTTTGTGTTCCTTATCAGGTTGCGTTCTCCAACTGGAGCGATAGTGCAACGTTCAACTGGAACGTTGGAGTTGGTGGCTGGATAAATTCTCAAGACTCAACTTTCGTTCACACCTTTACCGAACCGGGCGATTATCTGGTTCAGCTTGCCGCATTCGACATGAACTCCTGCAATGTGCACGACACCATGAAGGTGGTGGTGCATGTACCTGATCTTGAAAGTGACCTTGTTTCTTCATGGGATATAACTCCCGATGACTTGTGCCAGCAATCCGCATTCGTTTTTGCAGAATTCACCGGCAGCGGTGCCGACAGCCTGGTGTGGCAGACCAACGGTGAATTGTTTTCAGACGTGGAGGAATGGAACTTCTACTACGCGCAGCCGGGCAATTACATTTTACAAGTTGTGGCTTATGATTTTGAATGTGCCACGACCGATACCCTGGAAACTATCATTCAACTTGGCCTGCCGGTTAGTGCATCGGTGGAAATTTTGCAAGAAGCAAACGGATGTGTGCCGCAGCAACTCATAGCACAATCCACTTCACTGAATTCGGATTCAGTCATGTGGGTAATTAATGATGAAGTTACATCCAGTAATGAGTTACTTGAATTTGAATTTTCCTCTTCTGGAATTTTCGAAGTTGAACTGATTGCAACTTCCAGCGAAGGATGCCTCAACAGCGATACCACCGCTTTCACCATTGAAGTATTTGCGCTGCCCAATCTGCAGCTATCACTCCCTGATACTTTGTGCAAAGAAGCTGGAGCGTTTTTGCTGGATGGCGGAACGCCCGAAGGCGGAACATGGACAGGTGAAGGTGTAGAGGATGGAATTTTCAATGCAGCCGCTGTTGAGCCAGGCGTGTATGAGATTCAGTACAACTACACCGACAGCAATGGATGTAGTGCAACTACAACAGAAGAAGTAACTGTGGCTATTTGCCATGCAGTGGTTGAATTTTCAGGTGATCCAATTTTGCTTGTTTATCCAAATCCTGCTTCGGAGGAGGTTGTTTTTGAATCAAGCCAATTTCCGATTATAGAATTAAGAGTGTTCCATTCGCAGGGGCAGTTGGTTGTGACCGCGCTCAACACTCCACCATCGTTCATAATGAAACTGGATGTGCGGACACTGGCCGCAGGTTCCTATCATTACGAAGCCCTGTTCAATGAAAGGAAAAAAGATGAGGGAAGTTTTGTAGTAGAGTGATGTGAGGAATAGAACCGCTGGCAAGTAATTTATCTCTCAAGAATTCTTACAGCTTCAAACACATCACCTACCTCAATTCTGTTCCTCATATCCATTGCATCCACCACATTTCCATATGTGGTATAGCGACCTTCAGGATGTGGTGTGGGCAGATGTGTGATGAACCACCGGCAACTTTCGGTGCTAGCACCTGCTTATGTCATGCCCAGTGCTCCGGCTGTGTAATTATGCACGGCAAAAGATTGATTGCTTCGCAGCGATGCAGTGTCACCGGGAGTGTTGCGAAAAATCTGAAAGCGATAATTATCGAATCGGTTCAGTCCGTTGGCGGTTGCAATCCCACAACTTGATTTTGCATTGTTGTTTCGCTACTGTTTACTTCTTGATGCCTTGTTAACCTTTTCATCTTGCCGGGGCAACAAAACTTCCGTTCGTTTGCACTCCCTAAAAAAATTCGAATGAAAACCAGTCTTGCCCTTTTTTTTCTTGTTCTCAGTTTTCCGTTGTACAGTCAACTCGTGATAAACGAAGTGGACAGCGACACTCCCGGCACTGACGTTTTCGAATTTGTTGAGCTTTATGGTTTGCCCAATACAAACTTGACGGGCAAAGTGCTGGTCTTCTTCAATGGACTTGATGATTTGTCATATCACAAGATCGATCTTGATGGTTACTTGACTGACGCCTTTGGTTTTTTTCTTTTGGGCAATAGCGATGTAGAAAATGTTGATGCAATTTTTCCTGACAACCTTCTTCAAAATGGTTCTGATGCTGTAGCGCTTTACAACGGAAATGGATCGGACTGGCCTACAGGTTCGCCCATCACTTCAACCGGCATTATTGATGCGGTAGTTTTTGACACCGATGATGCCGATGATTTGGAATTGTTATCGCTCACATCAGGACAACCACAGGTAAACGAAGGAGCGCAGGGTTTCGCAACGTTGCAAAGTATTTCTCGCGTCCCTGATGGTGGAACACCTCTGATTACAGCCACCTACGTTTCTCAATTACCAACTCCCGGTTATACCAATGTGCTGGAGTGCAATGGCGGTTTGGTGCAGACCATTGACGGAGAAACTTCATTGGTGATGTGCAACGATGAAGACAATGATCCAATAGAGTACGAGCAAATCACTACAACTCCACTTGCAAGTTATGCATGGGTGGTTACGAGTACCACTAATATCATTCTCTTTTACACAACTATTTCAGAGTTTGATCCCGATGTTCTTCCTCCTGGAACATGCCGCGTGTGGGGATTGTCGTACACAGGAACAATCGATCCTGAAACAACCGGCAATGGAGATTTGCTCGATGGAATTATTTCAAGCGGTTGTGTAAGTCATTCGTTCAACTATGTGCAACTGGTAAAAGAGTTATGTAACGATCCTGAATGTGATGGCGGAGCTATTGGCGATGATGACGGAGATATTTATGTTGTTGCATGCCTTGATAATGATGCGGACATTATCCAGTTCAACTACGACAACAATGCGACAACAGGAGGATACGCATGGTTCATAACAGATGTGAGTGGAACAATAGTTACACAAACATCTGGTAGCAGTTTTGATTTCAATGAAACCGTTGCCGGAACGTATCGTGTCCATGGTGTTTCTTTTGAAGGCAGTCTCGATCCAGCCACAACTGAAGTCGGAGACAATATCACCGGAGTGTTGGGACTTGGTTATTGCTTCGATGCTTCTGATAATTTTCTTACGGTTATTTCGCAGCCTTGCGAGAGCACGCCCGGTTGCAGCAATCTTTTTTTCTCGGAATACATCGAGGGTGCTTCGAATAACAAGGCGATGGAAATTTTCAATCCGACTTCCGATGCAATTAACCTCGATGGGTATGTGGTGTACACCTATAATAATGGTGCAACATCACCCACCAACACTTTTTATCTCACGGGCAACATTGCACCAGGAGAAGTTTTCGTGATTGCCAACACTCAGGCTGACCCGTTCATACTTGCCCAAACTGATTTTACATCGAGCGTCACATGGTACAATGGAAACGATGCTATCATTCTTTCACAAAACGGTGAAGCGATTGATGCTATTGGAATCATTGGCGATGACCCGATCACCGCATGGCCTGTGGGAACCGGAACAACCGGAGAGCAGACGTTAGTTCGAAAGGTTGAAATAACAGATGGCACTACCGATTGGGTGCTGGGCGCATCGCAGTGGGATGTATATCCGCAGAACACATTTTCTTACCTCGGTGCTCACACCATTATTCCATGTCAGTTTTCGGCCACACCACAAATTTCTTTTTCCATCGCTTCGCAAAGCGTGAATGAAGATGCGGGGACTGCCACGATAACCGTAAATGTTTTCAACCCGATTTATGAAACAACGGCCACGCTGAGTGTCACGGGAGGCAGTGCTCTTGAACTATTGGATTACTCAGATGCTCTTCCCATTCAACTAACATTTCCTCAAGGTGTCACCACACCGCAGACTATTGAAATTACTATCATCAACGATAGTGACGTGGAAGATGAAGAGACCATTGAACTTACACTTATGGCCGGAGATGAAGTTGAAGTGCTTCAACAAGTGCACACTATCACCATAGAACCGAGCGACCAATTGATTCCTGAATATGACATCATTGAAATAACTGGTATTGATGCAAGCGGTGTGGTGGATAGTTTGGGCTTGCAGTGCATTCTCACTGGAATTGTGCACGGTGTCAACACATATCCAATCGGACTTCAGTTCACACTGATTGATGTTACCGATGGTATCAATGTTTTTGCCGGTGCTGATAATTTCGGATATGCAGTGCAGGAAGGAGACATGGTTCAGCTCACTGGTGTCATCGCGCAATTCAACGGGCTGGCACAGATGGAACCCACAGCACTTTCATTCATCACCAGCGGAAACGCAATCAACTCGCCAGAAACGGTGTCGGAGTTGAGCGAAACTACAGAAAGCCAGATCGTAAAATTGAAATGTGTGGAGATTGTGGATTTGTCGCAATGGACCAATGTTGATCCCGGTTTCAATGTGGAGGTCACCAATGGAGTTGAGACCTGGGAAGTGCGCATCGATGCCGACACGGAAATGTTTGGTGATGCGCCACCTGAAGGCCATTTCACCGTTTCAGGAATTGGGGGACAGTTCGATACCACTTCGCCTCTTGACGAGGGCTACCAATTGTTGCCGAGGTATTGGGAAGATTTTTCGGATCCCGTGAATGCAGCATTTGCAACACCGGACGACATCTTCTTTTTTTTGGGAGAATCCATCAACGTGGTTTTTGATAACCAAAGTGAAGGAGCAATTTCTTACGAATGGGATTTTGGAGATGACGGTACAAGTGATGAAGAAAATCCAGAGCATCTTTATGCTTTTGATTTCCTTGTGGACAATTCAACCATCACCATTTCTTTGACCGTTACCGGTGACGAAAATTGTTCGGATGAAACAGAAGTCACCATGAACGCCACGTATGTCGGAATTGATGAGAATGATTTTTTATCCGAAATTTTGGCATACCCAAATCCTTCAAACGACTTCCTTACTCTTGAGAGCCCAGCCCCGATTGATCACGTTGAAATTCTGAATTCAGTTGGGCAAGTTGTTTTGAGTGAAATCGTTGGTGAAGCAAAAAAAATCACTCTGAACATTGAGAAACTTGCCGAAGGAATTTATTTATGGAATGTTTTATCGGGTGAAAGAAAAATTTCGGGAATCTTGAAGAAGGAGTAAGAAAATTTACCAACCTAACTTTAACCTGGCATTGATCATTCACATTGTTTGTGTGCCAATCCAGACCATCACACACCCGGAATGAGCCGAAAGCGTTAAGGGTTTTGTTTTGCACACTCCACTCAAACTACCGCCAGGCCATCCTTGCCAGCAGGCACGCTCCGGGACTTTTCAATGAAAATTATTGTGAAAGTGTGATGCGAAATAGGAATAGTTCATTACCAACATGACTACGGTAGATAGTATCCTTCGCGGAATGCAGTTCAAAAATGAGTTGGATGCTGTATAAGAAATTTCACTGACCTTGCCGGATCAATTATCCCCTCACACATTCTTCTCCACGTATTTAATAATTTGCTCAGCGATGTCCTTTCCTGTCGCATTCTCAATTCCTTCCAGTCCGGGTGATGAATTGACTTCCACAATCAGGGGGCCTCTGTCGCTCTGTAGCATATCAACTCCTGCCACTCCCAGGCTTAAAGCCTTGGCAGCTTTTATAGCCACTATTTCTTCCTCGTGCGTGAGTTCTATCACTTCTGCTTTTCCACCGCGATGAAGATTGGAGCGAAACTCTCCTTCCCTCGCTTGTCGTTTCATGGCACCCACCACATGACCATCCACCACAAATGCTCGCACGTCTGCCCCTTTCGCTTCTCTTATAAACTCCTGAACAATCACCCGCGCTTTCAATCCGTTGAATGCTTCAATAATTGAAATAGCAGCGTTCTTGTTTTCGGCAAGCACCACTCCCAGTCCTTGTGTACCTTCCAGAAGTTTAATAACCACAGGCGGGCCACCTGCTTCCTTCAGTGTTTTCTCCACATCTTTGGAATAGTTGGTGAAAACCGTTAAGGGTAAACCCAAGCCTGCACGGGAAAGAATCTGAAGGCTGCGAAGTTTATCGCGGGATCGAACCAGTGCCTGCGACTCCACTGCGGTAAACACACCCATCATTTCAAACTGACGAACCACTGCTGTTCCATAAAACGTAACCGATGCCCCAATGCGCGGAATTACAGCCTGCACATCCAACACTTCTTCACCGTTGTAAATCACCTTGGGATTTTTCTTTTCGATAACCAAGCTGCATTTCAGGTGATCGAGCACCCGAATATGATGACCTCGCTTTTCGCCCGCTTCAACCAGGCGTTTAGTACTGTACAACCTAGTGTCACGCGAGAGGATTATTATGTTCATTGGAGCTGGAATTTTTACCGCTGGAAAAGTATGATGACCGTGTTAGCTGGAAGCGAATTAGATGTGAAGCAAAGCGAAAGAAATGAAACCCGCAGACTTACGAAATCCATACGGTCAATCAACATAAAAAACGGAGCTTGCTAAATTGAATTTATTTGATTTCGACAACTGCAGGCGGTGAATGAAATGCTTTCACTCAATGGCGCGTCTCGCCTTGCGGAATACTTTGTCCAGATCATGCGAACGGTCTTCGATGTAATCAAGGTCAGGAACAAGTTTGTTCATCTCCTTGTCAAAATCTACCCTGATAAAAGGTTCATTGAGCATGGTGAAGTCGCAGCCATCAATGGGTTGGAACAATCCCACATCCATATCCAGTTCATTGCCCACTTTGCGTTCAGGGCAATCCTTTGCATCCACAAAACAAATTTTGTTGACAAACTTGCTGCCGCCATACCACAACTCGTAAGTGTGCCCCAGTGGCAGGTTAAACTGGTACATCCCGTTTTTATCAGTATAGAAAGAAACGAAAATATCGTTGTCCTGATACACCACTACCTGCACTTTGGGGGCAAGCTTCTCGCCCTTGATAAATGGATCGTATTCATAAACATTTCCGAAGATGAGGAAATGTTTTTCATCACAGGCTTTGCGATTGTAAGGGGGAAATGCAAAACCGAAAATGACAAACGATGATATGATAAGTAGGATGGATTTCATGCTCACCAAAGGTTTGAAAGGTAAGCGAATTAGAATCCTTGATTCATCACACTTTTTCAACATCACAACGTTATTTGATGCTGTCATTAAAAAAGCAAGCTGAGTGGGTATGTGGCCAGCGATTATTCAAACCAGCGGTTCAAAGCGATAATAAATCCTCCAACGATTTTAGTTGCGCTTTGTCTTTTTCTCCGTTTGCCTTTCCGGGTCTTCATGAAAAAAATACCGCAGATCAAGCGTCAGGTAATTTCCTGACAGGGCAAAGTCCAGACGTGAGGGAACGTTGTCTCTTTTAAAAACGGTTTGCACCAAAGCAATATCTGAGAAAGGCCTGTGGTACGATGTCCCCATATAGAAGTATCCGCTTTTCTTGGTACGAAACTCAAAACCATAATTGGCAAGAAGCCCTACCTGAAGCCAACTAGTTCGCCATGTTTTTTGGTAGTAATCATAGACTATGGAATCCTGCCGAGCATCGGTGGAGCTTTCCACGTTGCTGGGATAGATGTCCAGCGAAATGCCTCCCGAAGCATTCATCCACCAGCGCGTTCCCAGTTGCACATAAATCAAACCCTGTAGTGGAATTTCATAACCAATAAAACGGAAGCGGATCTCCTGCGGTGTCGTGAAAGTGACATGCGACATCCTCAGTTTGTAATTGCGTTGTACTACCGAAATGCCGGTTTCAAAACTCCACATCCTGGTGATTCCCCTGCGGATAACCAAGCCAAAATTGTGGCCATAGCGTGGATCCAGTTCCACCGTGAGCGAATCGCCTTCGAATGTTTCATCTCCCGAGCCGAAATACTGGCTCGCCACCATGGGTCGAAACTGAATACCCAGTGTTGTCACATTCTCTTGGCTACTTAACGGTTGCCCGCTCATCCATAGCAGAGCCATCGTCAGCAGCCAGTGTGTATTCAATTTGTCAATTTTCATTCTGAAAAAATTCGCAGCAAAAATGATGTACTGAAAGGCTGGTACTGGTTTCTTGTCTGGCTTCAATTGTTCCAATACTTCATGTCCAAGGTTCACTGATTGAAATGGCATTTGAAAATTTCCTATTGAATACTGGCTTTGGCGGATTTTCGATGGACTGAAATCTTCTCTTGCCCAACCCCAAAACCCTTATACTTTTGTCGCCCCTAAAAAATTACCCCTGAAGGAGTGAAAACCCAACTGAAGGAATACCGGATTCCCTTCCTTGGTCTGAAACTGGGCAAACACAATTACAGTTTCCCTTTAACGGATTCGTTCTTTAAGGCTTTTGAGTATTCGGAAATTGAACAGGCCAATTTGAAAGTGGAATTGGAACTGGAGAAAAAGGCTTCGATGCTCGTGCTCGATTTTGTACTGGGCGGAACTGTAAATGTGATGTGCGACCGCTGCGGTGACGAATTGCAACAACCCGTTGAGGACAAACAGAGGTTGATAGTGAAGATGGGCGATACCACAGGAAGCACCGATGACGATGTGCTGATGCTGGGCCCGGCAGAGCACGAAGTGGATGTGAGCCAATACCTTTACGAATATGCTCACCTTGCCCTACCTGCAAAACGTGTGCATGCCACACTTGCCCTTTGCAACCAGGGTGTGATTACGGAATTTGAAAAGTACAAAGTGGAAACCGACAACGACAGCAAGTGGGAAGAAATAAAAGACCTCGAACATGCTCCGGACTACGAAGCAGAACAAGAAGAAGAAGAATAGAAACAAATACATATACACAACATGGCACATCCCAAACACAGAATTTCGCAAACCCGACAGGCCAAGCGCAGAACGCATAAAAAACTGGAGGTTCCTAACCTCTCCACCTGCCAAACCACCGGTCAGGCCCATCTTTCACACCACGCACACTGGTACGAGGGGAAACTCTACTACAAAGGCAAAGTGGTGATAGAAAAGGAAGAATAGGTAGGGACATATTAGTGCATTGTACTCAATTTTGACCAGCTTTCGTTTTTGCGGGGGCTGGTTTTTTTATTGTCTATTAGTAGATAGTTCATGGCGTTCGGCTTGTGAAAGCCCTAAACCACTTTGAAATGTCGGCACCGCAAGAACCATAAGCCATCAACTAAAAATCCAAATTCAAGGAAAGATAAAAAACGCGGGGCAACACCCGGCCGTCATCAATACCCCAACTCCAGTCCGCCCGGACGAAGTAGCCCAGTACACGCGATCGCATTCCGAAGCCGTAACCATAAATAATGGGTTCGCGGTTGTTGTGGATTGTAACCGTCACAGGGTTTATGGTAATGCTTTGCGAGTTCAGCATGTTTTCATCGGAGTAGGGATTGTTGCCAGTCCATGCCGTACCCGCATCGAAGAATGAAATCAGTTGGAAGTTTTCTAGGAAGTCGCTCTTTATGGGCGTCTTCATAAGGTAGCGGAACATGGGCCAGCGCACTTCGGCACTTGACATCACTACACTGTTTCCGTTTCTTGCATTTACCCAGAAACCGCGCATGGGCGATGCCAGCGCCTGAAACCAATAATTCTGGTTGGTGGCAATAGGCATGTCTTCGTCTATTTTCTGGAACAGCCAGTTGTCCTCACCACCCAGATAATGCACCAACTTGTAGTTGCCGAACGATGATGAACCCGCCACACGGAAAGCCGCAATAAGGTCGCGGTGAATTTTCTTGTAATGCCGCACATCAAACCCCACCACATTAAAATCTGTTTTTTCAGTGTACTTGTCCGGTTGGCGATAAGTCTCTGCCCACACCTTCCAGCGGGTGCCGTTAAAAAGGTTGATGCCCTTATTAATAGTGTTGTCGAAAACATACTCCAGCCTCAGCCCCAGGTTGTGCTCAGTAAAATTAGGAGTAACCAGACTCAAAGGGTCAATGCTTTGCCGCACTATACGGTCGTTGCGATAAATCAGTGTGGCGCGAGCACTGGCCAGTTCAGTGAATGGGTATTTTAATTGGTACTGGAAACTGTGGGTGTGCGATTTAAACACATCGAACTCGAAAAAACTTTGCTCGGCCTGCCTGAAGAATGTAATTTTTTTGTCCACCCTGCCACGTAGGTTTTCGAATATCAATCCGTAATCGTTGTTTTGAAGATCGAGTGCCAGGCGAAAGCCCCCCACCAGTTTGTAATCTTCAAATAAATCGCTCATGCCCATTTTTACTAATGCGGAAATGCCCGGCAGTATGCTGGTTGGCCCGCTGAAGTTCTGGTAGAACGGGCTTGCAAAGCTGTTGTTAACCTGGGTAACCACATAATCAGTGGCGAAGTTCAAACGATAGCCCCGCGACTTGGGCATCTGAAAATCCTTATTTGTAGTGTCGGTTGAGGTTGTGCCGTCAGCAGAAATTTCCTGTATCCGCACCGCTTCTTTATCATAAGAATAATCCTTTACATCATCTTCAAATTGATAATTGTTGATATCCACATTTCCTTTATCCGTGGTATCGGGTTCAAGAATGATAGTGTTCGCCTGGGTGATGGTTTGAGCCCTTGCATCGGAAGAAGAATTGGTTGCGGCTTGGTTCATTGCAAAATCCCCTTCTACATCGCCCGATGAAAAAATGGAGCGGCCATCTTTCTTAAACACCAAAGAATATTTTCCGCTTTTTGGGTTGAATTCATAATCCACCGGATTGCGGCTGTAGCTGGAAAGAATGTTCGTGGTGGTGAAGTAGCGGTAATGAACAGTAGTGTCAATGGAAATGATGGCGCTGTCCATGTTCGCCAGGTATCGGTTGTAAATACCGGCCTGGTCGCCCAGGTAAGTGAAGTGCAGGGCATCGTACTCAGCAGGGTGCGTTTCATCGGCATCGGTGGTAGCAGTAACACGTTCAAGAATAGCAGAACGGCTTTCAATATCATAAATAAAAATATCCTTGTTGACGGGAAATAATTCTGCTTTTGTTCCTGTGCGCAACGTATCGTCCAAGCGGTTCGAAGCAAAAATCACCGCAGTGGAATTGCGGATAAACCGCGCATCCACATCATCGTAAATATCCTTAGTGAGTTGCTCCTGGTTGTTGCCTATCACCTGGTAGAGGTAGAGGTCCGTAACACCTTCGCGCACTCCGGTGAAAATTATTTTCTTGCCATCATCGCTGTAGTGCATGTCCACCACTTTATCAATACGAAACAATTCTTTCTCTGCTGTTTTCTTTTCGTCAAGGTTGTAATTTCCAATGTGCGCCCTGCCCTTTTTCTCGAACGTGTAAGTGAGCACCTGGCCACTTGGATGCCAGGCCAGCACCGGATAACTTTCATCCACCAGGCGATCCAGCTTGTACTCCCGCTTCAGTACACGTTTCTTTTTTTGCGTGAGCACATCGTAAATCCAGATTTTGTACTGGCCCATTTCGTTAGTCACATAAGCAATTTTATCAGCCGAAGTGGAGAGGGTAAACTGCGAGTATTGGTATTTGCTTTTGTTCCTCACGCTTACTTCGCCCAGAGTGCGCGAGCGCATTTTCCAGGCTTTCAGTTCCTGTTTCGAAACATCATTTTCACCAGGGCGGGGTTCGTATCCCGGCAATGATTTACCTGGAATATTGGCCGGAAATTTTTCTCTGTAGTAGTTAATAAAATCAGCCGAAACGGTGTCGAGCGAAATGCCCAGCACAAAAAGGAACCCGCTCTCGATGTTGCGGCTCATGCGGGTCATGTAAAGAATATTTGGAATCACATTCTCGCCATACACATCGGCTATGTATTTCCAAAATGCGTGTCCGGCCAGTTTCGCATCGTTGCCTGCAAAGCGGTTGAACGATTTGAACTTGCCCCCGTGCACGAGGTCGCGCACAAAAGATTCCGTTTCATTGTTCCACCTTTCGGTGGCCATGGAAACAATTCCATCCTCGTACCATTTTGGTATGGAAAGAAGAGTTGAATTTTTGATGACATCTTTCCAGTCGCCACCGTACATCAGTTGCGAAAAAACAATTTTCGAAATGTTCTCGCGGATCTGGTGTTCCAGTTTGGCGTGATCACCTTCGTAGTAGAGAAACATCTTGTTACCAAGAATGCGGGCAGTGCCCCCTATGTTGAACTGGTCATCGTTTGAGATACCGATGTTGCTCTGGCGAAATTCACTTTGCTTTTGGTAGGTGAGCACTTGTATTTTATCCTCCAGCGAATAATCGAAAAACGATTCAATGCTTTTCAAATTCGTTTCGGTACTTAGCACGGTATACTCTGCCAATGCCTGCCCGCCCTGGTAGTAGTACACATGAAAATGTTCAGCCGGAAAATAGTACCAGTCGAAGTCCATGTACTGCACACGGTTTTTGCCGAACTCCACATTGGAGCCGGTATAAAACTGGGCATGAAAAACAGTTGTGTTCAATAACAGAAAAACTGCGAGTGCGGGGATGAGAATATTTTTAGTCATTAGAAAATTAGACAGGGCTAAGATAACAGCAAATACAGCCGAAAATTGTCAAATGTTTAGAACGCCCAACATCAATTGTTGGGGTGATGGTGTGTTTGGTTTTCACAGTCGAATGCAACTCCGTCCTCACTTTGCAAAAAAGGCACGATACCGATAGCCATAAGGGCAAAAACCATCACAGTGAACTTGTGCGTCCCGATATATTATTGAATCACTCCTTTGTGGCCCCGCATTATTCTTGCACCCCCGTCAAAATCATAGTTATGCTTTCCATCCAATCTTTCACCTTCAACCCCTTTCAGGAAAATACTTATGTGCTCTTTGATGAAACAGGAGAGAGCATCATCATTGATCCAGGAATGAGCGATGTGCATGAGCAGCAACAGTTCATGGAATTTATCCGTTCAGAAAACCTGAAGCCGGTGAAACTCCTCAATACCCATTGCCATATTGATCACATACTGGGAAATGATTTTGTAGCCAAGAAATTTTCATTGCCTTTGGAAGCTCACTCCATTGAAACGGTAAATCTTAATCGCGCAGAGCAGGCCGCTATGCTCTTTGGCGTCAACTACATTGCCTCACCGCCTATCGGAAAATTTATTGGTGAAGGTGACACCATCAAATTCGGAAACTCGAAATTGGAAATTGTTTTTGTTCCCGGTCATTCACCCGGTCATCTCGCTTTTATTTCGCATGATGAAAAAGTGGTAATCGGTGGCGATGTACTTTTTCTCAACAGTGTGGGACGCGTTGATTTGCCGGGATGCAATGCAAATGATCTACTAAAATCCATCCGTGAAAAATTTTACACATTGCCCGATGATTACATCGTTTATCCCGGACACGGCCCGGAAACAACCATCGGTTATGAAAAAGAAAACAATTACTTTGTAAAAACAGCATCACAACAACTGATTTGAAAATGAAAATCACAAAACCGACAGACCACAACGGCTGGCTCGACAATTACACTAAACAAGTGGAAGGCGATGATCTTCTGCTCTTGCTCCAAGATCAGGTTGACCTTACCATTGCGTTTTACCAATCACTTGAGCCGGCACAAATGGATTTCCGGTATGCGGAAGGAAAGTGGACGCCCAAAGAAATTCTCTCGCATCTTATTGATACGGAGCGGGTGTTCGGTTATCGTGCAATGAGTTTCGCGAGAAGGGATAAAACAATTCTCCCGGGTTATGATGAACATCTCTATGCCCTAACAACAAACGCATCGCAGCGCCACATCGTGGCAATTCTTGAAGAGTATGCAGCAGCGAGAAATTCCACCATTCATCTTTTCAAAAGTTTTGATGCGGAAATGCTGGACGAACGCGGTAGGGCGAACAATACTGAAATGTCAGTCCGCGCCCTGGGATATGCCACGCTCGGTCACGAATTGCATCACTTGCGCATTATTCGCGAGCGTTATCTGCAACAGGTCAGTCCTTCTTTAGCGTAAACGCGAAAGTGGAGCCCTGGCCTTCGGTGCTTTTGGCGCGGATGTTTTGGCCATGATTTTCTATGATGTGTTTACAGATGGCAAGACCCAATCCAGAGCCTCCTTCATTTCTCGAACGGCTTTTATCCACCCGGTAGAATCGCTCGAAAATCCGGGGCAAATGTTCAGCAGCCATTCCTATTCCGTTGTCCGCTACTTCAATAAGCACATTGTCATCCAAATCGTAAAAACGGATTTCCGTGTGTCCCCCCTTTGTGCCATAGCTGATGCTATTTTGGATCAGGTTGGTAAGCACCTGGTCAATGCGCAGGTAATCGGCCTTTACAAAAATGGGACGCCCGTTTTCATTTTTCAGGCCGATAGAAATTTCGCGCTCGCTGGCCTGAGTTTCCGAGGTTTCAGCCACGCGTTTGCTCAATTCCACGATGTTGAATCTTGAGAATTTCAGTGGCATGTCGCCACTTTCAATTTCTGTTATCTGGTCAAGGTCTTTTATCAGGTTGGTGATGCGCTCCACATTATTGGCCGCCTTCTGCAAAAACTTTTTATTGAGTTCGGGGTCCATTTCATCGGCCTCCAGCAACGTGTCAATAAAGCCCTGGATATTGAAGATGGGCGTCTTCAATTCGTGAGCGAGGTTGCCAATGAATTCGCGCCTGAAATTTTCGGTGGCCTGAAGTGTTTTCACTTCGCTTATTTTTTCTTCGGCCCAATCCAGCACTTCGTTGTTTACAGCGCCCAACACATCTTCTCTCATTTTTATTCTCGGTTTCTTGTCCGGATTCTTGAAGTTGTGAATGGTTTTGTATATGATTTTCACCTTACGGTAAATGAAGCGTTCGATGAAATAAGCAACAATGAAATAAGAAATGGTAAAACCCAATGCAACAAAGAGAAGAAGCCAACGTGTTTCGAATTCGCGCTCAAGAAAATAAACGAGAAGGAAATAAGAGAATGCAAGTAGTGCAGTGATGAGCGATGCTGAAACCAGTGCAACACTGCGCGGTGTGCGGTCTGCCATCAAGGCTCAAATTTATAACCCACTCCTTTAATGGTTTTGAAGTAATCGTCACCCAATTTTTCGCGCAGTTTGCGTATATGGACATCAATGGTGCGGTCGCCCACTATCACATCGTTGCCCCAAACATTGCTAAGGATATTATCGCGGGTAAAAACTCTTCCCGGTTGTGATGTAAGGAGCGAAAGCAATTCGAATTCTTTTTTAGGAAGCGAAAGTTGGCGGCCATCTTTATACACTACGTAACGATCCTTGTCAATCACAATTCCGGACAACTGCGATGATCCACCTTCTGCCTCGCCCGGGCTGTTTCTCCTCAACAATGCTTTGATACGGCTGATAAGTACACGGGGCTTTATGGGTTTAGCGATATAGTCATCGGCACCCGCATCAAACCCTGCTATCTGGCTATAGTCTTCGTTGCGCGCTGTAAGAAATGCGATAAGCATATTTTTGAGTGAAACCTTTTCGCGCAACTCGCGGCAAGTGTCCATGCCATCCATCCCGGGCATCATCACATCAAGAAGAACAAGATCCGGCAACATACGCTGGGCAATGTCCACAGCAGTTCTTCCGTTGTTGGCAGTTTGTACTTCATAGCCCTCTTTTTCAAGATTGAAACTCACCAGGTCGAGGATGTCCTGCTCATCGTCCACCAATAGAATTTTTTGTTTGATCATAGCGTATGCTTGAATTGCGGTGGCGAAAGTAGCCGTGCCTGTATTACGTGAAGGTTAAGTAAGTCTTATGAGAAAGGCTGAGCAACAGGATCGCAATTTTCCCTCCGCCCAAGGTCAACCAAAACATCAATGAACCAGTTGTGCGCATCGTTCAAGTAAATCACGAATCCTTTCGAGCAAACCAACTCTCACGGGTGGATGTTGATGCTTCCAAAGGACTCGACTAATTTCTAAAAACAAAATGTTTAGTAACGCGAGATGTTGAAGAACAAGTTCGTGAAAATTGGACCGCTTGAAGGCGAAAGTATCCCCCTGACATGTCGTGTTCCTGGTTATGCATGGGGAGGTGTGGAAGATCCCTTGGTTACTCAACTGCAAATGGAAAAGCCCCTGCACATCACCGGGGCTTTGTCTTAATTACTACCACCGCGGCTTTAGCCAACACGCACCGAAACTTCCTTCACTATCGCAACTAGTTTTTCATTCATCCATTTGAACCTAAGTGCGAGTGGAAATGCTTCCTCCACTTTTTTCTTAAGCGCATATTCGTCTTCATCTGCATAGATACGAAATCGTTTGATGTTCCATATCCGAAGCATAAGAATGAAGAAACCTAAAATGCAGCAGGCAACAACAGCATTGCTTATCCATGCCAAAAGAAAAAAAAGGACTATCCAGTAAACAGGGTACAAAACCATACCAGCAAGAAGCATGATGGAGCTGTGGAATTGTTTATCGCTAGTCAATGAATGTTTCAGTGCATGGCAGATTCTTGAAGGCGGAAAATGCACCACTCCGTTAAGCAATCCTAAAAGCGGAAGAAGAATGAGTAGAGGGAACTGTTTTTCAGTTGCTGCCCGCATCCTATTATATTCTGCATTTTCAGTTCGCGCGATTAACGGAATGAGCTCCTGATATTCGTTACCCAATGCGATAAATTTTCTTTTGAGTTCGGGATTTGATTCCAGGCTCCTTATAAATTTTTGGATAAGCAGAAATTCATCCCGCCAGTTGAATTCTTTCCATTTGTTTTTCCAATGATCAAATGCAATTGCATAGCGAAGGGAAACAACAGCATGCTGAAGGTTTTCATCAGGAAGATGAATCATGAGTGTTGCAAGTTTTTTGAATGAAGTATCACTCAATTCCTTTACCGAAGGCAGATGACCATTCAGTTCCAGTGATTTTAGTGAAAACGATTTACCAATGTTGAGGATTACAGAAGATTGTCCGCTGTAGTAATCCGAGTAATCAATACCGATACAAACAATTTGTAAATCCATATTCCCTGCTGCCTCCATAGCAAGCCTTGCCATACCTTTCTTGAATGGATGCAGTACACGCCCGGCATGATGCGTTCCTTCCGGAAAAAGTGCTATCACTGAATCGGATTTGAACTTGCGAAGGCACTCTGAAAATATTTTCCTGTTCTCCGATTGTATATCCACATTGTCGCGTTTCCTGAAAATGGGCAGCATATTTATCATGCGCAGGAAGAAACCAATCAGTGGTTTGCGGAAAACATCGGCACGTGAGAGCCAGTGCAATTGCCTGGGTAGAAAACAACAAAGCAGCAGAGGATCCATCAAAGCATTTTGATGATTGGCAATAAGGATGACAGGGCCGCTTCGCGGAAAATTCTCTTTGCCAATTATCGTAATCTGACGATAAAATAATCGGAGTGCTGTCCAGATAAATGGCCTGAACAGGAAATAGAGCAATGAAAAAGGTTCTTTCCTGAACGTCATTTTATCAAGTCTTCTTGCGGGTATGGTTGAAATTAGGATCGCAGCAGTACACCAAGTTTTTCTTCCAGTGATTTCTGAATGCGTGTCATCACCATTTCCACCTGCTGATCGGTCATGGTTTTGCCCTTGTCCTGAAGCATGAAACTGATGGCATAAGATTTTTTTCCTTCTTCCAGATTTTTTCCTTCAAACACATCAAACAGGTTGAGACTTCGCAACAGTTTTTTGTCTGTGGCGAAGGCTGTTTTTTCTATGTCAGCAAACGTTACCTGTTTATCGAGCAACATGCTAAGGTCTCGCCTCACAGCCGGAAACTTTTCCGGTTCGGTATAGCGGATGTTCTGTTGAGGAAGAACTGCGATCACATTCTCCCATTTCACATCGGCATACCAAACAGGTTGTTTGATGTCAAACTCTTTAAGTAGATGAGATGAAACATTTCCCAGCCGGGCAAGATGAATTTTTCCTGAAAAGCAATCCAGCGAATCGTCCAGCGTATTGCTTTGGGCAGATGAACTTGTGGTATCCGGAATTCCGAGCGATGAGAAAACATTTTCCAGCACTCCTTTCAAATCGGAAAAAGAAACTACATCTGTGGTATTGTTCCATGACTCAGGAAACCTTCTTCCCGAAAGAAAAATGGAAAGATGCTGCTCCTCGTTGTAGCTGCCATTGGACTTCGAGTAGGCCTTGCCGAATTCAAACAATCGAAGATCAGGATTGCGGTGATTTTGGTTGAGGGCAATGGACTGGAGACCGCTGTACAAAAGTGTCTGGCGCATCACACCTAAATCGCTGCTCAACGGATTGACAATGGCTACGGCATTTTCCGAATTGTGTTCCGCATCATGCGCCAGTTCAAGGTATGCGGTGCGCGTAAGACTCAATCCCATTATTTCAATGAAGCCACTTGTTGCAAGCAAATTGGAAATGTTGTCGCGCAGTTTTTCAGGATCTGGTTTAGGCGAATGAGACAATGATGTGCGCATCTGTTTAGGAATTTCAATGTTGTTGTACCCGTAAATGCGCAGCACTTCTTCCACCACATCAGCTTCTCTCGTCACATCGGCACGATAAAGTGGAATGGAAAGCTGAAGAGAATCCACTGTTTCATTTTCAATTTCTATATCGAGATCACGAAGTATGTTTTTTACTTTTTGTTTTTCAATTTCTTTTCCAATGAGTGATGCAGCTCTTTCCCAGCGGAATTTCACTTTGCAGTTTTCGATAGGTGCGGGATAGAGATCCGTGATGTCTGAAACAATTTCACCACCGGCAAATTCCTGGATGAGATTGGCGGCACGTTTCAATGCCCACATTGCCGAGTTGGGATCGCAACCGCGTTCAAATCGGAATGAAGCATCGGTGTGCAGGCCGTGGCGCTTTGCAGTTTTGCGTACAAACAAAGGATTGAAATAGGCACTCTCCAAAAAGATCGAAGTGGTGGTTTCAGTTACAGCCGTGTTTGTTCCGCCAAACACTCCGGCAATACAAAGGGGTTTCTCCTTATCACAAATCATCAGGTCTTCCGGATTAAGTGTCCGCTCCACTGAATCGAGTGTCACAAATTTTTCTCCTTCACGGGCCAGGCGTACTACAATGGTATTCCCTGAAATGGCATCGGCATCAAATGCGTGAAGCGGTTGCCCGATTTCGTGTTGCACATAGTTGGTGATGTCCACCACATTATTAATAGTGCGTTGACCGATAGCAGTAAGGCGATCCTGCAACCACTTGGGTGAGGGAGCAACTTTAAGTCCGTGCATTGTGAGACCACAATAGCGAGGACAAGCATCGGAATTTTTGACTTCCGCTTTTACGCCTTTTCCTTTTTCTCCTTCGCCAAAAGGATTAATGATTGGTTTGTTGAGCGCAGCATTTTCTTTTTCGCGGCCTTCCATATTTCGCAGTGCAGCAGCTAGATCACGCGCCACTCCAACGTGTGAAAACGCATCGGTGCGATTTGGAGTCAAGCCAATTTCAAGACAGAAGTCGGTTTCGAGTTTCAGATAATCGGCTGCCGCAGTTCCTGCCACGGCATCATTGTCCAACACGATAATTCCCGCATGATTTTCACCCAAACCCAATTCGTCTTCAGCGCAGATCATCCCATTGGATTCTGCACCACGGATTTTGCTTTTCTGAATGATAAACGGCTCGCCTGATGTTGGATGAAGCGTGGTGCCGATGGTTGCCACCAATACTTTTTGACCACTAGCCACATTGGGCGCACCACAAACAATTTGCACAGGATCGCCTGAACCCAAATTTACTGTTGCCAAACTGAGTTTGTCGGCATCGGGATGTTTTGCGCATGTTAGCACTTCGCCCACCACCACTCCTTTCAACCCACCGGGAATGACCTCAATTTTTTCAAGCCCTTCTACTTCGAGTCCAATAGATGTGAGCACCTCCGCGATTTCTTCTACGCTGAGTTTTGTGTTGATGTATTGCTTAAGCCAGTTGTAAGAGATTTTCATGGGTGCAAGATGTGATAGTCTCACCTAAAGGCGTTAATGCGCTAAGAAAAATCAAAAATGCTTCGAGGCTTTGTCCCGATGCATAGGAGTGAAACCCAATTTGTGTGGATAACTGGACTGGAACAACCACCATGCTCCAGGCGCACAACGTCCCGAACCCAGAAGGATTGGGACTAGCAACTGCGATGCATATAGGAATTTTTTGAGAAGCATAAATATAAAAGTGCTTTGCATACAGCAAGAAATTGCACCTGCATGGTCGCTGGTTGGATGTGTCTCCACGCGACTGTATTCCGGGTAGAGGGGAAGAAAAAATAAGACATTAGTCTTAGACCCGGACTGGCGATATCTCATAACTTTGGGACTTCTTAAACGAAGTACAAAAACGAAAATTTCCTGATGGCAGGAAGTTATTTACCAAAAACCATTTTTTACTAAACTTACTTTATCATGAAAGCAACATTACTCAGTAATGCACTGGCGTTCAGCCTTGCGTTTCTTTTTTCATTGAGTGTGAAAAATTCAGTAGCAGCCACACTTGATATGGCTGGTGGCTGCACCAATCAACAGGCCTGCAACTTCGATCCATCGGCCACTTTCGATGATGGCTCCTGCATTTTCATTTCGGCTGGTGGCTTTTGTGCGGGGCCCATAGACGACAGCACCTGCACATCCGACTTGTCCACATTTGTGTTTAATGTGCTGGACAACGATGTGCTCGTGATGGGCACGCAAGTGTTTGTGATGCCCCTTCTTTCTGATGTATGCTTCCATATCAATGACTTAGGCCAGGTGCAATACAACGACCAAGCAGGCGATTGTTGTGGCGACCATTTTCTCTCCTATGCACTCACGGATGAGGATGACAATTTTTTAGGGACTGCTGAAGTTTTCATTTGTGTGACATGCCCCAAACCCGACTGCACCCTTATCAACCTGGAAGATTACGCAGGAGGCAGCGATGGCACCATGCCTGATGGACCTGGATGCGTAAGTGTCTGCGAAAATTCTATCACTACTTTCTATTTGCCCCTGGATACAAATAGTACTTATGTATGGGGTCCCATCATTGGCGGCAACTGGGTGCCGGGCGCCAACGATGCTGAAATCATCGTGACATGGGGATCATATGGTTCCGGTTCCATCTCCGTTACCATTACGGATGGAAATGGAAATGTGCAAGCGATCACGGTTTGCATTGATATTATGCAAGCACCTACTGCAAGTTTCACTTCCGCGGGTTATGTGTGCTTAGGACAAAACTTATGCTTTAACAATACTTCAGCAAACGCTGATACCTATTTCTGGGATTTTGGTGATGGTGGAACTTCTCCCTTGGAAAATCCTTGTTACACTTATGCCAATCCCGGAACTTATACTGTAACCCTGTGTGCAAGCAATTTTAACTATGATGAAGAGGGGAATCCGCTGTGCTGCTGCACCGATTGTGTTACGATGCAAGTTATTGTTGACCCGCTCCCAGGGCCAAACATTTATTGCATAAGCACCTTGTGCGAAGGCGATGAAAGTTGCTATACAACCGATGCCACCAATTGCAGCAGCTACCTCTGGACGGTGCTTGATGCCAACGGAAATCCGGTAGTGTTCACAGGACAAGGCACCGATGAAATTTGTTTGACATGGGGTATTGGCCCCGTTGGCACCATCACACTTGATGTAAGCGGCTGCGACAGTACTTACTGCAACAATCCCACAACGGTAAACGTGCCAATCATTGCTACAGTAAGCACCATCACGGGTCCAATAGTGGTTTGCGAATTCGCTACCGAAACTTATTCTCTGCCGAAATGGCTAAGTACAGTCTATTTATGGACAGTTACCGGTGGAATGGTGATAGCTGGCGACAGCACAAACATTGCAACTATACAGTGGGGACCGGCAGGTGTGGGAACTATTCATGTGGATTATTGCAGTGAATTTCTGCAAGGACTTCCCGGTCATGATGCTCCGGAATGTTGCGGAACGGCTGACCTCACGGTGCTGATCCTTCCTGAGTTTTTTATGGTACACAATGGCCCATCAGTGGTTTGCCTTGGCACAACCACCAGTTTTTCGGCCACCAATTTTCCGCTCAACAGTTACACATGGACGGTGTTTGATACCAATGGAAATCCGCTTCCATTTTCCGGACAGGGAACTGATAACATAAGTGTGACCTGGACAACAGCCGGCACATACATCATCACTGCAACACCTACCGCAACCAGTGTGTATTGCAACACAACAGAAACTGTTGTGGTAACGGTACTTGATGTACCAAAAGCAACTGCGATAACAGGGCCGACACAAATCTGCCCGAACCAGGTGGCGTATTACACGGCAGTAACCGGAAGCACCGGAGTATCGTTTGTGTGGACTGCGCAGAACGGAACACTTTCATCCACCAGCGGAACAACAGTTGGAGTTACGTGGGGACCAACCGGCCCGTATTCTATTTCCCTCGCGCAACAACTCTCCTACAATCCATTCTGCCTATCGGACACCATTACATTGTTGGTGTATCCGAAAAATTTGGGCGGGCCGTTTACCATTACCGGAACTGCAAATTGCACCAATTCAGTTCAGCAATACACATTGAACGGAACACTTCATCCTGAAGCCACCATCAACTGGAGCGTATCGCTGCCAATTATGGGAAGCGTGGTGAACGGGCAAGGAAGCACTATGATAGATGTGCAGTGGAACAACACACCGGGTGGTGCAACTGTAACTGCCGACCTCACTTTGTGTGGAGTAACAACCCCCATTACACTTGGTGTGACTTTGGTTTCTCCTCAAATTCCTGTAGTCACACAATCAGGCAATTTATGTCCTGGCGGAAGTGCTTTCCTGAATGCAAGTGGCGGCTGTTTCAACACGTATTCCTGGTCAACAGGCGACATTACTGTTAGTTCTCAAATTTTCACGGCTGCTCAGTATTCGCTCACCACCACCGACTGCAATAACTGCGCAGCAACAGTTTATTTCAATGCGATTGCTTCACCATCGCCCATTGCTGCCATCAGTTCTGGCAACAATCCCATCATCTGCATTCCAGCGCCACACACCGTAACGATGGTGGCACAGTGCAATGCTTCCTACACTTATGAATGGTTCTGCAATAACGCGTCAGTGTCGGGGCCATCGCTTGGCAACTGCACTTACTCACACGTGTTTCAGGGAGTGGCTGGTACTTACACTTATTATATAGAGGTGGTGGATCCAACTACCGGCTGCACCAGTACTTCGCTTCCGTTCTACGTGTATGAAAGTGATTGTCTTCCTGGAGGCTGCACTCCTGAGGCTTACACACTTACTCCATCATTCACAGTGAGTAACCCGTATTGCAACCAGATCACTTTCTCGTTTACATCAAGTGTCAATTTCACTTTCACTTCATGGAGCTTTGGTGACAATACTTTTTCAGGCTCGCCCAATCCAACACACACCTATCTGCAAGCGGGTTGCTACAATGTGCAGGTGCATGGCACTGTGCCCGACTCGTTGAATCCGCCAGCGCAATGCCCTGTTTATGCTGAACTAAGTGTGTGCGTTCCGCTGGCTGCTGATTTTTCATTTACAGCGATCAACTGTACACAAGTTCAGTTCACGGATTTGTCCACCATTATTCCTCCGGGTGCATATACCTTGTTCTGGAATGCAGGCATTTACGGAACCAGTACATTGACCAATCCGGTATTTACTTTCCCCGGGCCGGGCATTTATCCGGTAACACTAACCATCAATGATGGCAACGGTTGCCAGGCGACTATCACAAAAAATGTGACGCTGGGTGGAGTGGGTACTCCTATTATCACTGCGCCTTTGAAAGCCTGCGTAGGCGAGCCTGTAGCAATGTCTGTATTCGCAACAGGAGCGGTGAGTTACTTCTGGGATTTCGGTGATGGCGCAACCTATACCGGTGCATCCCCATCGCACACTTATTTGTTCATGGGTACATATACCATTATCGTAACTGCTACTGACTCGAATGGGTGTACAGCAACTTCATCCACCACGATCTTGATACACCCACCGGTTGCACCGGGGGTGATAACCGGAACACTCCTCATTTGTGCCGGGGACACCACCGCGTTGTGTGCTCCTGCCGGATACAGTTATCTGTGGACACCAAACGGAGAAACCACACAATGCATTGATGTAACCATCGCTGGTACATACGGTGTAGCCATTACGGATGGAAACGGTTGTAGCCTCGAACTCGACCCTGTTGAAGTGGTAGTTCTTCCATTACCAATTGCGACCATCGCAGGCAATTTGATAATCTGTGATGCGGGTTGTACAATTCTCACAACACCATTTGACCCGAACTTCACCTATCAGTGGTACGACAATCTCGGCAATCTGCTTGCACCAGAAATCTACAACCAGATTTATGTGTGTGATTACAATTTACTTGGAGGATATTATGTAATGATAACAGATCAAAACGGATGTTCAGCTACTTCAGCCACTGTTGTTGTTGCGGTTGCAGTTTCACCTGTGTTCACCATTACAGTTTCTCCTGTAGCGTGTGCCGGACAACCAGTGACACTTACTGTTACACCCATTGACCCCAATGTGAATTACAACTGGAGTAATGGCGGCACAGGAACTTCGATCACAGTAACTCAGGCAGGCACTTATACCTGCGTGGGCACTGACATCAATACCGGATGTTCAGGTTCTGCTTCGGCAACAGTTTACCCGCTTCCCGATTTCTGCATTGTGCCGCAAGGTTGCTACCAAGTGTGCAATCCCGATACGGTGTGTGGCCCACCGGGCATGGCTTCGTATCAATGGAACCTTAACGGTAATCCGATTGCGGGCGGAAACATGATTTGTCTTGAAATAACGCAATCCGGAATCTATACTCTCACTGCAACAACAGTGAACGGTTGCAGTGATACTTCAGTAGACCTCGACCTCACCGTTATTGAATGTGATTCGGTGGCTTGTGATGAGTTGCATGTTGATTTTTCATTGCTCGATGAAGATGCAGATGGTGTTGTAGATTCATGTTGTGCAATACTGAGTTATACCAACAACTTTGGAGGACTTCAGGGCTTTACCATTTCAACTAGTGATGCTGACCTCAATTTTGATCTAAGTTCGTTGAGTACTTCTCTTGCTGTTCAATCCGTCACAGCCAATTCAATTGCACTGGCAAGCAGCATTGCAGGAGATTCAATTCCAACAGGTACACTCAGCAACTTTATCACATTCTGCATCAGCAATGTGATAAACTCACCACAACAAATAATAATTGACTGGTATGATTTCGATGATGAAATAGTGTGTTCGGACACACTCGAATTCCACTGCCCGGAAGAACCGGAGTGTATTTACATGACCAATGATTCCATCTACTGCGAAGATGGATCCATCTTCTACGAGTTTACGGTATGCAATCCGAACGATCAGCCTTACAGCATTGGTTACATCAATATACTTCCGTCCAGTCCGGCAGGTGTTGTAGTTACACCTCCATTTATTGACATCACCTCCACTCCCATTCTTGCCGGCACTTGTCAAACGTTTACAGTAAACCTGAGCGGCAACAATATTGGGGGCGAAACTTTCTGTTATAATCTGATTGCGCACCAGAACAATCCGCTGGAGACTGATTCCATTATTTGTTGTTCGGTGGATACTACATACTGTATTGAGATTCCGGTTTGCGATCCATGCTTATTTGTAAGTGTTGAAAATGTGGAGAGCGATACCACAGATGGATGTTGCTTCAACATAACACTGAACAATGCATACGATCCGAATTTTTTCGATGAGATTGCATTGTGTGTGCTGTCCCCTCAAACCACTATCACTGTGAACAATCCTTTCAGTTCGCCCTGGACCACCAGTGGTTTCACATCCACAGCAGTAAGTTTTCTGCCGGAGAATGTGTTCAACAATTTTGTGCCGGGTGGGGGATTTACACTTCCGCAAATCTGTGTTCAAACTAATCTTCCACCATTCCAGCAAATTGAAATAAAATGGATGAAAGACAGCACCGTGGTATGTCGCGACACCATCAATGTTTCCTGTGATCCACCTTGTGGATACATGGTACAGGAATCCATTGTGTGCGACCCGGTAACAGGTACATGGAATTATCAGGCGGCATTGCACAATGTTTCCGGCATTGTGGTAACCCATGCTCAAATCAGTTTCAACACTCCTGCGGGTTTGAGTATTTACAACCAGACCATTTCCCTGGGTTCGCTCAATTCGGGTAGTACTTCACCACCGTTTAACATCAATGTAGGCGCTCCGGCCATGGCTGGTGATACAGTGTGCTTCACCGTTGCACTTATCAAACAAACACCGGATAGTACTGATGTGGCCTGTTGCTTCTTCGAGCATTGTATTGTATTGCCCGATTGCCCACCGGTGGTAGCATGCCTTTGCGATGACACGTTCTCATTCCATGTAGGGCAAGGAATAGCCTGCACTCCAGTTTCCGGTAATCCCAATACTTTCATATTCTCGCTGCAGGATTACAGCTATTTCCAGGATTGTGATGAAGTAAAATGGCGCTTCGAACTGGGAGCGCCACTAGTGGTGGCACAAGGCACCGATTCAGTGATGCATACTTTCCCTACTGGCACGTTTACAGTGTGTGTCAGGGTTACCAGGTTTGCCGATAATGGAGTGGTGTGCAAGGCCAATGTTTGCAAAACAGTGGTGATTCCGGAAGCACCTCAGGCACCGTTGGCGAACGATCCGGAACTGATGATGATTTATCCGAACCCGAATAATGGAATGTTCAAGATCCTGCTTTATGATGACACGACTTATCCCCTTGACTTTACTATTTACAATAGCCTGAATCAGCCGGTACTGCAAAAACATCTTGCTGTAAAACCGGAAGGATCAATGCTTGAAATTGATTTGACAGACAAAGCAAAAGGCATGTACGTTCTTCAATTCAAAATTGGCGATGACATGTTTGCAAGAAAGATTGTGGTGTATTGATTTCGGATTGAGAGACGGATAAAACTAAGATTCAACAAAAGGCCGCTTCATTTTTGGAGCGGCTTTTTTTTATAAGACAAAATCTTGACGAGGAGATTACCAAACACAAAGTGTCAGTCTTCATTATTGAAAAACTCATCCAACGAAGCCTGATTAGAAGAAGCGGCAAACCAAAGAAGTGTTGACTTCATTTCTCCTCTGCAATGCTTTGCAGTTCTTCTAAAACAATTGGAATGCACTCCCCGAAAATTCTGGTTGAGATGTTATACTGGAGAATTTCATCTCAGTTCTTTTGCGTATTCTAATATTCGAGCATCACTAATTGCAAAGCACCCGTTATGTATCTCGTTCACTTAAACGCGGAAGACAAGAGACGCTGATGGAGAAGATGTGCTTGTTCGTTTTCCTTTATTTGTTGGTAACGAAGGACCTGTGTTTGGAAGTGGCGACTATGGTGTTGTAAACTGGTTCGAATCGTTCGCGGTGCAAACTTCAAGTTATTCCAATGTCATTGAATATTTGGATGATAACTCGGTTGTTGACCAATCCGACACTAACTCGGAATGGTATGTGGTAAAGTATTTTTATTCCAATTCAATGGGAGCAATAAAAAAAGAAATTATCGAAACAAATGAAATCTGAAATCTTGTCGAACATAATAGTTCAATAGCTCAAACACCTACTAAAAATGAAAATCATCCATACAATCTTATGGCTTTTTCTTCAGTTGTTTTGTTTATTCACAAACTGACCAAGAACATCAACACAAATACTGGAAGTATCGTGAGATGCCCAAAACTAAGTTGGTAAAAATTGGGCGCGAACTGAGTGAAAGCATACCCATGGCGTGCAGAGTTCCTGATTACGGATACGGAGCGATCAATGATTCAACAACAACGCAGCATCATTGTTTCCCGCGCACCAAATGCACATAACCCTCGTACTTCACGCCATCACTTCTTTCGAAGATGTAGAAATAAACACCATCCGCATGGTCTTCTCCATTCCATGAGTTGCGGTAGTTTTCACTTTCATATACTTTGTTACCCCAACGATTGAACACAATGAGATGTGAATTCGGGAATCCATCAACACCGAAAATTTCGAAGGTATCATTCTCACCATCTCCGTTAGGAGTAAATATGTTCGGAATAATCGTATTGCATGTTTCCACAAACACATAAAGTTCTGCATACTGATCGCATTGGTCAATCACCCCTATAATGAATTCACCTTCCCAGCCCGCAAGGAAACCACTTCCCTCTGTGTAGTTAAATGCGCTGTCGTTGTAAGTGTATTCGTAAGGCAATGCTCCACCTATTACAAACCCGGACGCACTAGTACCAAGGCATACATCAACGGAATCTTCAGTTTGTTCAAATGGTGCCGGTTCTTCCACATGAAAATCTTCGGTAACAGTTTGATTACAGTAGTCTGTAACCGTCACCGAGTAATCACCTTCATCACCCTGCTCGAACGATTGTGTTTCGTTGTTGCCAATTACAGTTTCATCACTGTCTATCCATTCATAAGAAAAATCAGGAGCACCGTTTTGCGGTTCGGCTGACACGGTTGGATCATCACCGGGGCACACAAATACTTCATCTATCTGAAGCACCATCGCGATATAATCCTGAATAAATATCTCGGCATAAGCGGTGTCCTGATCACCGCAGGTATTGGTGAAGATGTAAGTGACTGTGATGGTTTCATTTCCTTCGGTAAGGGCATCCGGCAAACTGTTTATAGCAAGTTCAGATACCTGACCTGGAACGAAAATCACAGTTTCATCTACGGTGGTGTAGTCCGTTCCGTTGGTCGCGCTGCCACCAATCTGGATTTCAACAGTGTCGTTCTCTGTCAGGTTAGTTGGCGGATAAAGAGTGAAATGTCCTGCAATACAACCTTCGAGCACACTGTTGTCAGCAAGAAATGCTGGAGGATCGTCCACTTCAATTTCGGTGTCAATGCTCACCGCATTGGAACTGAAACTGCCTGCTTCGAGCACCACAATGGATTCCAGTGCAGTGTCGCTTCCATCGGCAATGGCCAATTTGATATGATAGGTCTCCCCACACTCGACTTGTGAGGCTGCTGTGAATGTTACAGTAAATCCATTCAAAGAAATATCTGTGTTGCTCGGGTTGTCAATATAGTAGGCTGAGTTAAGGACATTGTTCACCGAACTGATGGTGATGGGAAGAAGCGGATCGGAATTCGGTACAAAAGCGATGTTGATGGCACCATCTGGAAAACCGGGTGGAGAATCAAAAGTGCCCGTGATGCCAGGGCCGCTGAGGAAAAATGCAAACACATCATTGAATGATGAATTCACCCAAGTGAGGTACTCATCACTCCCGAAAGTGTAACTGAACTGAAGGCTGTCGCCTGTAGGAACAAAATCAAATTCAAGAATACATACATCGTTGGCAGAACTCACCGTGAAGAACTGACCAATAAGAGGAGGTACTGAATTGGCGATGATAAGCAGATCCGGTTCACCACTAACCGGAGCGGTGAGGAATTCGGAAAAATCCCAGTCAAGATCAACTGCTTTGCAGGGGTCGGAGGAAAGTATAACTCCATCTCCAATTGGAAAAACTGTTCCATCGTAACCAGACAGATGGCCCAGCTGAATAGGATCTCCTGTGTATGTAATGTTGGTGGCTATGACGCCATCGCCCAACAAAAGAGCTACTGCTTCTTCAGGGGTAACGTAGACCACCTGTTGTGCTTCAAGATTTGTAAAAAAGAAAGCGGCACTCAGTACTGCAAGGATTTTGTGTTTAATCATAGGATAAATTGTTGGGTGCAAAAATGGTTAGCGAATGACGGTGACTGAAGTTGTTCGTTCAATAAAATTTCCACGGATGCCTTCGGCCTTTATCATCACGCTATAAGTGCCATCGGGTATGAAGTATTCGCCACTGTCGAGTGAACCATCCCAGGGAACGGTGATGTCGTTGGTGAAAAATATTTCATCGCCCCAGCGGGAGAAGATGTGCATTTCAAATTTCTTGATGTCATGTCCGTAAGCAAAAAACACATCATTAATTCCATCACCATCAGGGGTGAAACAATTGGGGACATAAATATCGGCCAAGGGGTAAAAAGTTTCGGTGATGCTGTGCTCGCAACCTAATGAACCTATCACCACAAGTGTGATTTCCCACGGCTCAACTGTGGTGAATTCGTGATAAGGATTTTCGATGTTGGTTACAGTGCCATCGGCAAAATACCAAAGCACACTTTCATCATTCACGCTGTTATTGGTGAGTTGAATTCCCCAGTCGCCAACGTATTCCACCGAGAAACCGGGTTCCACATCCTCCACACCTACAAGCACATTGGCTTGAGAAGTGTTGCCACATTCATCCATAACAGAAACCGAGTAAGTAGTGCTGACACCGGGTGCCACGGAGATGGATGGAACCTGCGCATCATACCCCGTCCATTCATAACTGAAATCTCCCACACCTCCGTTTGCGATCACGCTGAGGGTCACCTGTTGGCCTTGGCAAATGGCTGTGTCATTAGGCATGGTGAGGAATATGGGAACGGCAGGAACCGAAATGTTGAGTGCATCGCTGTTGATGTTGCCGCATTCATCTTCCACGTTCAACACTATGTTGATGTTGGATGATGTCTGGTATTGCGCATTGTCATTTATGGAAAGAACACTGTTGCCATCGGACCAGGAGTAGGAATAATTTCCAACACCACCGCTGATAACAGAATTCAGCAATGAAATATCAAGGCAAGTCACCACGAGGTCCGGGCCTATGTCCACATTAATGGGAACTGGTGGAACACTCACGGATAGTTCATCAGAGATTTGGTTTCCGCATTCATCTTCCACAGTGAGTTGAACGGTGGCATCTTCTTCGGTTTGCAAATTGAAATTGGGATTCAATCCTTGTATCTGACCGTTTACTTCCCATGAATAAGTATAGACTCCTACTCCACCACTTGCATTTCCATTCAGCAAGTTCACATCGGTACATCCCACTGTGAGGTTGGGGCCGATGTCAAGCGACATGGACACCTGCGGTACTGTAAGCGTGACAATATCCGAGGCAGTGTTTCCACATTCATCTTCCACTTCTAAACTTATAGTGATAGATTCATCGGTTTGGAAATCGAGATAATCATCAACACTCAGCACCCCGTTTTGCGTGGTCCATTGGTAAGAATAATTGCCTGATCCGCCACTTATTTGTGGGTTGATGGTCGAGAGGTCAATACAGGTGACACTATAATCAGCGCCAAGTTCAAGATTGATAGTAACCGGAGGAATGTTGAGCTCAAGCAAATCGCTGCCGATGTTTCCACATTCATCTTCTATGATGAGTTCAACATCGGAAGGGTTATCCACCTGAATGGAGAAGTTGGGCGTGGTAACTTGTTCTACCCCGTTCACTGTCCATGAATAAGTGTAAGCCCCGATGCCTCCGCTCACTTGTCCAGTGAGGTCGGTTGTTTCAATACAAGTGACATCGAGGTCGGGACCGATGTTCACATTTACAGGAACAGGAGGAAAAGAAAAATTCATTTCATCATCATCTGTGGCATCGCAATCATCAGTAACGGTGAGGCTGATGGTACCTGCATCGGAAGTGTTGTAAACAAGATTGGGATTTGTTCCGGCATCAAGCCCGTTCACTTCCCAATCGTAATAGTAGTTGCCGTATCCACCTATCACCAAAGAATTCAATGCGATATCATCCAAACAGGTGAATTGCTGATCGGGGCCGATGTCCACCACGATGGGTGCGTAGGCGGGGAAGGAAACTTCGACAGGCTGATTCATGATGGGGTTGACACCACAAGTATCAGTTACGTTAAAGAAGTAGGTTGTTGCATCATCGGGACTAACGGAAATTGTGGGGCCGACATCTCCTGTGCTCCACTGCACAGTGTAAAATCCGAATCCGCCTGATATCTGCGGTGTGAGGTCGACCGCATCGCCACAGTTTATCACTTCATCACTAAGAGTGGCTGACAGTGGTGTGACATCCACTATGGAAAAAGTATAGCTCGTACCTTCCACTGATGTGCAGCCGGTGGTTCCCGTTACGGTAATGGTGATGCTTTCGGTACCTTCGGCAAGGGCATCTTCAAGTGCTATTACGGGAAGTGTGATTTGGGTTTGGCCAACACCAAAGGAAAGTATGGCAGGGATGCCGGTGAAGTCCACATTGAGGAGTGCGGTGCCGGCAAGATCAATGGCGTAATCTGCCGCAACTCCGGCCTGGCCTGCGGGGCGGGTGAAGGTGACCCATGCAATATCACAACCCTCGTAAAGGCTGCTTGCATCGGGGGAAATGCCGGGTGGTGTGTAGGCAAGTTCCACCTGGTTGCTTTGGAAGGAACCGGCTTCGAGGAATACGAAGGAGTCCCATGAGGTATCAAATTGATCGGCAATGGCGAGTTTGATGTGGTAGGTTTCTCCGCACTGTACTACGGCATTTGCGGTGAGGACGGTAGTAAATCCATCACACTGGATATAAAAGTTATCACTGTTATAGGGAGCATCGCTGCCGTATCCATTCCAGTTGAAGTATGTGCAGTTCTGGCATGGGCCGGTATTGCTTGAGCCATTGTTTACATTGGGAACTGAAACTTGTGTGCCCACACCCGGCAGGGTGGCAATGTTGATTGCACCATTGGAGTATGGGCCAGCTATGCCCGGGCCGCTGAGGAAAAATCCGAAGATGTCGCCATAGCCGAGCCACTCTGAGTACTCTTCCGACCCGAAAACATAATTGAATGCAAGGCTGTCGCCTGTGGGCACAAAGTCGAATTCGATGACTACGCAATCGTTGAGTGAGCCGCCACCGAGTGCTGAAAGATCGGGATCACTGGCGCCAAAACCTGAACCGGTGCTGCCGGTTGCGCCTGTGTTGTTAGGGCCTATTGCTCCGTTGACATTGCCACCAGCCATTACAAGTCCTGAACCGATTCCGAGGTTGCAATCCACACAATTGAACGAACCGATCTGATCGTTTATGCCAATGGGTGAACTGATATTACTCACCGTAATGCCACTGCCGAGCAACACATCTTCCACGCCATCAGTGGCGTTGACGCTGTTGTCTATGGTGAGTTGGGCGCTGGCAATTCCCGTTGCGAATAAGACAACAAGGATGAGTAAATGTTTTTGCATGGAGGTGAATAAGTGATGAGATTAATTAAGAAGGTTAGCTTGGTGAGGGCAGCGGTAAATGTAAGGGTGACCAACACCGCGCTAAAGACATTGAGATGGGAGAGGGGGTTGCCTTTGTTGATAAGCGATTGAGGGGATGGCGGTAATGGATGATGGAATGGGAAGGATGGCGGGAAATATGGGCAGGCAAAAACCTCAGAAGCTGAGCCATGTAATCACCTAAAATTATTGGGAAGCAAAGAAGGAAAATTGCCGCCACGCTAGAAGCGTGGTGCGCCACAAAGGTGAAATGTCCTGAAAATCCAATACCTAATGCAGGTCGAACGTCCTCGTCAAATCCCTATTGGGTGAACCACTATGGCAGTTAATACAACCGTCCCCCTTTTTCCTGACACTAAAGGAGGCTGAGCCATCTGTATTGAATTCAGCCCATAGCCATCCGCTACCTGCATTTCCATTGATTGGATCTTTTTTCCATCACCGCATATAAACCGATACTTCCACCGTTGAGAATTTCTTTAACGATGACAGACCCTATTGGGAAACTAATACCGACTGGCAGCTCTCCGGTGCTATCAAGAGCGGCAAATGCAACAGAATTAAATCGCAATCTAAATTCCCCATGAGGACTTGGTATAACACCAGGTAAAATATTTCCGCTTTGACAATAAACAAACCCGCCTGCTTTGGCTTCGCTGTATAATGCATCATCAGCATCAGTGTCCGGATTATGTTTTTCGCAAGCCCCGAAAATCATTATGACCATTACCAAAGTGAATATTAATAAAATTGATTTTTTCGTTCTATTAATATTATTCAATTTTTTTGGTTCTTGCCAGAAAGAATTGAGTTGTGACTATTTCACTTAATAGCCACTGAATTTGGAAGCATTAACAAAAATGGTAATGCCTTTGAATAATCTAATGTCGGATATTCCAGGCCCAACAAATCGAATATTTTGGTAATAGACGGGATGGAGCTGATAATAGTTTTTCTCGCTTTGCACAAACCAGGCTTTTTCGCCCAGTTGTTGTGCTAAGAACCATTTTTCAACTAACCGTGCACTGCGTCCATTGCCATCGTTCCAAGGATGTATTTTCACAAATACTAAATGAATCATCGAAGCGAAAAAAAAAAAACTTCGCTGAAGGTTAAATTCTCCTGCAATAGCATTTCTATATCACTACAAAGCCTGTCCATTTCAGCTTCAACCTCAAATGGAGTGGCTGCCACATATTCTATTTTCCCATCAGGTGTGGTCACATACATATTATGTTTCCTTATTTTGCCTTGCTGATGTGTTGCCACAATATGTTTACTCAACAGTTTGTGCGCTGATTCTACGTTCTCCTTATTCAAGGCGTTGGTTTTGGCAAAGGTGTAGGCATTGTACAAGTCATCAGTCTTTATTGTGTAATCGGGTAACAACTCTATGCCATATTTTTTATGCTTAATATAAGAATCCAATTCAATTACTTCGCCTTCTATTTTACTTGAATACACAGAGGACACCGAGGTATAGAAACTAAAACTATCGGTAGATATTTCAGCCTCCTTCAAATTATCAAATAATAGAGACAAGTCCTTATTTACTTGCAAACTGTATTGCTCAAGTAAATCAACCGGTATGATTTCTAATTTTTCTTTCATTCGGTAATTGCCCTCAGTGTCGAAATTTCGCACCACTACGAAGGTTTGTTTTTATCTTCCAAAAATTGAATGAGTTCCTGCTCGGTCATTTGAAGTAATACAATGTTGCTTTTTGCTTCCGAGGCCCAACTGGATTTGGGATAAAGTTCCATCACTTTGCCGTATGCTTTTATTGCTTTGGTAGTGTCGCGAAGGTTTGCATCATAAGTGAAAGCGACAAGAAATGCTACTTCATCGCGATTCGGATATTGTGTAAATCCATCATGCAAGTTGGTAAGCAAGTCAATGGTGAGTTTGTATTTCCCCATGCCCCGCGCCACATCCGCTGCCTTGAAAAGATAATGGGGAGCTTCAGCATCATCCGGATGAAAATTGTAATAGTCCTGATAGAGGCGCAACAGTTTAACTGCTATAGAGCGATCCATCTTTCCATCCGATGAAAATGTCCTTTTCTCCAGTTGTGTTATGGAGTCTTTCATAATAGCCGTGGATGGATGAACGCTCCTGGTCGCTAAAGAGTCGGCCGCAGAATCTCCGTGGGGTGAGCTTTGATTACCCCCACCGCAGGATATCATAACAGTTGAACAAGCGAAAATCAGAACAGAAAAAATCGTTGGCTGGAATTTCATTTTTGTAATCATTCGTTGGTTGATGTTATCATTAATGAATCATGGTGTTGTACAGTTTGCGTTTTGCAAAGTCCTTCTCCCCAAACCTATCGAGACCCTTTGCCTTTTACTTTTTTGTTTTCGGAAATTTCATTTTGTAATTCACTTCCACATCGCCACGGGAAATATCAGCAAGTTTCCCCTGAAGCAGTAGTCTTCGCACAGCGGAAATCCGGTCTAGAAAAAGTTTTCCCTCAATATGATCGTACTCATGCTGCACCACCCGCGCACGAAATCCATCCAACTCCTCCTCGTACAAATCCCATTTCTCATCGTAATATTCAATCTTGATTTTCGGCTTCCGCATCACTTCTTCCCGCAAGCCCGGAATAGAAAGGCATCCTTCTTCGAACGGCCATTCTTCGCCTTCTTCTTCAAAAATGATGGGATTGATGAACACACGTTTGAAACCGGCACACAACGGATCGCCATCTTCCTCCTCGGCAAAAGGGGATGCATCCACTATAAATAAACGAATGGATTGCCCCACTTGCGGTGCCGCAAGGCCGACACCTTTCGCATTGTTCATGGTTGCGAACATGTCGTCAACCAGTTGTTGAAGATCAGGAAAATCTTCGTTTATCTCCTGTGCCTTTTTTTTCAGCACCGGGTCTCCATAAGCAACGATGGGTAAAATCATGAGGGCGCGAATTTATTTATGTAAGGCGAAAAAGACGGATGACCGATTACCGCTGACCACCTATCTCGTCTGTCACCAGTCATCGGTCATCCGTCTTCCATCATCCAGCATCTCTCAGCCTCCCTTCTATTTTCGCCCCGTGAAAGAAAAACTGGACAACATTGAATCTGCGATTGAAGACATCCGCAATGGCAAGGTGGTGATTGTGGTGGATGACGAGAACCGTGAAAACGAAGGTGACTTCATTGCGGTTGCGCACAACGTTACTCCCGAAGTGATCAACTTCATGAGCAAGCATGGAAGAGGGCTTATCTGTGCTGCACTTACCGAGGAGCGTTGCGATGAATTGAAACTGGACATGATGGTGAGCCACAATACTGACCCGCGCAAAACTGCTTTTACTGTTTCGGTGGATCTTCTGGGTCACGGATGCACCACGGGCATCAGCGCACACGACCGTGCAAAGACTGTCCAGGCATTGATTGATCCCACCATCATTGCAGAAGACTTGGGCAGGCCCGGCCACATTTTTCCGCTGCGTGCAAAAGATGGTGGAGTGCTGCGAAGAACCGGACACACCGAAGCCACCATTGATCTGGCGCGACTTGCCGGAATGGAACCAGCCGGTGTGCTGGTGGAAATTATGAACGATGATGGTTCTATGGCAAGACTTCCGCAGCTCATGTTAATTGCAGAAAAATTTGAACTCAGCATTATTTCAATCAAGGACCTGATTGCTTATCGCCTACAGACTGAATCGCTCGTTGAGCGCGTTACAGAAATTCCATTTCCAACCACACACGGAGATTTCAGGCTCGTTGCATTCCGCCACAAGATTGATCGCAACACTCATCTCGCCTTAGTAAAAGGAGAGTGGAATGCCGGTGATATTGTTCCGGTGCGTGTTCATTCCTGCAACATCATTGGCGACATTTTCGGAACTGTGCAGGGCGAACAAAATGATCTGCTTCATCGTGCAATGAAAAAAATTGAAGCTGAAGGAAAGGGCGTACTCGTTTACATCAATCACCTGCAGGGCGACCGCTCGTTGCTCGATGACATTGTAGAAATAAAACGTCAGCAGGATGAATTGCCATCATCACAAAAACTACACGATGCCCGCGATTTCGGAACAGGCGCACAAATTCTTCGATCACTTGGTGTACATAAAATGAAACTGCTGACAAGCCATGCAGTGAAACGCACCGGATTGGAAGGGTACGGACTTGAGGTGGTGGAAGTGGAAGGGTTCTAGAGATTCATTTCAATTTTCGGATTTCAAATTTGGATGCGGAGCAGGACGCTGCATGCAGACTCCTCGCATTGCCCTTCGGACAAATTTCAGACTTGCAAATCTGGTACTGTGGAATTTCCAGATTCATGAAAATTCCATCCACATTCTAAATCCCAACTACCCCATTCTTGATTGCAGCTTTTCATTGATTTAGTGATTGGAACAATTTGCGCATTAGAAATTGCTTATTACCCTTTGCTTTTTTTGCCCCCGATTGTTATCGAGGCTGCTTTTTGCCTTTCCCTTTCTTTACCCCATGACCCGCATCGGCTTATTGAGCGACACCCACGGCTGGCTCGATGAAAAAATTCTCCTTCATCTTTCCAGATGTGATGAGGTGTGGCATGCAGGAGACATAGGTACCACCGAAGTGTTGCACACATTGCAAAACATACCCGGTGGCACTTCTGCAAAGACCTTACGTGCAGTATGGGGAAATATTGACGGCACAGAAATCAGGAAACAAATTCCGGAACATTTGCGCTTTAGGTGTGAGGGTGTAGAGGTTTGGATAACACACATTGGCGGCAGACCAGGTCGTTACGATATCAAAGTGAAAGATGAAATAGAGCGGAACCCGCCCAACCTTTTTATCTGCGGCCACTCACATATTCTTTTGGTGGAGATGAACATGCACCTGCGTTGTCTGCACATAAACCCCGGTGCGGCCGGACGCCACGGCTTCCATCTCATGCGCACCATCCTCCTTTTTGAAATTGAGGGTGAAAAAATCCAGCACCTCAAAGTAGTCGAATTAGGAAAAAGAGCCTGAACTTGTTTGCTCATAAGGCTTAACTATATTCGCGCCCCATTGAAAAAAAATGGAACATCCGGCACACATTCCTTCCGGGTGAAACAATCACATAAAACCCCTCCTGGTTTATTGGGATGGTGCTCAAAACCACGCCTCACGGGGCGCGACAAGGGCATAACCGGGATACAAACAAAAAAGCCTTATGGCAGAATCAAAACGTGTTAAGGCCGAAGAAGCCGATGTAAACGAGCCACTCGAAAACGTAACGGAAGAGTTGGTAAACCCCATTGCCGAACCTGCGGAAGGAGAAGAAATTCCTACCGATGTTCCACCTGTAGCATTGGAGGAAGAAAAATTAGAAGCCGAAGAAGTACTGGAAGTATTCTCGACAGCCGATGAAAAAGCCTATCTGACGGAATCTGGCGAATTCAACTGGGATGCCTATGAAAACGAAGGAAAGGCCGACTCTGAAAACCATGCCCGCTATGACCAGCTTTATGAGGCAACCCTGTCCACCATAAACGAACATGAGGTGGTGGAAGGAACCGTAATGAATCTGAACAAAAAGGAAGTGGTGGTAAACATTGGTTACAAGAGCGAAGGTGTGATACCAGCTACTGAGTTTCGATACAATCCCGATCTAGCCATAGGCGACAAAGTTCCCGTTTACGTGGAGCTACAGGAAGATAAAATGGGGCAGTTGATCGTGTCTCATAAAACCGCCCGAGTATTCTCAGCCTGGAAAAACGTGAACAACGCATTGGAATCTGGTGAGATTATTAAGGGTGATGTGAAGTGCCGCACCAAGGGCGGTCTTATTGTAGATGTATTTGGCATCGAGGCATTTCTGCCCGGTTCGCAGATTGATGTAAAACCCATTCGCGATTACGATGTGTATGTGGGCAAACAAATGGAATTGAAAGTGGTGAAGATCAATGCCGAGTTCAAGAACATTGTGGTATCCCACAAAGCGCTGATCGAAGCGGAGATTGAAGAACAGAAGAAGCAGATCATGAGTGGCCTCGAAAAAGGCCAGGTGCTGGAAGGCATTGTGAAAAACATTACCACTTATGGAGTATTCGTTGACCTGGGCGGTGTGGACGGTCTTATCCACATAACCGACCTGTCATGGGGACGCATAAGCCATCCGGAAGAAATAGTGAAACTGGACGAAAAAATCAATGTGGTTATTCTCGACTTTGATGACGAGAAAAAACGCATTGCACTCGGACTAAAACAACTCAGTGCACATCCATGGGAAGGCATGGCCGACAGCCTTGAAGTAGGCAATAAAGTGACAGGCCGTGTGGTACTTCTGCAAGATTATGGTGCGTTTGTGGAAATTGCTCCGGGCATCGAAGGGTTGATACACGTTTCAGAAATGAGTTGGAGCCAGCATCTGCGTTCGGCACAAGACTTTTTGAAAGAAGGTGAAACAATAGAAGCCATGATCATAAACGTGGACCGCGAAGCCCGAAAACTTTCACTGGGCCTCAAGCAGTTGAAATCTGATCCATGGGAAACTATAGAAACACGCTATCCGGTCGGATCGAAGCATAGTGTTATAGTTCGCGCATTCACCAACTTCGGAATTTTCTGCGAGTTGGAAGAAGGCGTGGATGGTCTCGTACACATCAGCGATCTATCCTGGAACAAACGCGTAAAAAATCCGGGCGAATTCACCCAGATAGGTGCAAACTTGGATGTGGTTGTGCTGGAACTCGACAAAGAAAACCGCAGGATAAGCCTCGGCCATAAACAATTGGAACAAAACCCATGGGATGTTTTTGAAACCGTTTTTACCGAAGGTTCAAAACACCAGGGAACTATTGTTCGCAAGGAAGCATCCAATGGAATAGTGGCATTGCCCTACGGTGTGGAAGGTTATGCCATGGCGCGGAGTCTCAAAAAGGAAGATGGCTCCACAGGCAAGGTGGACGAAAGCCTCGAATTTATTGTGGTTGAATTCAACAAGAACGCAAGGCGTATAACGTTGAGCCACACCCGCACTTATACAACCGAAGAAGAACAACCCAGAACCGAAGCCCGTGAGGGTGGCGCACGTGAAGGCGGACGCGACAACCGTGGCGGTAGTTCACGAGGTGGCCGTAAAGGCGCGGGAGCTCCAAGGCAGGAAGACAACCAGCACAACGAAGCAGTGCGTGCAGTAAATGCACAGGTGGAGAAATCCACGCTGGGCGATCTCAGCGCACTGTCTGACCTCAAAGACACAATGGATGCCAGCGAGGCCGTGGTAGAAAAAGCAGCTAAAGCCGACAAGCCCAAAAAGCCCAAAAAGGAAAAAGCAGCCACGCCTGAAGCAGAAAAAGAAACAAACGCTGCTGATGCAAATGTTGAATCGTCCGCAGCAACACAAAACCAACAGGTAGAAGTTGAAAGGTCTGATGTTGATACCAATGATTCAGCTGCTGCTGAAACTTCAAACCATCACGCAGTAGCGGAAACGCCCGATCAGCAGAATGAAGTTGAAACTCACTCTGAAGATTCCAATGAACCTGATGCTGAAAAGAAAAACCAGCCATCAGGAGAAACCGAAGAAAAGGCCCCTGAATAACATCTGTTTGTAAGGAACCTGTTTTAGATTGATTAGGAAAACCGCCCCGCATAAAGCTGGGGCGGTTTTTTTTTGGATGTAAAAAAGTACTTTGGAAAAGTGTGCACCAAGGCCACAAACACTCTAAGTTCGGAAAGACTTCGTGTGCCTTTTCGTCTTTGCGCCTTTCCACAGAATCCTGCGGATGTGGCCTCGCTGATGCGCAAAAATGAATAGGACAAAAGCAGAATGAACTCATCACTATTTTATTTCAACCAGGAAATCAAAAAAACAAAAAACCCCGGAAATTTTCCAGGGTTTCTCATCCTATAAGATAAATTTTAAGAATTGCTACCGCACCATCACCACATGGCCTATGAGTTTTGTTTTTTCCGCCATCCCCGCCTGAAGGAATTGTATTTGCCACACATAAGCACCATCCGACACATAGTATTCCCCATGATGGATATTGCCCATCCATTTCTTTTCGGTGTCGGTGGTTTCGAAAACCACTTCTCCCCAACGGTCAAAAATCATCATGCGATATTCACTTAGTAATGAGGGATCGGAAAACACAGGGCCGAACACATCGTTCAATGCATCATCATTTGGTGTGAATGAGTTGGGAACGTAGTAGAAAAGTTCAGGCAAAGCATAACACGAATCGGGTATCACCTTGAATTCAAGAATTCTTGGGCAGACAGAATCGGGCATGTAAATGTTCAGTACATAAGTGCCAGTGTCGTTTACCCATATCAGAGGAAGACTTTCACCACTGTCCCATTCATAAACACCGCCTGCATCGGATTGAAGTGAAATGGGGAAAAATCCGTTTCCACCGGGGCACACACTGTCAATGTAAAGGATAGGTGCGCCAGGTTCCATGGGTTCAATGTGGAACTCGAACAACTCCGGACATACAGCATCGGAATAAACACTTAAGCCATACACGCCAGTTTCATGCACAGTAGTGTACACACCATTGCTTCCGTTGCTCCATAAATATGCGGAACCAAAAACATCGGAGTAAAGTGTCAAATCATTTTGACCGCCTGGGCAAATGCTGTCATAAAGCAGGGTTGGAGGATCCGGAAGTTCCACCACCACATTCACTGTGTCCACATCGGTACATCCTCCCGGTCCAGTTACGGTGGCATAGTACTCTTCATCATCCAAAGGTGTAACTGAAATCGTTGCTGTGCTGCCCACTGTGCCACTGCCATCGGACCACGAATAAGTTCCTCCGCCACTCACGCTCAGTTGTGCTGAATCATTTATACAGATGAAAGATGTGTCAGGAGTGGCTGTTGCAACAGGTGATTCTATCACGGTGATATTATCCGAATCGGAACCTGAGCCGCATAGATTGAGCACATTCACATTGAACGTGTAGTCACCGAATTCTGTAAAAGCAACGTTCATCTCATTGTTGGAAGTGTCCTGGTAGGCAATTTCTTCAGGCAACGCATCGGTTGTCCATGAATAATAAGTGTCAGGATAGAAGTTCACTTGGAATGAAACCGTATCGCCCACACACACATCATCCGGCCCAATAATGTTCACCACAGGATCTCCCAATATCGTAATGGACATGGGTGGAGTCCATGGACTCACACATCCGTAATTGGTTTCCTGAACCGAGAAGTTGAGCACACCTGTACCTCCTGTAATCACATAAAGCGAATTGGAATTGGCTCCCGATGGAGAAACAAATGGCTGACCTCCGTTAATGCCATTACAAGTCCATAAATAAGTGGAATTGGCGAAGTAGTCATAAGGTTCGAAAAACAGCGCAACAGTTTCACCCACACAAAAAGAATTTTGTTGAATGAAGTTTGGATAGGAATACGCGGTGATGATTTGTGGAACGTCAGTGAAGGCACCAATGGTTACGCGAATCAAACTTCCTAATGCGTTTTCAGGAGTGGTAGATTCAGTCGCAACTATCCGCATGTAATTCATGCCTAGCGGAATTCCATAATCATCAAGACTGTCTTTACAAGGTATATGCACGTTCAGTTGGGTATCATCAGTGGCTGCAACTGATCCATAAATTCCATCGCTGCCTATTTGAGAAAAATCCATTGAGCTGAGCAATTGTGTGGTGAAGATGTTGCCGGGCAAATAATTGGACACACCGTCCCATGTATTCACATCAATATCTATGAGCTGGTTTTCTCCATCGGGATCTACAGAACATTCGCTCACACAGAAGAAAAGATCTTCCATGTTGTTGGTTGTGATATCACACGCCTGAATGCAGAAAGGTCCCCATACCGATCCAATGGCATCGGGGTTGGTGGAAATGATGCGCAGAAAATAATTACATCCCGGTTCCACTTCGGGCACAAGTCCACCAACGCTCCCGGGTGGATCACCCAGTTGTGGATCATAGGTGTTGGAATCATCCGAACTTCCCACCACGGTGGGGCTGTTGGGGAATGTTCCGTCCCAATCCGATAGTTCGGCTACGTAATCGTTGTTGGCTGCATACACTCCTGTGGAGGTAAACGGAATATCAATGGCACTGCCAATACACACGGCATTGGTATCAAGAGTAACAACAGGTTGAAGTGTGGTAATGATGTTCGGGCATTCAATCACTTCAAAACAATCTGAAGCTATGCCTGTAATTTCCGGTGGTGGCGAAAGCCGGTTGATTCGGAATTTGTAACAATCGCCAACTTGGGCTGTGGTAGGAATTTGTACGGTGACAAAACCTGTGGTTTGCGGATAGAAAATGCCGAAAACCCATGAACCGAATTGTCCCGTGAAATTTCCCGATGAATTGGAAAGTTCGATTTGATAGTTGCCATCGCACAACGTGTCGGAAAGTTCGTATTCAATGGTAATGTAACTTCCCTGGCACACGGGGTTGGGCGAAACGCTCAACACGTTAATGGTAACTGGATCAATTTCGGAATAACTGCCCACAATATTGATATCATCAATAGCAAAACTTTGCGAGTAAGGCGGTGCATCGGCATTATTCTGCCACCGGAAACCGAAACGCAAACTGCCCACGTTGCTGAACAGCGGATCGGTAATGTCTGCATATTGCCAAACGGACATTCCGGAATATTGTGCTAAGCCGAACTGTGTCCACGGCCCGCCATCAAGGCTGTAATAGATTGTGCCATAAGCTAATGGTGATCCTTCGCACAAATAGAAAAAACTGAAGTGAACTTCTTCCACAGCATAGGTGCAAATCCCGAAAGCCATGTAAGAAAAGCGATCCGATGCTACAGTGGGATCATAGTTCGCATTGGTGATGCCCGATGGCTGATCGTGGATGTGAAGGTAGTTGCTATAGGGTGCATAGCTAATGGTTCCGCCATTGGTGTTGTTCTGGTCGGTGGTGTTGGGATAGTCCACATTGCCGGTAAACTGGTTGTTTACAATCCACTGGTTATCGCCAGTATTAGAGCTTAGCTCGGCACCATTCAAAACGAAACTTGCTCCTCCCAGTTCGAAATTCTCTGTAAGCAACAGGATGTCCTGCGCATTCAAAGAATGAAGTCCGAAGAAGAAAAATCCAAATCCCGAAATGATGATTATTCTCAGTTTTGTTTTCATCACTAATTAAGGTTGCAGGCAAATGTAGAAGAAGTGTGGTGTGTGCTGGTACTTTTTCAATGTTTGTTGGAAACTTTGATTGTCGGTCCACAACAACAGGACTGGGAACAAGGCTTTGGTGTTGCACCCCATTTGTTGACGTATACCGGAAGTGGAAATAGCGCCACACAAAGCAGCCGGGTAGAAAGAGTCTGATTGGCAATGAGTAGTGGATAATGTTATGGTATCGCTCTGCCAGCGGGATAGATTGGGAAATAAATAAGTCATCTAGATTTACCAAGTAAGTCGCGGCAATCACCGCGTTAGAGACAAATCTTAAAAACCTGGAGGGACTTTTTCGACATTCGGGGTTTGTGCAAAACTCCTGTTGCTCCCAACATTTCATCCCACAGAAAAAATCCTAGTTCTTAAAATCAGCCGGGGGGGTTTTTATTCTGTTTCAACTTTCAGTAATGTTTCCACCGAACAATACACTGCCTTATTATAAAACTTCTATTTCAGAAAAGGTTTCTGCCACACCGGTATTGGTGGCAGTGAGGTTGCGGTGGGTGGCCAGGTTTGGCGTGCTAAATTCGCTGACAGGGATTATCATACCTGCCCTGCAGAGCCAGGCAAGTCGCAACGATTGGCTGGAGTTTGCACCGGGCATAGCAGCAAAACCCGCGAATACTTCCGTGTGCTGATATTCAACAATTAATGAACAACCTGATCTATTCTTTTACACAGCGCTTATCAAAGCACATGTCATAAAGCTTTTATTCGCAGCCTCAATAACATAAACCCAACAATCATGAAAAAAATCATTACAATTTTAATGCTATTGCCGGTAATTGCTATCGGCCAGAAAGAAGAAGGACAAGTTGTTGCAAGTCTTGGTTTGGGCTACAGCCTTATTGGCGCCATCTTTTCAGTCTCCGATAACAGTGGAGACGACACCAAAAGTTTTGCAACACCCGCCATTGTGTTTGCGGCTGATTACGGCATTACCGAGAACTTTTCGATTGGCCTCGCTGGAGGCTGGCAGAAAATGGGTTTGAATTACACTGATTACTCCTATATAGATTCGGATGGTGATATTGTTACGGAAGATTTCAAGTACACACTTTCCCGCTCCAATCTTGGGGTTCGCGCATTGTTTCATTACGGTGGCTCCGATGATTTTGATATGTACTCGGGTGCAAAAGTTGGTTACACCATCTGGAACTTCAAGAATGATAGCAACGACCCTGATTTTATCACCCCAACCGACAAGGCAAGTGGAGTGGGATTTCAATTAATCGCTTTTGGAGCGCGAGGCTATTTCTCTGAAAGCGTTGGTGCTTTTTTCGAACTTGGTCTTTTTGGCGCTCCTTATTTTCTCGCAGGGGGAATCGCTTTCAGGGTGTAGTTCAATCCAAAAAAAAGAACAAGAAAGAGCTGCATCGGAAGATCAGCCCTTTCTTATTTTGTCAGCAATGCAGGTTCCATATCCTCCGACATCAGCGAACAAAAACAGCCTTGATTTCCATTCATGCCAGATTTCCGGGCTTCAATCCTTCTATTTTTGCCGCCCTGAAAAATTTCAGGAAATGTTCAAGAGTTTATTGCATATCGGGATGTAGTTCAGTTGGTAGAATCCGCGTCTGGGGGGCGTGAGGTCGCACGTTCGAATCGTGTCATCCCGACAAAAAAAGCCCGGAATTCCGGGCTTCATTTTTTTGATTTCTGTTAGTCTTCTTTCTTCACCACCGCATAAGTTTCAAACTTTACGGGCAGTATAAAGGCAGATTCCACCTTACTCCCATTCCTTGTTGCAGGCTTCCACTGGGGCATGGCAGCTACCATTCGAGTGGCTTCCCTGTCAAGGAAATAATTGATACTTTGCACCACCTGCACGCTCGAAACATCACCGGTAATTCCTATTGTGAATGATACGTAAACAATTCCACTCGCTCCTGATTTCCGAGCGTCTTGAGAATAATTAAGATGTTCTTCGATGTAGAGCGTAAGTGATTCGTCACCACCTGGAAACTCAGCCGGAATTACTTTGTTGATAAGATCCTTCGGCACATCATCAGGATAGATTCGATCGGGTTTAGCGATTCCATCCCAACCCCAGCGCTTCCAAATTCCAATCTTGACCCCTCGTTTGAAATAGCCTTCCGACTCAGGTTGGCCGTTGGCATAATAAAATTGAAACAACCCTTCTTCAGTCATCAACTTTTCATCAGAATAATTGCCCAACATTTTTAGTGCTCCATTACTGTATTTCAGTTCCACCAACCAAAAGCCACTAGCTTGAGGAATAACCTCACGGGAAAAGTATGCGCCCTTCTTTTCCATCAGCACGTTCATCTGGGCATCAAGAAAATCCGTCCGCATTTGGGATGGAAGAATGATAGGAGTAAAAAATAAAATGTAAACTGGGAGAAGGCGTAGCTTATGGATCATACAGGATTGTTAAGTCAAAAATGATATTGGTGTTTATTTGAAAGCTGAAAATTAGACGCAGAGAACTCTAAGAGTTGCTGCTTATCCACAAATTATCAACAACAGAAGAATGGACTACACTTTCGAAAAATCATGGAGCGATACACTTGACAAAATTTCAAAACAATTTGGTGAAAAGCTGGAGTACGCGGCCATTCTTATGCTTATAGGTGCCCAGGAATTGGGCAAGGACCACCAACAATTCAAGAAGGATCAAAAGATTGAATTGATGCATATTGGAATTTGTTCCGTGCTGCAACAATTCGGATACTACTCTTACATAGGTCGCGATAATGATGGCTGGCCACATTTCGAACGGACAGAATCGCTTCCCCCATTGAAACCTGAAGAACAGGAGTTGCTCATTCGCAAAGCCATCGTAAAATATTTTGATGATTTTGCTAAAGTGAAATAGGAAAATTAATTTTTCGCCAATAAAAAAGGGAGCCTAAACTCCCTCTGTAATTCCGGATTTTAATCCTATTCGATTTCCAATGTTTCTTCGGTGGTAACTTCCTCTTCAATTTTAATAATTCCTGTTCCATACAGGCTGCCCTTCCAGCCCTCGAGATCAAGCACTGCAAAACCTGCTTGTCCTTTTTTGTAGAAATCAGTGAAGTTGAAAGTCACTTTTCCGCTTCCATTGGTCTGTGCCGAATCATTGAAACGCAATTCATTGGGGCTGGGCGGTGGGGTGGGGTTTGAGAAAATTCGTACCCATGCTCCGGGAACCGGATCTCCATCTTCGGTCAAAACAAGTATGGTGGCAATGGTTTCCTTTTGCTTCTCGCAAGAGGAGATAACTGCCACGGAGCAGATACAGAGTACAGCAACAAACAGCTTGATAACAGTGCAATTCATGGTATATGTGTTTTCATATTTTCGCGCGGCCTTTTTCAGGAAATCGAAACCTGAAGAAGGTCTTTCAAACGCAACAAATAAAAGCAATTTCTAATGACAACAAGACTTCTCCTACTCAGTACTGGTTGCGCACTAGCCATTTTGATGACCAGCGCTGCCGGATGTAACAACGAAAAAGCCGAAAAAAAGGCTTCAGAAATTAACAGTGAAATAACGAACGAAACAAACCAACCCGAAATGGAAATGAAAACCCACACTCCCACACCTGATGCCACACACCCTGGAGGCACCAAAGTAAAAATCAAAACAAAATTTGGTGACATGGTGGCCGTACTCTATGATGAAACCCCAAAGCATCGTGATAATTTTCTCAAGCTTGCCCGCGAGGGGTTTTTCGATGGTTTGTTGTTCCATCGCTGCATAAAGGGATTTATGGTACAGGGAGGGGATCCCGAATCACGCAATGCTGCGGCAGGCAAAATGCTGGGCAGTGGAGGCCCGGGATATACCGTTGACGCTGAGTTCAACTCAAAATTTATCCATAAAAAAGGAGCGCTTTCCGCAGCGCGGCAGGGCGACCAGGTAAATCCCGAGAAAAAATCTTCGGGGTCACAATTCTACATAGTACAGGGTCAACCCACAGCCAATCCACAGAGCACAGTGGCTTACACTCCGGAACAAAAACAGATTTACACCACCTCAGGCGGCACTCCCTTTTTGGATGGTGCCTACACTGTATTTGGAGAAGTGATTGAAGGCCTCGATGTGATTGATAAGATAGCCTCGCAACCCACCAAACCAGGGGACAGGCCGATGGAGGATATTGTGATGGATATTGATGTAATCAATTAATTCATCGGGCAGCTATAAGGTTGCATTATTGAATTCTCCCGTGAAAGAAAAGATTGACGAATTCCTCTTGGAGGTGCATGGCTTCGTGGCACAAACTGTTGCGGAGGTCGAGAACTTTCGCATCCGGTTTTTGGGCAGAAAGGGCTTAATGAATGACCTTTTTGAAGAATTCAAAACCACTTCATCTGGAGAAAAAAAAGAACTGGGTCAACATCTCAACAAGCTGAAAAATGCGATTCAGGAAAAGATTGAATCCCTCCAACTATCACATTCAGTTCTCAATGTTTCGTCAGAAAGTGAAACCGATCTTACACGCCCGGCAGGGCAAATCCCAGTAGGAAGCCGCCACCCGATTTCCTTAGTAAGAAAAGAAATCCTGGAAATTTTTTCACGCATAGGATTTATCGTTGCTGATGGACAGGAAATAGAAGATGACTGGCATGTGTTCAGTGGGCTAAACTTTCCGCCTGAACATCCTGCGCGTGATATGCAGGATACATTTTTCATAGAAAAAAATCCTGATATGGTATTGCGCACACACACCAGTAGTGTGCAGGTGCGAATGATGGAATCACAAAAACCACCATTGCGCATCGTGATGCCGGGCCGGGTTTACCGCAATGAAGCCATTAGTGCCAGAGCGCACTGCCAGTTTCACCAGGTGGAAGGCTTGTACATAGATGAAGGAGTTTCGTTTGCCGACATGAAACAAACCCTGCTCTACTTCACGCAGGAATTTTTCGGTAAAGCAAAAATCCGGCTACGTCCCTCCTACTTTCCTTTTACCGAACCGAGTGCTGAAATGGATGTGTATTGGGGATTGAATTCAGAGGCGGACCATCGCATAACGAAAGGAACGGGCTGGCTGGAAATAATGGGTTGCGGAATGGTGGATCCCAATGTGCTTACCAAAAGTGGAATAGACCCTGACCGCTATTCCGGTTTTGCTTTCGGAATGGGAATCGAGCGCATTGCCATGTTGCGATACCAGGTAGATGATTTGCGCATGTTTTTCGAGAATGATGTTCGTTTTCTAAAACAGTTTTCGCGCATGGCCTGATTTTGTTTTTCTTTTGATCATAACACAACCTTTCTTGTTCTGAACATGCTAACATTGTCAAAGTATCCCCACGATGTTTACAGGAATTATTGAATCATTAGGAAAAGTAAAGACCATCACCAAAGGTGGTTCAAACGTTCACTTCATCGTTGAATCACCTTTTACACATGAACTAAAAATTGACCAGAGCATTGCTCACAATGGTGCCTGCCTTACTGTGGTCGAAGTGATGGATGACGCATACCGCGTGACAGCAATTGATGAAACACTGCAACGAACAAACCTCGGTTTGCTTAAACCCGGAGAGGAAATAAACCTTGAACGCTGCCTGAAAATCGGAAACCGGTTTGATGGACACATTGTACAAGGACATGTAGATGAAACCGCAACCTGTATTTCCAAAGAGGAAAAAAACGGGAGTTGGATTTTTGCATTTGAGTATGCAAAGGGATCAAAAAACATCACGATTGAAAAAGGCAGTATTTGCGTGAACGGTGTCAGCCTCACCATCGTGGATTCTGGCAAAAACCAGTTCAGCGTTGCCATTATTCCTTTCACTTTTGAGAACACCAATTTCAGGAATCTAAATCCTGGCTCAACAGTTAACCTGGAATTTGATGTGGTGGGGAAATATGTCGCGCGGTTGTTTGAGCAGAATCAAAATTGATCCTATGTAACCGATGAACTGAGTTTCGCTAACGCCCGAAGTACTTATCCTCTTTGTCATCTCTGCTTGCATCTTCGAGAGCGTATTCTTTACGCATGGGATGGTAGTCCATCTCTTCCATGTTCAGAATTCTTCGCAGGTCAGGATGCCCCGCGAATTTGAAACCGTAGAAATCGAAAGTCTCACGCTCCATCCAGTTGGCCGCTGGCCAAAGGTCGGTGGCAGTGGATAGCTCCAATTCCTTTTCCCCCACGAAGGTTTTGATCCTGATACGCCAATTGTTCTCCATATTATGCAATTGATACATCATGCAAAACTCCTCGCCCTTGTTGTCTGGGAAATGAATGCCACATGCGGTGGTGAGAAAAGTGAAACCCATAGAGGCATCGTTTTTCAAAAATGCGAGAACATCATGGATTGAAATTTTCGAAACAACGAATACCGGAAAGTCAAAATCTATTTGCGATATCTGGAGCGATGATCCAAACTTTGATGAAAGTGCCTGCTGCACTTTGTCGTGCAATTCGATTGCTGCCGCTGAGGCTGATGAATGAGGTGAGTGATGCATATTATTCGAGTCCGTATTTGGCAAGCATTGCTTTGTATTCAGGCGAACGCCTGCGGTTGCGATCTTCGTTTTTTGCAAGCTCCTGTATTTTCATAATGCCATCGAGAACCTGTTCGGGGCGTGGCGGGCAGCCGGGTATGTAAACATCAACGGGAATGATGCGGTCAATTCCCTGCAACACCGAATAGGTGTCGAAAATTCCTCCGCTGCTTGCACAAGCTCCCATGCTGAGTACCCATTTCGGCTCTGCCATTTGTTCATAAACCTGACGAAGAATGGGTCCCATTTTTTTTGCAATCGTTCCCATCACCATTAAAAGATCTGCCTGCCTGGGAGAGAAACTCAAACGTTCCATACCGAATCTTGATAGATCATAATGCGATGCCATGGTGGCCATAAATTCAATCCCACAACACGATGTAGCAAAAGGCAATGGCCAAAGTGAATTGGCCCGGGCAAGACCCACTACTTTATCCAATCGCGTAGCAAAAAATCCCTGACCTTCCAGGCCTTCAGGCTGATGCTCTGGTTTTATATCAACTGCTGTTTGCATTTTTCTTTTTTAGGGTTTCGAGTTCCTTATTCCGGATGGCAGCGCTCGGAACAAGGAACCTGGAACTTTTTTAGTCCCACTTGAGTGCATCTCTTCTAATTATGTAAATCAATCCTACAATCATCAATCCCATAAAGGTAAACATTTCAAACATGCCGAATAAGCCAAGTTCTTTAAAGTTTACGGCCCAGGGATACATAAAAATCACTTCCACATCGAAAAGAACAAAAAGAATGGCTACTAAAAAGTACTTGATGGAAAAGGGAGTGCGCGCATTGCCCTGCACTTCGATGCCGCATTCAAAAGTATCTTCCTTAATTTTTGATTTTCGTTTTGGACCCAGCCAATGCGTGGCCACCATGGTAGTAACCACAAAACCCAACGCAACAATTGCCATGAGGACTATGGGAAGATAGTCCCAAAGATGTGAAGTAGTGTTCATAGAAAATGGATGTTCCTGAGCAAGCAAATGTAGACGTACAAAACTCCTGCAACAGGAACAACGAATATTTTCAAGACACAAAAAAACCCGCCTCGCGAATTGCGGGGCAGGTTGAGAATAAAAGTGGACCCGGTGGGAGTCGAACCCACGTCCAAACAGGGAATTTTTAAGGTTTCTACATGCTTATCCGGTAATTGGTTTTCGATAGTGGTGCGGCCACTGGAAGCCTCGCCATTACTTAGCTCGTGTTTTTTTGTGGGTCACTACAAGCGTTGTTTCCCACGATTTCCATTTAATGAAGCCCCGGTGCTGAAAACCTGGAACAGGGTCGTTCAGCGGGACTGCTCGTGTCGCAGCAACATGTGCTGCGAGATTAAGCTTAATCACTTACAGTGATCAGGCAGCGAGCGCGTAAGAAGTGTTGTCATTTCTGACTTGCTGTTTGAGATTAAAGAGCCACACAACAAAATGCTCTGCATGCTTGCTCAACTATTCATCCTGATGTCAAATCCAGGTCGGGCCCGATTTTGAAATGGCGGCAGTAAACAGTGGACAGTAAACAGTCCGCGGTATGCAGGCTGTAAATGCAGGGCTGATACTTCGCCACGATGATGTCGAATTTTCAAAGAACTGCCGCAAATGTAGGACTAACCGTGATTTCAAGGCTTCACGAAATTTTCGAAAATCACCGAAATTATTAAAGCAGTTGGTCTTGCCACTGCTGCATACCGCTTTCTGCCTCCTATACATTCGCCCACTTTTTCAATCATGAATATCAAAAAAATAGGAATCATTCGCGAGGGCAAAGTGCCACCAGATTTTCGTGTGGCGCTCTCCCCGGAGCAATGCGTGGAGGTGAAAAATAAATTCGGTGTGGAGGTAGTGGTGCAATCAAGCCCCATCAGAAAATTCGGGGATGAAGAATATGTGGCCGCAGGAATTTCTGTTGTGAAAGATGTGAGCGATTGCGATCTGCTTATGGGGATAAAAGAGGTTCCTGAGGATTTGCTTATCCCCAACAAAACTTACCTCTTTTTTTCGCACACCATAAAAAAACAACCGCACAACGCCAAACTGCTGCGCTCCATTCTCGACAAGAAAATCAGGCTCATTGATTACGAAGTATTGAAAGGTGAGGATGGAAAACGCATTATCGGCTTCGGACGTTATGCCGGAATTATCGGGGCTTATGAAGGCTTTCGAGCCTTCGGCAAAAAACACAGCCTATATGATTTGAAATCGCCCAGCAATTGTGACGATCGCAAAGAGATGGAAGCCCAGATGAAAAAAATCACACTGCCGCAGCACATGAAAATTGTGGTTACAGGATTTGGACGAGTGGGAAATGGTGCCGAAGAAATAATGAAGATGTTGCCCATAGAAAACGTGAATGAAGAAGATTACTTCTCAAAAAAATTCGACTACCCCATTTATGTGCATCTCGACACACACGAGTATTATGTGAAAAAAGAATTTGGTGGATTCGACAAAAAAGATTTTTACAACAACCCGGAGAAATACATATCCACCCTTGCAGAAAACGTGCGTAAGGCCGACCTCTACATAGCCTGTCACCTGTGGGCGGGAGGCAATCCGGAACTCATTACAAAAGAAGATATCGAACATCCCCACTGGCGGTGTTTGGTGATGGCAGATGTGAGTTGCGATACCAATGGCCCCATTGCTTCAACCATTCGCTCTACAAAAATTTCTGACCCGCTTTTTGGCTACCATCGTTTCAATCATGCAGAATGTGACTGGAAAGAAAAAGACGCAATTTGTGTAATGGCGATTGACAACCTACCGTGCGAATTGCCGAAAGATGCAAGCGAAGATTTCGGGAATGAATTGATTGCAAAAGTTTTTCCCTTACTGCTGGAAAGCGATCCCCATCACATTATCTGGAAAGCCACAGAAACAACCCTAGAGGGCGAACTCACTCCGCACTTTGAGTATTTGCATGAGTATGCGAAGAATGCCTGAAATTTTTCTGCTTTCGAAAATCTATTGCGCGGAAAAAACAAATGTGATAGTGCCCGGTTGTTTTTTGGGAGCGTCTGCCTTGTAATTGAATTTCCATTTCAAGGCATAATTCACCGACTCCTCTCGCAGGCATTCATTTAAGACAGATTGCACTTCATCCACAGAAGCAGAGGTGACTTCTCCAGCAACAGACACTTCAATTTTCACTACAACTTTTCCCGCTGCTTTGCAACGATAGGTGGGCTTAGGACTGAGTGAGGGCTGTCGGTCGCCCAAACTGAAAGTGGCCGCAACATTCCCGGAGTAACTCTTATCGCCCCCATCCTTCATGTAAGAATAGTCCTCGCGTTTTTTATCCTGCTTCTTCACATCGTCCGGGTTGGTTGGAAGTTTTATTTCATCATGTTTCTCAGCAAGTTTTTCGTATTCGCCTTTTTCAAGATTGCGGTAATAGTCTTCCACTTCCTGCTCCATGGCTGCGCGGGATTTACCCGAATAATTAACTCTTGCAGAAGTGCGTTGTGAGTTTTCGTTCGCGAGAAGATTGCGAACATCTTCGCTCATGTTTGCAGGCATATCGCCAGGTATTGCCGGTTGCTCCATCAACTCCACAAAACTCAAATCAATTTCTTTGAATACGGGAACTTCCTGCTCCGCCAGTTTTGATGGATCCAATGAAACAAAAATCATGATCAGCAAAACAAAAATGTGCAGAGCAATTGAAAAAATGACGGCAGTATAAATGCGTTTGCTGCGTTCTCCCGGTTCGTCATTAAGCAAGGCAGCAAAGCGATCAAGTTTATTGTTCGCTGCCATGGCTGATTTCTCCTGAACCGTCATCATCCTGTGTGAATTTTTTTGGATTGCCATTGTACGTGATGCCCCCGCTACCTCTCAATTTCAAAGCCATGTCTTCTGTGGCAAAAACCGATACATCACCTGATCCGTTGTTGGTTGCTTCCGCATCATTGGCGGAAAGCGCCTTGCAATTCGTGTCACCACTTCCGTCTGCTTTAATAAGCAATGCATTGGTTTGACCCTGTATGGAAACGTTGCCCGATCCGTTATGATAAACTTCTGTCTTGTTCACTTTCAACCTGAGCCGGATTTCTCCCGAACCGTCCGAAATTATTTCAAGGTTATCCCCTCGAATAGCATTATCGGAAGAAATATTTCCAGATCCATCGCTTGTGATTTTAGAAACTTCATTGACATAAACAAAAACTTCGATAGGCTCGCTGGCCGTAAAGCAGCCCTCACCATCAATAACCAGAACTCCCCCCTTCACCTGGGTTGTTATTTTCTCCGCAAGATTCTTCTGTGCGCTCACCACAAGTTTGTTCCTGTCGCTCAACACCCTGTCGCGTATCACCACATTGAACGATGAAGAAAGTCTGATGGCGCTGAACTCACCAACGCTTCGCTCTTCTTCCACAGCAGTACCAATCCCCTTCAGGCAGTCTATCCCACATCCCCAAAAACTCAGAGCGAATAACAATAGCAAAAAGTAATTTTTCATCCCATAATAATTGATTGTGTAAAAATAGGAGATGAAAAATTCCTCTTTGGAGAGGTGCGCCCATTGCGGGATTAACAATTTTTCCTTCCCCGCAGGGAAACATTTTAACGTTCAGTTCAATAAAACAGGAAGCGAAGCCTCTACTTTAGCGGCTTCAAAACAAAAAAAACCTCTTAATAAAAAAAGTAATATGAAAAAATTCCTTGCATTGTTTGCCCTCGTGGCTTTTGTTGGTGTACTAGCCAACGCACAATCACCTACAACTTCTACTGAAAAGGCGAAGACTGAATGTTCTAAAGAGAAAGCATGCTGTAAGAGTGGCGACAAAGCCTCTGCTGCCTGCTGCGCGAAGGACGGAAAAGCTTCCACTACTTCTGCTGCTACCACTGCAACGCCCGCTACAAAAGTTTCTACTACATCTACCGGTAAGGACAGCAAGTCTTGTTCATCTTCCTGCACCAAGGATGGTAAAACCGGATCATGCTGCGCTAAAGACGGAGTAAAAACAGAAGGAGCAAAAGCAGAAATTAAAACACCTGCTGTAAAAACTTCAACAGGAACAGTTAAGCCTGCTGCCACCACAGTGAACAAAACACGCACTGCGAGCCTGGCTCAAAAAGACGGCAAATAGAAAATATAGCCCGTTAACTAAAAAAACCCCAACGTTCAAAGGCGTTGGGGTTTTTCTTTTTATGGCTAAACCTAACTTGCGATACTTCTTTCCAAAAATGAAGTTCCTATGAGTTCAGTGATGCTAACCGCGGTGATTGTGGATGATGAGGAAATGGGTCGCAAGAACCTGCGTCATATTATTGAGAACAAGTTTCCGAACGTTGTAATAAAAGGGGAAGCTTCCAATAAGAAAGAAGCAATTGCTCTTATCGAGGACGAACGCCCTGATGTAGTTTTTCTCGACATAAGGCTGGCCAACGACAAAGTGGAAAACAAACTGGCAGTTACGGTTACGGACAATGGCAAGGGAATCCTTGAAATGTCAAACGGGAAAGATCCTGAACATCATTCGAGCGGCATAGAACTCGTGCGCCAGAAATTGAATTTGCTCAACGACAAATACGGTCTTAAGTGCACTGTTGAAATCCATGACCTTCGAGAAGAAAAAACTCTTGTAAAGGGAACTGAAGTAGGAATTGTGCTGGATGGAGTGGAGAATTTTCGCGGGCGGCCTGACCTTTCTTTCAAACCAACGCAAAATGCTTCTCAGCCATCCCGCGAATATCATCACCAATGGCAAGCGCAGCTGTTGCCGCAGGCGAAGGCGCGTTCAACACATGAATACTGTGGTCGGTGTATTCAATCCGGAAATCATCGCGCGTGTCGCCATCTTGTCGCAACAACAACGCTCGCACTCCTGCCCGACCCGGATAAATGTCTTCCATCGTGAGCGAAGGAATCATCCTTTGAAGCGTCTTGAGAAAAAGTCTTTTTGAGAATGCCCTGCGGTATTCATCCACACCAAATTTGAAATTGGAAAAGAACATGCGCCATGTTCCACCATAGGTCAGCGCATCCCATGTGTCGCGAAAAGAAAAATCCGTTTTGCCATAACCCTCACGCTTGAATGTGAACACAGCATTGGGTCCACACTCAATATTGCCATCCACCATGCGCGTGAAGTGCACACCCAAAAAAGGGAAGTCAGGATTGGGCACAGGGTAGATGAGATGCTTCACTTTGTGTTTGGCTTCATCTGTCAGCTCGTAATAATCTCCGCGAAAGCCAACCACTTTCTCCTTCAGGCTCACTCCATCTTTTTTCGCAAGCCTGTCGGCCTGCAATCCACCACAAAAAATTATCCAGCGTGTAGAGTATTTGTTTTTTGATGTTACCACTGTTGTCCATTCACCTTCACGCACAAAGTCAAGTGCTTCTTCATTTGTGTGAACTTCACTGGATGAGTTGATGCCTTTGCCAATTTCGCACATCTTCTCCGTGGCGCTCTTAAAATCAATAATGCCTGTGCAGCCCACATGAATTCCAGCAATCCCAATGCAATGCGGTTCAATTTCTCTAATCTCGTTTGCACTGACTTTGCGCATTTCCTCTATTCCATTCTGTACTCCATTCTGCCAGATTTTTTCCATCTGCGGAAGTTCGGTGGAGTCTATTGCCACAATTAATTTTCCACAGACATCATGTTTGATATTGTGCTCACGTGCGAATTGCACAAGTTCCTTGCGGCCACTCACGCAGTTCAGCGCCTTCTGCGAACCAGGCTTATAGTAAATGCCTGAATGAATCACACCACTATTGTTTCCCGTTTGGTGATGAGCAAGTGCGCGTTCCTTTTCAAGCAGCAAAATCCGAAGTTGCGGAAACCGCTTCTGCAATTTGTAAAACGTGGCAGACCCAACAATGCCTCCGCCCACAATTGTGATATCAAATGCCTGGTTCATGGTGCAAACTTAATCTTCCAAATGTGCTGGTGTGGGGATGTTCTGTTGTGGCAAGGAACTCAACGCACACAGTAAATCACACAACCCAATGGACATGACTCCACGCCATCATAGCGCCACATTAGCAAATCCCCACATCGGCACATCCTCTACTTTTCCCCCATGAATTCAAATAAGAAAGTTCAAACCGCCTGGGCGTTTTACGATTGGGCTAAAAGTGTTTTACAGTCTAGTTATCACCCCCACATTTTTTCCTGCATACTACGCAGCAGTTACTTCAACAGAAAATTTCCCGGAAGGCATAAAGTTTTTGGGAAGAACTTTTGTGAATACAGAATTAA